>NZ_JBHYXN010000020.1:0-141952 GCF_042752335.1 Streptomyces sp. NPDC059355 | reverse complement strand
CGCGAAGAACAGGTACGACCCCGCCTCCGGCCGGAGGCGGGGTCTTCGCGTCGTCCGCGTCAGAACGTGAGCACTCCCCGTGCCACCCGCCCGTGCTGCGCGTCGTCCACGGCCTTCGCGAAGTCCTCGATCGGATAGGTCTCGGTGACCAGTTCGTCGAGCAGCAGCCGGCCCTGCCGGTAGAGCTCCGCGTAGAGGGCGATGTCCCGCTGCGGGCGGGAGGAGCCGTACCGGCAGCCCATGATGGTCTTGTCCAGGTACATGGACGAGACCGTGAACGACGCCTCCTCCTTGAAGCCGGGGACCCCGAGCAGGATCGCCTGCCCGTGCCGGTCCAGCAGGTCGACGGCCTGGCGGATCAGCTTGACGCTGCCCACGCACTCGAAGGCGTGGTCCGCGCCCGTGGGGAGGATCTCGCGCACCGCCGCCGAGGAGTCGGGGACGGCCGACGCGTCGATGAAGTGCGTGGCCCCGAACTGCCGGGCCACCGCCTCCTTCGCCGGATTGGCGTCCACGGCCACGATCGTGCCCGCGCCCGCGATCCGCGCGCCCTGGATCACGTTGAGCCCGATGCCGCCCGTGCCGATGACGACCACCGACTCCCCGTGGTCCACCCGGGCCCGGTTCAGTACGGCCCCCACCCCGGTCAGGACACCGCAGCCGATGAGCGCGGCCGAGGTGAGCGGGATGTCGTCCGGGATCTTCACCGCCTGAACGGCCTTGACGATCGTCCGCTCCGCGAAGGCGGAGTTGGACGCGAACTGGAACAGCGGCTTCCCGCCCCGCGAGAACGGCTGCCCCGGCATCCCGATCGCCTTGCGGCACATGGTCGGCCGGCCCCGGTCGCAGTCCGCGCAGGCCCCGCAGTTCGCGAGGGTCGACAGGGAGACGTGATCGCCGGGCGCCACGTGCGTCACACCCGACCCGACCGCCTCCACCACCCCGGCGCCCTCATGGCCGAGGACCACCGGCGGCGGGAACGGTATCGTCCCGTCGATCACCGACAGGTCGCTGTGGCACAGCCCGGCCGCCGCGATCGCGACCAGCACCTCCCCCGGCCCCGGGTCGCGGATCTCCAGATCCTCCACCACCTGGACCTGCTTGCCGTCGAACACGACGCCTCTCACCTGGACTCCTTAGGCAGGCCGAGCACGCGCTCGGCGATGATGTTCCGCTGGATCTCGTCCGAGCCGCCGTAGATCGTGTCGGCGCGGGTGAACAGGAACAGGCGCTGCTCCTCGTCGAGTCCGAGTTCGTACGGGGTCCCGGGCGCCCAGTCGGCCGGCCCGGCGCAGGCCCCGGCTCCGCGGACCGCCACCGCCAGCTCGCCGAGCCGCCGGTGCCAGCCGCCCCACAGCAGCTTGGCCACGCTCGGCGCACCCGGGTCGCCGGACGTTCCCAGCGTCCGCAGGGCGTTCCAGCGCATCGTGCGCAGCTCGGCCCACTGCCGTACGAGACGTTCGCGCAGTACGGGGTCCCCGGCGCCCTGCGGTGCCGCGGCCACGTAGGCCCCCACCACCCGCTCCAGCTCCGCCGCGAAGCCGATCTGCTGGACGAGCGTGGAGACCCCGCGCTCCAGGGCGAGCAGCCCCATGGCCACGGTCCAGCCGTCGCCCTCCCCGCCGACGGTCTCCGCCGCCACCGCCCCGTCGAAGAAGACCTCGTTGAACTCGCTCGTCCCCGACATCTGGCGGATCGGCCGGACCTCGACCCGCCCCGGCTGGTCCATCCGCACGAGCAGGAAGGACAGGCCGCGGTGGCGCCGCGAGCCCGGTTCGGTCCGGGCCAGGACGAAGCACCAGTCGGCGTCCTGGGCCAGCGAGGTCCAGATCTTCTGCCCGCTGACCCGGAACCGCCCGTCCGACGCGTCCCGTACCGCGGTGGTACGGATCCCCGCGAGGTCGGAGCCGGCGCCCGGCTCGCTGTAGCCCTGGCACCACAGCTCCTCGCCGCGCGCGATGCCGGGCAGGAAGCGGTCCCGCTGCTCCCGGGACCCGTACGCGATCAGGGTCGGCGCGAGGAGGTTCTCCCCGATGTGGCCGACCCGCCCGGGGGCGCGCAGCGCCGCGTACTCCTCGGCCCAGACGACCTGCCCGGTGAGGGAGAGCCGCTGCTGCCCGTACGTCCCGGACGGCAGCTCCCAGCCCTGGCCGATCCAGCCGCCCCGGCCCAGCTCGCGCTCCCATGCGCGCCGGGTCTCGACCCCTTCGTGCTCGCTGCCGGGCCCGCCGAGGCCGAGGGCGTCCGCGTACGGGCCCACCAGGTGCCCGGTGAGCCAGGAGCGGGCGCGGGCGCGCAGCTCCTCGTCCTCGGCCCCGAAGCTGAAGTCCATGTCGTCCGGGCTCCCCTACGCGTTGGGGCGGTCCTTGGCGGCCGCCGCCTTGGCCATGGCCTCCAGCTGCGCGAGCATCGGCATCGGGTCGGTGCCGACCGTGCCGGGCAGGAAGTCGGCGATCTTCTCGGGGGTCCAGGAGCCCTCGGCGTAGCCCGCGCGCAGCTCGCGCGGCTGCGCCCAGACGGCGATCTTCGGGCCGGCGATCGTGTAGACCTGCCCGGTGATCTTCTCGCCGCCGACGGCGACGGCCTTGTCGGAGAGCAGGTAGGTGACGAGGGCCGCGACGTCCTCGGGCTCGCCGATCTCCTTGAGCTCCATGGGGACGTTGGCCGACATCCGGGTCCGGGCGACGGGTGCGACGGCGTTGGCGGTGACCCCGTACTTGGCCAGCCCGAGCGCGGCGGAGCGGACGAGGGAGATGATCCCGCCCTTGGCGGCGCTGTAGTTGGCCTGGGCGACGGAGCCCTGGTGGTTGCCGCTGGTGAAGCCGATGAGGGTGCCGGAGCCCTGGCGGCGCATGACGGCGGAGGCGGCGCGGAAGACGGTGAAGGTGCCCTTGAGGTGGGTGGCGACGACCGGGTCCCACTCCGCCTCGGACATGTTGAACAGCATCCGCTCGCGCAGGATGCCGGCGACGCACACGACGCCGTCGATACGGCCGAACTGCGCGAGGGCGGTGTCGACGATGCGCTGGCCGCCCGCCATGGTCGAGATGTCGTCGGCGACGGCGACGGCCTCGCCGCCGGCGGCCTGGATCTCCTTCACCACGCCGTCGGCTATCTCGCTCGTCGGTTCGCCGCCCTCGATGCCGACGCCGTAGTCGTTGACGACGACCCTGGCGCCCTCGGCGGCCGCCGCGAGTGCCACGGCCCGCCCGATGCCCCTGCCCGCGCCGGTGACGGCCACGACCTTGCCGGCCAAGAAGTTCCCCACGCCCGACCCCTTCCCGCGTTTTCTGACGGTCCGTTAGATTCTATGACCAGTCGGATGTCCGGGCACAAGCCCTAGTCGGCCTCAGTTGCCCCAGCGCACCCCAGGAGCTGATGGAAGCCATGACCTTGCCCGCCGAGTTCCACGACATCGCCAAGCGCGTCAACAACTGGGGGCGCTGGGGCGCCGACGACGAGATCGGCACCCTGAACCTGATCACCGCGGAGGTGGTCCGGGCGGCGGCCGCCGAGGTCCGTACCGGTGTGCGGATTCCCCTGGCGCTGCCCCTGAAGGAGGACGGGGTGCAGGCGGGGCTGATACCCGGGCGGATCAACCCGCTGCACACGATGGTGCAGATCAACCAGGAGCTCTTCGGGCCGGGCACGGTGGCGTGCAGCGACGACGCCGTGACGATGGGCCTCCAGTCGGCCACCCACTGGGACGCCCTGACGCACGTGTCGCACTCGGGCCGCATCTACAACGGCCGCCCCGCGTCCACGATCACCGCGCACGCACGCGCCGAGTTCAGCGGCATCGACAAGGCCACCCCCATCGTCTCGCGGGGCGTCCTGCTGGACGTGGCCCGCGCGAAGGGCCTGGACCGGCTGCCGGGAGGCCACGCGGTGACCCCGGAGGACCTGGCGGAGGCGGAGGAGTTCGGCGGGGTCACGGTCCGGCCCGGAGACGTCGTCCTGGTCCGCACCGGCCAGATCCAGGTCTACCTGGCGGGCGACAAGCACGGCTACGGCTTCCCGTCGCCCGGACTGTCCGTCCGTACGCCGGAGTGGTTCCACGCGCGGGACGTGGCGGCGGTGGCGAACGACACCCTGACCTTCGAGATCTTTCCCCCGGAGATCGAGAACCTGTGGCTGCCGGTGCACGCGCTGGACCTGGTGGAGATGGGCATGCACCAGGGCCAGAACTGGAATCTCGAAAAGTTGTCCACAGCCTGTGCAGAAGAAAACCGGTACGCCTTCCTGCTCTCCGCCATGCCGGAGCCCTTCGTCGGCGGCGTCGGCACCCCGGTCGCCCCGGTGGCCGTCCTCTGAGCACGTTCAGCCGTATGGCCCGATTCGGCGGGTGGGGGCGGGGTAGGGAGGGGCCGTCCAACCCTCATCGGCAGCCCCGGAGGCATCCGTGCCCGACATGAACGGCCCCTACCAGGCCGGCACCCCCTGCTGGATCGACCTGATGGTCCCCGACCAGCAGGCCGCCCTCGACTTCTACCGCGACCTCTTCGGCTGGCAGGGGGAGATCGGCCCGGCGGAGACCGGCGGGTACTCCGTCTGCACCCTCAAGGGCAAGCCTGTGGCCGGGATCATGCGCGCCTCCAACCCGGACGGGACGGTCCCGGACCCGATGCCGCCGACCGTGTGGACCACGTACCTGGCCACCGACTCCATCGACTCCACCCTCAAGTCGGTCACCGACGCGGGCGGCACGGTGATGGTGGGCCCGATGGACGTCATGGACCTCGGGCGGATGGCCGTCGTCTCCGACCCGACCGGCGCCGTCGTCGGCCTCTGGCAGTACGGCACCTTCGCCGGGGCGGGCATCGTCAACGAGCACGGCGCGCTGATCTGGAACGAGCTGAGCACCGGTGACATCGCGGCCGCCGCAGCGTTCTACTCCGCCGTACTGCCGATGGGCACGGCGAAGTCGCAGATGCCGGGCGCCGAGGAGTACACGGAGTTCACGGTCGCGGGCCGGGCCATCGGCGGGATGATGGACCTCGCCTCGATGCCGACCGGGGTTCCGCCGCACTGGCTCCCGCACTTCGCCGTCGACGACGTCGACGGCGTTCAGGCGGCCGCGGTGCGGGCCGGCGGCGCCGTCAAGGCCCCGGCGTTCGACATGGCGGCGGGCCGGATGGCCGTCCTCGCCGATCCCCAGGGCGGCACCTTCGCGGTGATCGCCGCCACCACCCCGGAGCAACCCGCCTGAGCCGCCCGGCGGTTGCCCCGGCCCTCCGGCCGGGGCACCTCGCCCGGCCCCGGCCCGCCCGCACTACCCCAAGCGGTAGCGGGCCGCGGCGGCGGCGAAGGCGGGGGCCTCGGCCGGGGTCAGGGCGGAGACCGCCACCCAGGAGAGGTCGGCGAACTCGATGTACATGCGGCCCTTCTGGAGCAGGCCCGTCCCGTTCGCCCGGACGACGGTGATCGCCGACCGCGGGACCTCCCAGTACTGCCGCATCACGGGCGTCGACTGCCACAGCGGCGAGACGTCCGTCAGGGCGAACCAGCGCCGGTCCGTCACCACGAGGACATCCGTCGCCGAGCCGCGCGCGCCGGCGCGGCCGATCAGGAACCGGCCGGCCTGGCTCTGCCAGCCGCCCTCCATGCCCTTGCCGTCCTCCGGGTCGGGAGTCCGCTCGGCCGTGTCCCGGCGCGGGTCGTGCCCGCGCGCCTTGAAGAACTGCTGGAGGGGGCGCGGGAGCTTCTCCTCGATCCGCCGGCCGAGCGCCGCCGGCTCCGGCGGCGCGAGCAGCTCCTCCGGCGGGTTCGGCACGCCGGGACCCGGTTCGCAGGCACATACGGCGATCAACTGCTCGTCAGGCTGCAGGAAGTCCTCGGCCTGGCGGCGCCGGTCCTGGTTCACGCGCTTGCTCCTACTGCTGAGTAACGTCGAGTGCGCCCCAATTGTCCTCGAAACCGGAATGCCTGATTACCACCGGGGCCGACACCCGCCCCCGGGATGCATCCCGGGGGCGGATGTCCGTACGTGGGACCGCCGTTAGGGTCGCGGCATGGACACCTCATCAGGGCAGGTCGGCAGGGGTCGGCAGCCGTTCCGATGGCAGATCGCGGCCCTCTGGGCCGGCGCCGCTCTCGGCACGCTCGTACTGTCGAACCTCGCGTTCCGCGTCCCCCTCGGCATCGGGAACCGGATCTTCGAGGTGGGTCCGCTCCTCGCGGTCGTCGGCGTGCTGACCGGCGCCCTCCTGGTGCGGCGGGCACCGCTCACCACCCTCGGGCTGATGCTGCTCGGCACGTACCTGATGCTCTTCCTCGGCCGCGCCCCCGGGCTCACCCTCGCCATGGTGCTGCCCGGCGCGGTGGCGCTCGGCACGGTCGCGGCCACCCGCTCGCGCCGGGTGACCCTGCCGGCCATGGGCATCACCGTCCTGCTGCTGATCACCGCCCAGTTCGCGGTGCCCGCGGAGGGCTCCGCCGCCCGCGTCCTCGCCCAGAGCCAGCTGCCGATCGTGGTCCTCGGCTGGCTGATCGGCGACTCCGTACGGCGCGGCCGCGAGGCCGCCGCGCAGGCGCAGGCCCGCGCCACCGAGCAGGCCCTCACCGACGAGCGGCTGCGCATCGCCCGCGAGCTGCACGACATGGTCGCCCACAGCATCGGGGTCATCGCCATCCAGGCCGGGGTCGGCAGCCGGGTCATCGAGACGCAGCCCGCGCAGGCCCGCGAAGCGCTGCGGGCCATCGAGGCCACCAGCCGCGAGACCCTCGCGGGGCTGCGCCGCACGCTGGTCGCCCTGCGCCGCAGCGAGCCCGCGCCGCTGGCGCCCGCGCCGGGCCTGGACGGCATCGACCGGCTCGCCGCGGCCGCCGCGGCCGATACGGGCGTACGGGTGGACGTGGCGTGGTCGGGGGAGCGGCGGCCGCTGCCCTCCGACATCGAACTGGCCGCGTTCCGCATCGTGCAGGAGGCACTGACCAACGTGGTCCGGCACGCGCGGGCCGGCGGCTGCCGGGTGGAGATCGCGTACGGGCCGGACGAACTCGCCCTGGAGATCACCGACGACGGGCGCGGCATCCCGGAAGGCGCCGCGCCCGGCGCCGGATTCGGCCTCACCGGCATGCGGGAGCGCGCCGCCCTGCTGAACGGCCGCTTCGAAGCCGGACCACAGCCCGGAGGCGGCTTCCGCGTGGCGGCGGCCCTTCCGGTCGGACGACCCGAGGAGAAGGAATGAACGGCAGCGGCAACGTCCGCGTACTGCTCGCCGACGACCAGCCCCTGGTGCGCTCGGGGCTGCGCGTCCTGATGGCCGACACGCCGGACCTGGAGGTCGTGGGCGAGGCCGCGAACGGAGCAGAGGCGGTCCGGATGAGCGCCGAGCTCGCCCCCGACGTGGTGGTGATGGACATCCGGATGCCGGAGATGGACGGCATAGAGGCCACCCGGCGCCTCACGGCGGCCGGCCCGGACGGTGCCCGCGTGCTGATCCTGACCACCTTCGACGAGGACGAGCACGTGTACGGGGCGCTGCGCGCCGGTGCGAGCGGTTTCGCCGTGAAGGACATGGCGCTGGACGACATCCTCGCCGCCGTCCGCGTGGTCGCGGCGGGCGACGCCCTGATCGCGCCGGGCGTCACGCGCCGCCTGATAGCCGACTTCGCCGCGGGCCCGGCGGCCGCCCCCGAGCGCGTTCCGGCGATCACGGGCCGGGAGCAGGAGGTGCTGACCCTGGTGGGGCGGGGCCGGTCGAACGGCGAGATCGCGCAGGACCTGTTCATCACGGTGGCGACGACGAAGTCGCACGTGGCCCGGCTGCTGACGAAGCTGGACGCCCGGGACCGCGTCCAACTGGTGATCAAGGCCTACGAAATGGGACTGGTCACGCCGCCCGGTTAGGGCTGCGCGGGAACCAGCGGGTGGCGGCGTACGGTCGTGCGCACCCCGAGCGCGGCACGGCAGCCGCCACCCCACGACCCGCACTCGTCAAGGTCTGCCCTTGGCGTCCCCTCGCAACGAATCGCTGAGTACAAGGGTGATCAACAGTTGACGAACCGTCAACACCTCGTTAGAGGTACACGCGCGGTTCCCACGTCGGCCGACAATCCGCAGGTTTGTCGGCGCGGTCGATCTCGCACCAGATCCGCTTGCCCGCACCCTCGCGCTGCCAGCCCCAGCGGTCGGCCAGTCCGTCCACCAACTCCAGGCCGCGCCCGCCCGTGTCGTCCCCGGCGGCCTGCCGCCGGGCCGGGCCGCGGGCGCTGGTGTCGGCGACCTCGACCCGCACACCGGGCTCCCCGAAGAGCATCCGCAGGACGGCGGGGCAGCCGGTGTGCACGACCGCGTTGGTGACCAGCTCGGAGATCAGCAGGATCAGCGTCTCGGCGAGCGGTTCGTCATCCCCGATGCCCGACCCCGCCAGCCGGGACCGCGCCCAGCGGCGGGCCCGGCCGACCTCGGCGGGGTCCGGCCCTACCTCCAGCTGTACCTGAAGCACCTGCACCGCTCACACCATCCGAACCGGCGGACACTTCGCCTCGCGACAGGACGGGATCACCGAGTGTGATCCCCTTGCGGAGCAGCATGGTTGACATACAGTCACCGCAACAAGCGCTTCGGGCATATTCCAGCGCGAAGGAGTAGGCGTGGTGCATACTGCGCGTCGCTCGCGCTGCTGGGCCGCTCGCATTCCCGGGAGCGTACCGGAGCAGGCCCCCGAGTCCGGGCCGCAATGGGCCGGGCCAAGGACACAAACCGATATCAACTCTCTGTAATCGGACATGCGTCCCGGACCGTTCCGACCGTACCCCGTTCCGCTCCCGTTCCACCCCCTTTTGGTGACAGGGAGCTACGTCGAGGCCGACTCCAGCTCCGCCGCCAGCAGCTCCTCCGCCTCCCCCGCCGTCCGCCACTGCTCGGCGCGCACCCAGGCCCGCTTGAGGTGCAGGTGCACGTCCGCCTCCCACGTGAAGCCCATCCCGCCGTGCACCTGGAGGCAGTCGCGGGCATTGCGCACGGCGGCCTCGTCGGCCAGCAGCTTGGCCCCGGCCACCTCCGCCGGGTCCGCGGTCACCGCCGCCGCGTACACCGCCGTACGGGCCACCTCGGCCCGCACCAGCATCTGCGCGCACAGGTGCTTCACCGCCTGGAAGGCCCCGATCGGCTGCCCGAACTGCTCGCGCTCGCGCCCGTACCGCACCGCCAGCTCCACCGTGCGCAGCGCGCCGCCGGCCTGGAGGGCGGCCGTCAGCAGCGCGCCCTCGTCGCGGTACGACTCCGCGGCGGCCGGCGGCCGCGAAGCCACCCGGTGCAGCGGGGTGAGCGGGTCCGCCGAGGGCACCGGCTCACCCGAAGGGAGCGACGGCGCACCGAGCACCGCGTCCGCGTCCCCGAGGTGGGCCACCAGCGCCCCGCCGCCCGGGCCCCCCAGGTCGAACGCCGTGACCACCGCGGTCCCCTCCGCCGCCCCCGGGACCGCGCCCGCCGCCAGGTGAGTGGCGACCAGCGGCCCCGGCAGCAGCGCCCGGCCCGCCTCCTCGAAGACGAGGACCGCCTCGGGCAGCCCGAGCCCGACCCCGCCGCGCGCCTGCGGGAGCCGCAGCGCGAAGAACCCGGCCTCGCCGAGCTCCCGCCACAGCCCCCGGTCCAGGGCCCCGCCCGCGTCCACCGAGGCCCGCAGCGCCTCGCGCCCGTACCGGCCCGCCAGCAGGTCCCGTACGCCCGCCCGCAGGTCGCGCTGCTCTTGCGTCAACCGGAAGTCCACGGCCCTCACCGGCCCTTCGGGAGGCCGAGGATCCGCTCGGCGACGATGTTCCGCTGGATCTGCGAGGTGCCCGCCGCGATCGTGTACGAGAGGGACGAGAGCCGGTCCAGGACCCACTCCCCTTCCAGCGTGAGGGAGTCCGCGCCCAGCACCTCGGCTGCGGTGTCGTACAGCTCCTGCCGCGCGTGCGAGTAGGCGAGCTTGAAGACGGAGCCGCCGACGCCCGGCACCCCGCCGGAGGCCTCGGACGCGCTGACGTTCCACTGGGTGAGCCGCCACAGCGCCCCGAACTCCCCGTACAGCCGCCCGAGCCGGCGCCGCAGGACGGGATCGTCCCAGCGGCCGTTCGCCTTCGCGGTGCGCGCGAGTTCGCCCAGGGTGCGGCGGCAGGCCACGACCTCGCCGACGAAGGCCGTCCCGCGCTCGAAGGAGAGGGTGACCATGGTGACGCGCCAGCCGTCGTTCTCGTCCCCGACCCGGTTCGCGACGGGCACCCGGACCTCGTCGAGGAACACCTCCGCGAACTCGGCCGACCCGGCGAGGGTGCGCAGCGGCCGTACGGTGACCCCGGGCGCGTCCATGGGCATGGCCAGCCAGGAGATCCCGCGGTGCTTGGGGAAGGCCTCGCCGACGGGTCGGGTCCGCACGAGCAGCTCGCACCAGTCGGCGACCTCCGCGTGCGAGGTCCAGATCTTCGATCCGGTGATCACGTAGTCGTCCCCGTCGCGCACGGCGCGCGTGCGCAGCGCGGCCAGGTCGGAGCCCGCGTCCGGCTCGCTGAACCCCTGGCACCACACCTCGTCCCCGCGCAGCACGGGCGGCAGCCAGCGCGCCCGCTGCGCGGCCGTTCCCTCGGCGGCGATGGTCGGGCCGGCGTGCAGGAGCCCGACGAAGTTGGCGCCCACGTACGGGGCGCCGGCCCTCTCGGTCTCCTCCAGGAAGATCAGGTGCTGGGTGGGGGTGGCCCCGCGGCCGCCCGCGTCCACGGGCCAGTGCAGGCCGGCGTACCCGGCGTCGTACAGCCTGCGCTGCCAGCCGGCGTCGTACGCGCGCCGGCCGGGCCAGTCGTCGGGGGACGGCTTGGCGGGCAGCTCGGGCAGGGTCTTGCCGAGCCATTCCCGCAGGTGGGCCCGGAAGTCCCGCTCCTCCTGCGTGTACGTCAGATCCATCAGACGAGATCCAGGCCGAGCATGCGGATGGCGTTGCCGCGCATCAGCTTGTAGACCGTCTCGTCGTCCAGCCCCTTCACGTGGTCCAGGGCGACCTCCTTGGTGTGCGGGAAGGTCGAGTCCACGTGCGGGTAGTCGGTCTCGAAGGTGGCGTTGTCGCGGCCGACGACGTCGAGCGAGGCGATCCCGTGCTTGTCGCGGAAGAAGCAGCAGAACATCTGCCGGTAGTAGTACGTGGACGGCGGCTCGGGGATCAGGTCGCGGACCCCGCCCCAGGCGCGGTGCTCCTGCCAGACGTCGTCGGCGCGTTCGAGGGCGTACGGGATCCAGCCCATCTGGCCCTCGCTGTAGGCCAGCTTCAGCGTCGGGAACTTCACCAGCACCCCGCTGAACAGGAAGTCCATCATCGAGGCCATGGCGTTGTTGAAGCTGAGCGAGGCCTGGACGGCGGGCGGCGCGTCGGGCGAGGCGGCGGGCATCTGGGAGCTGGACCCGATGTGCATGTTGACGACGGTGCCCGTCTCCTGGCAGACGGCGAAGAAGGGGTCCCAGTAGCCGGAGTGGATGGACGGCAGCCCGAGGTACGTCGGGATCTCGGAGAAGGTCACGGCGCGCACCCCGCGGGCGGCGTTGCGCCGGATCTCGGCGACGGCGAGGCCGACGTCCCAGAGCGGGATGATGCAGAGCGGGATGAGCCGGCCGCCGCTGTCGCCGCACCACTCCTCGACCATCCAGTCGTTGTACGCGCGCACGCAGGCGAGCGCCACTTCCTTGTCCCGCGCCTCGGCGAAGGTCTGCCCGCAGAAGCGCGGGAAGGTCGGGAAGCAGAGCGAGGCCTCGACGTGGTTGAGGTCCATGTCGGCGAGGCGCGCCTTGGGATCCCAGCAGCCGCGCCGCATCTCCTCGCGGGTGATGCCCTCCAGGGTCATGTCGTCGCGGTCGAAGCCGACGGCGGCGATGTTGCGCTTGTACGGGAACTTCAGGTCCTCGTAGATCCACCAGTCGGTCGGCGGGCCGTCGGGGTCCATGGAGATCACGTACTTGCCGCCGGTGTACCGGAGGTCGCCGATCCCGGCGGTGAGCGGCTTGGGCCCGCGGTCGCGGTACTTGGCCGGCAGCCAGACGTCGAAGAGGTGCGCGGGTTCGATGACGTGGTCGTCGACGCTGATGATCCGAGGCAGTTCCAGTTCCATGGTGTCCCCTCGAGAGCCGATGAATCCGGTGAATCCGGTGAATCTGATGGAGCGTCAGAAAGTACGCTAGCCCCGCCACCCCTGGACCGACAAGCGCCGGAGCCCTACGCTCTGCGCTGGATCTGACTGAGCGTCAGTTACAGGAGGCCGGGCATGGCGGACACCAACGACACGGCGGTACGGCTGAGCCACTCGCCCACCCTGTGGGAGCTGGTCGCGGCGCGGGCCGCGCTGAGCCCCGGCGCCACGGTGCTGATCGAGGCGGCCGAAGACCCCGCCGGCGACCGGGCGCTCACCTTCGCCGAGCTGCGCGACCGCTCCGAGCAGGTCGCGGCGGGGCTGTACGGGATGGGTGTACGGCCCGGCACGGTCGTCGCCTGGCAGCTGCCCACCCGGATCGAGACGGTCCTGCTCTCCCTCGCCCTGGCCCGGATCGGAGCCGTCCAGACCCCGGTGATCCCCTTCTACCGGGACCGCGAGGTGGGCTTCGCGCTGCGCGAGTCCAAAGCCGAGTTCTTCGCCGTCCCGGGCGTGTGGCGGGGCTTCGACCACACGGCGATGGCGGAGCGCCTCGGCGCGCGCGGCGTCTTCGAGGCGTACGGATCCCTCCCGGCCGCGGACCCCGCCGTACTCCCCGCGCCCCCGTCCGAAGGCACGTCCGTCCGCTGGATCTACTGGACCTCCGGGACCACCTCCGACCCCAAGGGCGTCCTGCACACCGACCGCTCACTGATCGCGGGCGGCTCCTGCCTGGCGCACGCCCTGCACCTGAGCCCGGCCGACACCGGCTCGATGGCCTTCCCGTACGCGCACATAGGCGGCCCGGACTACCTGGTGATGCTGCTCCTGTACGGCTTCCCCGCGGTCCTCTTCGAGAAGTTCGCGATGCCGGACGCGCTGGCCGGCTACCGGCGCCACGGGGTCACGGTGGCGGGCGGCTCCACGGCCTTCTACTCGATGTTCCTCACCGAGCAGCGCAAGGACCCGTCCACGAAGCTGATCCCCACCCTCCGCCTCCTCGCGGGCGGAGGCGCACCGAAGCCGCCGGAGATCTACCACGCGGTCGTCCGCGAACTGGGCTGCCAGCTGACCCACGGCTACGGCATGACCGAGGTCCCGATGATCACCATGGGCGCCCCGGACGACACGGCGGAGCACCTCGCCACGACGGAGGGCCGCCCCCCGGCCGGCATGTCGATCCGCATCACCGCCCCGGACGGCACGCCGCTCCCCCCGGACACCGACGGCGAGGTCCGGCTGCGCGGCGAGGCGGTCTGCCGGGGCTACCTGAACCGCGGGGACCGCCCGGCCGGGGTCTTCGACGCCGACGGCTACCTGATCACGGGCGACCTCGGCCACCTGACCCCGGACGGCTACCTCGTCCTCACCGGCCGCACCAAGGACGTGATCATCCGCAAGGGCGAGAACATCTCCGCGAAGGAGATCGAGGACCTCCTGCACCTGCTCCCGGCCATCGGCGACGTGGCCGTGATCGGCCTCCCGGACCCCGAGCGCGGCGAACGCGTCTGCGCGGTGGTGGAACAGCCGCCGGGCGCGGCCCCCCTGACCCTCCCGGACCTCACGGCCCACCTCCGCGCCCAGGGCCTGTCCCCCCACAAGCTCCCGGAGCAGCTGGAACTGGTCGAGGCCCTCCCCCGCAACGAAGCCCTCCGCAAGGTCCTGAAGTACAAACTCCGGGAGCGGTACGCATAGGGGGTGTCTTGCCCCGCCCGCAGTGGCGGATGTCTCATTCCGGACGGCCCATCAGTGGGCACAGGGGCCGCGTGTCACAATTATTTGTCCTTTTCACACAAGCAGAGCGCCCCTCCGGGTCCCGTTCGCGAGAGGCGTCATGCGAGTCCGCGATACCCCCCTGAGCCGTGTGCGGTGGTCTCACGGCACCGTCGCAGAACTGTTCTCCGGCCGGGACAACAGCCTGGGTCTGCTGCGGCTGCTCCTCGCGTCCGCCGTCGTCCTGTCCCACGCGCGCATCCTCGGATTCGGGTCCCGCGAGTTCGGCTACAGCTTCGCCTCCGGACAGACCGACCTGGGCAAGATGTCCGTCTTCGGCTTCTTCATCCTGTCCGGCATCCTCGTCACCCGCAGCGGCAACCGGCTCCCGACCGGACGCTTCCTGTGGCACCGGGCACTGCGGCTGCTGCCGGGCCTGTGGGTGTGCCTGCTGGTGACGGCCTTCGCCGTGGCGCCGTTCCTGTACTGGCGCCAGCACGGCGGCCTGACGGGCTTCTGGAGCCACGGCGAGAGCCCGTTCGACTACGTCCGGGCCAACTTCGCCATCCGGGTCCACCAGTGGGGCATCTCGGGCGTGCTGGACGGCGCCATGAACAAGGGGCTGACCCACAACCGCAGCTTCGACGGTGCGCTGTGGTCCCTGGAGTACGAGGTCCTCTGCTACCTCGGCGTCGCCCTCCTCGTCCTCGCCGGGGCGCGGGCCGGCGGTGTGGTCCGCGCACGGCGCGCCATCCTCGCGGTCGCGGCCGTCCTGGGCTGGTTCGTCCTGACCGAAGCGCTCGCGGACCCCCTGACCAACGCGACGGAGATCCCGATGCGCGACGGGATGCCCGCGATCCCCGTGGTCGGCGGCTTCGTCGTCAACTGGGTCTTCTACCTCGGCTTCGCCTTCGTCCTCGGGGCGCTCATCGAGGCGTACAAGGAGCGGATCCCGGTGAGCGACCCGCTGGGCGTGCTCGCCGGACTGACCCTGCTCGCCAGCCTGCAGTACGGCTGGTTCTACGTCATCGGCGTACCGGCGTTCGCCTACCTGCTGCTGTGGCTCGCGATCCGGCTGCCCCAGCCGTTCCGGCGGGTGGGCGCCAAGCACGACTACTCGTACGGGATCTACATCTACGGCTTCGTCGTGGAGCAGGCCGTCGCCGCGCTCGGCGGTGCCCGCTGGGGCTTCGGCGTCTACCTCGCGCTGGCCGCGGGCGGCACCCTGCTCGCGGCGATGCTCTCCTGGCACCTGGTCGAACGCCCCGCCATGCGGCTGAAGGACATCGGCCGCGCCCGCCCGGCCGCGCAGCGGCACGCGGGCGCGACCGGGGGATCCCCGGCGGCGGCCGCGGAGCAGGACCTGGCCCGCGCGGGCACGGCGGCCCCGTAGCGCGGGGCCCCGCAGCGCCGGCGGGGCCCGCCCTGATCCGAAGACACGGCCTACGCGTCCGGGGCCTCCACGCCGCAGTACGCGGCGAAGGCCGTCAGGATCTCGTCCTCCGTGATGCGGCCGTCGGCGTCGCCGTCCAGGGCCTTCGCGATCCCGTCGGCCAGTTCGGGCGGGGTGCCCAGGACGCGCAGGACCCGGGCCGCCGCCGCCGGGGTCGTGCCGCGGCCGTCCTCGTCCGCCACCGCGATCACCCCGTGCAGGAACGGCCGCGCGATCTCCGCGAACCGCTGCGGGTTGTCGCGCAGCCGCTTCGCCGCCCCGGTGATGAACTCCTCGCGGGTCACGCGCTGGTCCCCGTCGACGTCCGCGATCCCGGCCATCCCCTGCCAGAAAGCCTCGGCGCCCGCGAAGAGGCCCTGGCCCCTGTCCGACCGCGCGGTGGTGCCGAATTCGGCCAGTACGGCCTTCGCGGCCGCGCTGAAGTCCTCACGGTCGATGTATCCGTTCCCGTCCTGGTCGAACGTGGCAAACCGGGCGGCGATCTTGCGCTCGTATTCTGCGCTGTCCATATGCGGCGTTCCGCCTTCACATGTGCGGTGGAGTTCAGTTCAAGACAAGCCAGGAGCGTAAGGCCTACGTGGCCTGCCCGTTAAGCGAAGTCGTCAAGCAGGTGGCCGCATCGAACCCGCGCACGGGAAGCGCGGCGGGGCGCGTACACCTGTGCCCATGTGCCTCATCCGGCCCCATTGTTCACACCCCGCACCGCACCTATCACGGAGAGCGCTCTTCCTGGGCCGCGTTCCCCCAAAACGGGCGCGAACCCGCCTCTGGCGACTACATTCGAGGCGTCGACACACGGCTGGGGGCAGTTATGCCGAAGGACGTACCACCTCGCTGGGACCGCCGCATGCAGCAGCGCCTCGCCCGCGGCGAGGCCGCCGCGCTCGGAGAGCTGTACGACCGCTTCGCCTCGCTCGTGCACAGCCTGGCGCACCGGGTCCTCGGCGACGAGACGGCGGCGGACCGGATCACCCGCGAAGTGTTCGGCTACATCTGGGAGAACCCCGACGCCTACGACCCGAAGCAGGGCTCCATGCGCTCCTGGGTCGCCCGGATCACCCAGGTCCAGGCCGTGGCCCGGCTGCGCCAGGCCGAACTCGGCCGCGGCTCGCGCGAGGAGCTCGAACAGAAGGTGCGCAGCGCCACCGCCGCCGCCCGCGCGGACTACATCGTCACGTCCATGCCCGCACCGCTGCGCGCCGCGCTCGAGCTCGCGTACTTCAAGCGCCGCGACTACCGGCAGGCCGCCGCCGACCTCCGCATCAGCGAGGACGAGGCCCGGCGCCGGCTGCGCCTGGGCCTGCAGCTGCTGTCGACCGCCAACGTCCTCCCGCAGGAGGACGCCGCTCCGCCCGGATATGGAACTCCCCGATGAACGGCCCCGCCGACCCGCCCCACGAGGGATACGAGGAGCTGCGCCCCGGCGGTCCGGCGCGCATACCGGGTCCGCGCGGGGCCGCTGACGACCTCGATCCGCGGCACGCGCCGGAACCGCTCCCCGAGCCGCCCGCCGCACCGGAACCGCCCCCGCCGCCGCGCACCCACGCCGTGCTGAAGTCCCTGCTCGGCGCCTGGGCCCTCGCGGCCTGCTCCGCCGAGGAGACGCAGGCGGTCGAGGACCACCTCACCGAGTGCGCGCAGTGCGCCGAGGAGGCGCTGCGGCTGCGCGATGCCGTGGGCCTGCTGCACCCCGAGGACAGCCTGGACCTCAAGCCGCTGCTGCGCTCGCGGGTGCTGGAGGACTGCCTCGGCAAGCGGCCCGCCCGCATCCCGGTGCCGGCGTGGGCGAACCCGTACGACACCGAGACCGCGCGGCTCGACGCGCTGCTGCGGGACTTCGGCGACTCGGAGTGGCAGACCCCCGTACGCCTGAAGTGGTTCGAGGAGGAGCGGCGCCAGTCGCGCCGGACGACGGTGGCCGGGGTGATCGGTCACCTGCTGACGGTGGACGGGCTGGTCGCGACGGCGCTGGGCCTGGACGACCCGCTGGGCCCGGAGGCGCCGTCGGACGCCACGGGCCGCACCGAGCACTACTGGAGCTCCGCCGAGCAGCCGATCACCCGGCAGATCCGCGAGCCGTGGCGGGAGCAGGGCCACACGCTGCTGCGGACGGTGTCGTTCGCGGGCCGGGGCGTCGGCGAACTGTCCGTGGACTACGGGCCCTTCGCGCTGCCGCTCGGGGACGCGTTCCTGGAGCGGGCCTTCGAGTGCTGGGTGCACGCGTGGGACATCGCGGAGGCGGTGGACTACCCGTACGACCCGCCGTCCGGGCCGCACCTGCACCGGATGATCGACCTCGCGGCACGGCTGCTGCCGAGCGCGCTGGCCCACCGGCGCCGGGCGGGCCTTGCCGCCCCGGCCCGCGGCCTGGTCGCGGCGGGCGCACCGGGGCGGACCCTGCACCTGGAGATCGAGGGCGCGGGCGGCGGCAGTTGGGACATCGCCCTGGACTCCCCGGCGGCGAAACCGTCGGCGGAGCACACGGTGGCGCAGATCGCGCTGGACGGCGCCGAGTTCTGCCAGCTGGCCGCCGGGCACATCTCCCCGGAGGAGGCGGCCGTGGGTCAGCACGGCGACCGCGAGGCCATTCGCGACGTCCTGTTCGCGGCGGCCTCGCTGAGCCGCCTGTAGGGGGTGTGCCGCCGGGGCTACGCCGGCTCGGCGGAGCCCCGGGGCTACGCGAAGACGACCGTGCGGGTGCCGTTCAGGAGCACGCGGTGCTCGCTGTGCCACTTCACGGCGCGCGCCAGCGCCTGGCATTCCACGTCGCGCCCGATCGCCACCAGCTGGTCCGGGGTCACCTCGTGGCCGACCCGCTCGACCTCCTGCTCGATGATCGGGCCCTCGTCGAGGTCGGCCGTCACGTAGTGCGCGGTGGCACCGATCAGCTTCACGCCTCGCGCGTGCGCCTGGTGGTACGGCTTCGCACCCTTGAAGCTCGGCAGGAAGGAGTGGTGGATGTTGATGATCCGCCCGCTCAGCTCCTTGCACAGGGTGTCCGACAGCACCTGCATGTACCGGGCCAGGACCACGAGCTCGACGTTCTCGTCGCGGACCAGCGCCAGCAGCTGCGCCTCCGCGTCCGCCTTCGTCTCCTTCGTCACCGGGATGTGGCGGAAGGGGACCCCGTACGAGCGCACCAGCTCGGCGTAGTCGGTGTGGTTCGAGACCACCGCCGCGATCTCGACGGGGAGCGCGCCGATGCTGGAGCGGAACAGCAGGTCGTTCAGGCAGTGCCCGAACTTCGACACCATCAGCACGATCCGCATGCGCTCGTCGGAGCGGTGCAGCTGCCAGTCCATCCGGAACGAGTCGCCGATCGCGGCGAAGCTGGCCCGCAGCTTGTCGAGCGTCACCGGAGCGTCGGCGGAGAAGTGGACCCGCATGAAGAAGAGGCCGGTGTCGTGGTCGCCGAACTGCCGGCTGTCCTCGATGTTGCATCCGGTCATGAACAGGTAACTGGACACGGCGTGCACGATGCCCTGCTTGTCCGGGCATGACAGGGTCAGTACGTACTGCTGGGGGGCCTGGGCCTGCGGGTCGTCGCTCATGACCCCACAGCCTTTCACACCCCGAGGCTCACGCCGCGCGGGTGAGGATCCTCAGCACTTCCAGCGACCGCGGCGCCGCGTCCGGTTCGTCACCGTCCGCCGTCGCCAGCCGTACGTGCGCCTCGCGCGCGGCACGTACCGCCTCGGGCCAGGCGTGGTGCTCCAGGTAGGCGGAGACGGGGGCGTCCGGCCCGACCTGGTGCAGGATCCGCAGCACCCGCAGCACCGCGAGGTCCACGAGGGTGGCCTCCTGGGAGTCGCGGAATATCGTGCCGACGTACTTGTCGGCCGACCAGCTGTCGAGCCACGTGTCCTCGACAAGGCGGTACACGGCGTCGGTGACGTCCCCGTACCCCTCGGCACCGGCGAGCCAGGTTTCCTCGTGGAAGACCGGGTCGGAAAGCATGTGAAGCGCCGAGCGCACGTTGCTGCGCCAGCGCCACCACGGCATGTCGTTCAGGGGCATGCCGCCCATGGTGGAGGAGCGGCCACCGCGACGGGAAGAGTTCTTCGAACCTTGGGCGAATGTCACGCTTGCGATGTTACGTTCACGGCTTGCGCGATCTTGAGGCACCTGTGCGCAATCCACCCCCCTGCATTTCACCTTCACGTCACCGCCTGTTGTGTCCATCTCACTCTTCAGTTACCCACGGGGCGGAAGTGTGCGTGGACATGACCGAATGGCGACGCACGGCTTCCCTGACCCGCACCTTGGTGGCAACGGCGACGGGGGCGTGTCTCGTCGCCGGATGCGGGGTGCTCCCCGGGGGCTCGGGGGGCTCCGGGGGCACCATCACGGTCATGACCTTCGCGCCGATGGAGACCAAGGCGACCAACATGCCCGGAATGCCAGGAATGGCCAAGGCCTATGAAGCCTGGGTCAATTCCAAGGGCGGTATCAACGGGCACAAACTGCGCGTACTGACCTGCAACGAGAAGAACACCCCGACCGGCGCCGCCGACTGCGCCCGCAAGGCCATCGACGAGAAGGCCGTCGCGGTCGTCGGCTCGTACAGCCAGCACGGACGCGCCTTCATGGCCCCGCTGGAAGCGGAGGGCATCCCCTTCATCGGCGGGTACGGGGTCTCCTCCGAGGAGTTCCAGAGCACCCTCTCCTACCCCGTCAACGGCGGCCAGCCCGTCCTCCTCGCCGGCGCCGGGCACCAGCTGGGCAAGGCCTGCAGCCAGGTGGCCATCGTCCGCCCGGACACCCTCGCGGGCGACTCCATGCCGATCCTGCTCAACGCCGGCCTGAAGCTCAACAAGGCGCCCGAGGCCAATGACATCCGGGCCGCCGAGGACTCCGCGGACTACGTCACGCAGGCCCGCGAGGCCCTGGCCAACTCCACCGGCGGCAAGGACCGGGGCTGCGTGACCGCGGTACTCGGCGAGCGCACGGAGACGTTCTTCGACGCGTTCCGACGCGAGGACAGCAAGCACAAGAACCCCCAGATCTCCTCGGTCCTCGGCAGCGTCAGCCAGGCCGTGGTCGACCGTACCGGCGGCCGGGAGAGCCCCTTCGAAGGCGCGTACGTCGCCAGCTGGTACCCGGTGTCGACGGACGCGCTGTGGGAGCCGATGCGGAAGGTGATCTCCGAGCACGCCTTCGGCAACGACGCGGTGGACCCGGACGACAGCGGGACGCAGACCACCTGGATCGCGTACACCGTGCTCAGCGAGACCCTGAAGCGGCTCAAGTCCGGCGAGGACATCACGGCGCGCAAGGTGGCGCGCACGCTGAACCAGGGGGAGCCGGTCAAGACCGGCGGGCTGACCCCGGACCTGAGCTGGCGCTACAAGGACATGCGCGCCGTCGCCGGATTCCCGCGCATGGTGAACGGGCGCGTCAACTTCCAGGTCGTCCAGTCGGGCCGGCTGGTCGCCCAGCAGGGCGGCGAGCCGTCGATGGACATGACGGAGACCCTGGAGCAGGCACCCCGGGCCGCGTAGTCCCCGGCTCGCCGTCGGGGTGGCTAGAGCTGGGACTTGTCCCGCTTGGTGAGGGCGTACTTGGCCGCGATCGCGTTCCACAGGGTCGCGGCCGACTCCTTCGCCCTGGTCGCCTCGCCGCTCGCCTTGTTGCCCTCGCTCGCGTTGCCGGTGCCCTTGGCCTGCCCGTCCTTGCAGCCCTTCTTGTCGCCGGCGGTGTCGTCCGCCCAGGCGGCGTAGCTGTTGTCGGCGTCCGCGGAGGACTGCCAGGCCTTGGTGAGCGCGGCGGCCAGCTTCGCGTTGTCCGGGAGCCGGTCCATCTTCAGGTCCTGGAGGCGGGTGACGAGCTCCTCGCGCTGGCGGGCGGCGTCGCGCAGGTCGGTCGCCGCCTGGCCGAGGTTGCGGCAGCCCTTGATGTCGTCGACGGAGCGGATCACCGCGGCGCGGCTGTCGTTGCTGTCCGCGAGGAGCTTGTCCAGCTGGACGGCCTGCGAGCGGGCCGGGTCCACGGGCGCCTCGGCGGCGGCCGCTGCCGAGCTTCCGGCGCTGGGGGCGGCGGCCGCGGCCGCGGGGTCGTTGTTCTGCTTCTTGCCGTCGCTGAGCAGTGCGCCGACGCCGAGCCCGACGACGGCCAAGCCGATGACCACGGCGGCGATCACCCAGGCCGGCACCCGGCGGGTCGCCTCCGGCGGGGGCGGGGGCGGGGCGTACTGCGGGTTCTGCTGCTGTGGATGCTGCTGCTGCGGGGGCTGCGGGAACGGCTGTGCCTGAGGGGGTACGGGCCGCTGCCCGCGCGGCGGATACCCCCGCGGCGGCGGCTGCCGCAGCACCGGCTCCTGCACGGGCGGCAACTGCCGCGTGTGCCCGCCGTCGCCGCCCTCCTCCCGGAACAACGCGTCGAAGCCGTCGGTGACCGGCGGGATGTACTGCGTGGCGGCCTCGTGGAGCCCCGCCCCGCCCGGTACGGGCGGAATGTACTGGGTCGCACCCTCATCGTGCGCCGGTACGGGCGGAATGTACTGGGTGGCACCTTCATCCTGCGCCGGTACGGGCGGAATGTACTGGGTGGCACCCTCGTCCTGCGCCGGTACGGGCGGAATGTACTGGGTGGCCGCCTCGTCGTACCCGGCGCCTGTCGGCGGGAACGGGGCAGCGGGCCCGGCCGGGACCGGCGGGATGTACTGGGTCGCCCCCTCGTCCTGCGCGGGCGCGGCCAGGGCGGGCGGGTAGGGGGTCGCCTCGCCGGGCCCGGCCGGGACCGGCGCGATGTACTGGGTGACCGCCTCGGGCAGCGGCGGGTAGCCGTACCCGTGCGGATCCCCGGGCCCCTCGTAGCCGGGCCCCACCACGTGCCCGGGCGCGGCCTGGTCCGGCACGGGCGGGTAGCCGTACGCGGGCGAGCCCTGCGGCGCCCCCGGGCCCGGCGGGGCCGGGGTCTGCGGATAGCCGTACGCCGGCCGGCCCGGCTGCGGGGGTTGGCCGTGGCTGGGTTGCGGGTACGTCGGGTCGGGGCCCCATGGCGTACCCGCCTGCGGGCCGCCGCCCTGTCCGCTCTCCGTCACCGGGACTCCTTCGCCGACTACTCCGGATATTCCGAATCGTCGGCTCACGCTACCCGGTCACCCCCTGCACCGGAGGCTCCCAGGGGGAGTCTTGCCGATCAGGCCGGGCTCGCGGGGTCCGGCACCGCTCCCCGATCCGGCCCGATCGACAGGACACCCCCTACGCCACCACCTCCAGCCGGGCCGTGAATTCCCGGGCCGCCGGCTCGTCGCGGTACGGGGCGAGCCGGCTCCGGAAGTCGTCCAGGTACTCGGCGCCCCGGTTCGAGCGGATCCCCGACAACAGGTCGGCCGCCTTCGCGGCCGTCTGGCACGCCTGCTCCACCTCACGCTGCTGCACCTGCGCCGCCGCCAGCAGCAGCAGCCCGATCGCCCGGCGCCGCGCCTTGCCCGCCGGGAGCCCCCGCAGCGCCTCCTCGGCCTGCCGGGCCGCCGCGTCCGCCTGGCCGAGGTCCCGGTGGCAGTGGGCCAGCTCGTCCGCGAGGTACGCCGCGTCGAAGTGCCGGATCCACACCGGGTCGTCGCCCGACTCCGGCTCGGCCCGCTCCAGCGCCGTCACCGCCCGGGAGGACAGCACCGCCGTCGCCCGGGTGTCGCCCAGCAACGCGTGCCCGCGCGCCTCGGCGGCGTAGAACATCGCCTCCACCCGCGGCGTGACCTGCCCGCGGGTCCCCTCCTGCGCGGCCCGCGCCAGCTGCGCGATCTCCCGCGGATTGCCCAGCTCCGCCGCGAGGTGGCTCATGGACGCCGCGAGCACGTAGCCCCCGTACGCCCGGTCCCCGGCCGCCTGCGCCAGCCGCAGCGCCTGGATGTAGTAGCGCTGCGCCAGGCCCGGCTGGCCGGTGTCCACCGCCATGTACCCGGCCAGCTCGGTCAGTCTGGCCACCGCCGCGAACAGCGCCCGCCCGACCGGCTCCCGGTACGAGCCGCCGATCAGCCCGGACACCACGGAGTTGAGGTAGTGCACGACGACGGGCCGCACGTGCCCGCTGCCGAAGCGGTGGTCGAGGTCCTTCAGGGCGTCGGTGGTCGCCCGCACCGCCTCCACGTCGGGCATCCCGACGCGCGAGCCGCCGCTGCGCGCCACCTGCGCGTCGGCGCCGGTGATCAGCCAGTCGCGGCTCGGCTCGACGAGCGCCGAGGCGGCCACGCTGGACCCGGCCAGGAAGTCGCGGCGGCCGACGTCGCTCCGCCACAACTCGCTGACCTGTTCGATGGCGCCGATGACGGTCGGGGAGAACTGCAGGCCGATGCCGGAGGCGAGGTTCTTGCCATTGGCCATGCCGATCTCGTCGATGGTGACGGTCCGGCCGAGTTTGCGCCCCAGCGCCTCGGCGATGATGCCCGGCGCCCGGCCGCGCGGCTGCTGGCCGCGCAGCCACCGGGCCACGGAAGTCTTGTCGTAGCGGAGATCGAGGCCGTGTTCGGCCCCGCACATGTTGACGCGCCGGGCGAGCCCGGCGTTCGAGCACCCGGCTTCCTGGATGAGCGCCTGAAGCCGTTCATTCGGCTGGCGCGCGACGAGAGGCCTGGCTGCCATGAAAACCCCCAGTAGCCGCGGGTGATCGTTGGAATGATCACTTCCCGCCTGAGTTGCGGAGAATCATCCGCTCTGCGTCGTGTCGCTACCCAACTCCGGCGCCCCGACCTCCTACGCGCCCCCACACGTGCTCCAGTGCGCCCCATATGCAGGACCGATGCTCCGGCCACCGGCCGGTTTACGCCCGTAACCCCGAGTGACCCCGAGAGTTGTGATGGGCGTGGAAGAGACCATCGGAGTCACGGAGACGGCACCCATCCCCAAGCAGCGCGGCGAGCAGCTGCTGGACCATGCCGTGCGGTACGCGGAGGAACGGCACTGGGACGTCTTCGCCGGCACCTGGCTGGAGTCCGCCGACGGGCGGGAGGTGTGCTCCTGCGGGGCGCAGGACTGCCCGGCGCCCGGCGCGCACCCCACGGTGAAGGACTGGGCGGCGCTGGCCACGGGCAGCGCGGTCCAGGTGCGGCGGATCTGGGCGAAGCGCCCCGAGGCCTCGATCCTGCTGGCGACGGGCCGGACGTTCGACGCGCTGGACGTGCCGGACTCGGCCGGGTTCCTGGCGCTGGCGCGCCTGGAACGGATGGAGCGCACCCTCGGGCCGGTCGCCCTGACGCCGGACCACCGGATGCTGTTCTTCGTCCTGCCGGGCGCCGGGGCGAAGGTGCCGGACCTGGTGAGCAAGCTCGGCTGGTCGCCGACCGCGATCGATCTGGCCGCGCGGGGCGAGGGCGAGTACGTGGCCGCCCCGCCCACCCGTTTCGGCGGCCGGGGCGCGGTCCAGTGGGCCCGCCGGCCCACCCCGGCCAACCGGTGGCTGCCGGACACGGAGGAGCTGATCGCGGCGCTGGCGTACGCGTGCGGGCGCGAGGCGGCGGCGGACCGGGACCGGCGGGGCGCCTGACCCCCGCGCCCGGGATCGCAGGTCAGGACCGGGATGTTCGTGCCCGGAAACTCATGACATAAGTAACTGCCCGCCCTCTCCCCGCCCTCCTATCGTGAGGAAGGCAAGACCACGGGGAACAGGACGAGAGGCAGGCGCACATGCCGGACCAGGCAGTTGCGACGGGTGGGACGGACGGACCGGACGGTGCGCGACCCGCGCCGTCCGCCGGAAGGGCGGCGGTGCGGGTCGAGGGCCTGTGGAAGCGCTTCGGCGACCAGGTCGCGGTCACGGGGATCGATCTGGAGCTGCCCGCCGGCCAGTTCATCGGCCTGGTCGGGCCGAACGGCGCGGGCAAGACGACGACGCTGTCGATGGTGACCGGACTGCTGCGCCCCGACATGGGGCGGGTCCTCGTCGCCGGGCACGACGTGTGGAGCGACCCGGTCGAGGTGAAGTCGCGGATCGGCGTACTGCCGGAGGGCCTGCGGCTGTTCGAGCGGCTGTCGGGACGCGAACTGCTGGGCTACATGGGCCGGCTGCGGGGGCTGCCGGGCGAGGAGACGGACAAGCGGGCGACGCAGCTGCTGGACGTCCTGGACCTCGCGGGCTCGCAGCACAAGCTGGTCGTGGACTACTCGACGGGCATGCGGAAGAAGATCGGCCTGGCCGCCGCCCTGCTGCACAACCCCGAAGTGCTGTTCCTGGACGAGCCGTTCGAGGGCGTGGATCCGGTGTCGGCGCAGACCATCCGCGGAGTGCTGGAGCGGTACACCTCCTCCGGCGCCACGGTCGTCTTCTCCTCCCACGTGATGGAGCTGGTCGAGTCGCTGTGCGACTGGGTGGCCGTCATGGCCGCCGGCCGGATCCGCGCCGCGGGCCCGCTGGCCGACGTACGGGGCGACGCGCCCTCGCTGCAGGCCGCGTTCCTGGAGCTGGTCGGTGCGGGCGGGCGCGACACGGGCGACTCCCTGGACTGGCTCGGCGGGCAGGCGGCCCGATGAGCGCCGCATCCGCATCCGCATCCGCCTCCGCATCCGCCCCGACGGCCGGGCACGCCTTCCCCGCTGCCCCGTCCGCCGCTCCCGCGGTCAACCTGACCTCGGTCTTCGTCCGCCTCAAGCTCTCGCTGATCCGCAACGGGCTGAAGGGTTCGTCGAAGCGCAAGGCCGCGTACTTCAGCTCGCTGGCGCTGTCGCTGGTGGTGGCCTGCCTCGCCATGGTCGGCCTGGCCGTACTGCACGGGAACGCGCACGCGGGCACGGTCGTCGTGCTGCTCGCCGCGATCCTGGCGCTGGGCTGGACGTTCATGCCGCTGTTCTTCCCGAGCGGGGACGAGACCCTCGACCCGAGCAGGCTGGTCATGCTGCCGCTGCGGCCGCGGCCGCTCGTACGGGCCCTGCTGGCCTCCTCGCTGGTCGGCATCGGCCCGCTGTTCACGGTCTGCCTGGCGGTGGGCTCGGTGGTGGCCGTCGCGCGGGGCGCGGCGGGGATCGTGGCGGCCGTGGTGGCCGTGCCGCTGCTGGTGCTGGGCTGCGTCGCGCTGGCCCGCTCGGTGGCCACGGCCAACGTGCGGCTGCTGACCAGCCGCAAGGGTCGCGACCTGGCTCTGCTCAGCGGTCTGCTGATCGCGATCGGCGCGCAGGTGGCGAACTTCGCGAGCCAGCGCCTGTTCGATTCGGGAGGTCTGGCGCAGCTGGAGCCGGCCGAGGCCGTGGTGCGGTGGCTGCCGCCCGCGACGGCCGTCGGCATGGTGGACTCCGCGAGCAAGGGCTCGTACGGGGTGGCGGCGGGCCAGCTGGCGGTGACCGTCCTCGCGCTGGTCCTGCTGCTGCGGTTCTGGGAGCGGAGCCTGACCGCGCTGATGGTCACCCCGGACGGGTCGACGATCGCGGCGGCGAAGCCGTCGGGGAAGCGGGAATCCGCGGGCGGCGCCGGGGTGTGGGCGTTCCTGCCGGCCGGCCGGACGGGCGCGGTCATGCAGCGCACGCTGCGGTACGTGGTGCGCGACCCGAAGACGAAGTCGGCGTGGGTGACGGCGCTGGCGGTCGGTGTGATCGTCCCGGTCTTCAACGCCCTGCAGGGCACGGGCTCGATGTACCTGGCCTGCTTCGGCGCGGGCATGCTCGGCGTGCAGATGTACAACCAGTTCGGGCAGGACACTTCGGCGTTCTGGATGGTCGCGCAGACCATCTCGACCCCGCGGGAGGCGTTCGAGGAGCTGCGCGCCCGCGCGTACGCCCTGGCGCTGGTGACCGTCCCGTACACGGTCGTGCTGACGGCGGTCACGGCGGCGCTCCTGGAGGACTGGGCCGCGCTCCCGGCGGGGCTCGGGGTGAGCCTGGCGCTGCTCGGTTCGATGCTGTGCACGGGTGCGCTGGCCTCGGCCCGGTTCCCGTACTCGATCCCGACGGACGGCGCGTTCAAGAACGTGGCGCCGGGTCAGGGCGGGCTCGCCTGGGCGGGCATCTTCGGCGGCATGCTGGCGTCGGCGCTGATCTGCTCGCCGGTGATCGCGCTGACGGTCTTCCTCAGCGTGACGGACCAGCAGTCGCTGACCTGGATCCTGCTCCCGCTGGGCGCGGCCTGGGGCACCTTCGCGGCCTGGGCGGGGCTGCGCCTGGCGGCCCCGACGGTGGCCAGGACCCTTCCGGAGATCCTGCTGGCGGTCAGCAAGGGCTGAGCGGCGGGCGTACGCGGGCATCCGCGTGCGGGAGGGGGTGACGGGCTGCTGCCCGTCACCCCCTCCCGTCTTTCCGCATGTCAGCGCGTCCGCGCGTCCGCGTGTCCGCGTTTCTCAGCGGGCGGCGCTTCTGATCTCGTCCAGGAAGGGTTCCAGGGCGGCGCGCCAGGCCGCCGGCTGGTCGTAGTGGAGGTAGTGGCCGGCGTCGGGGATCTCGGCGTACCGGCCCTTCGGGAGGACGCGGACCATCTCCTGGGCCTCGGCGCGGCCCAGTTCGCCGTCGAGGCCGCGGACGACCAGGGTCGGGCAGCGGACCTGGGCCAGCTCCTCCCAGTGCGCGTCGTGGACCCAGGTCTCGCGGGCGGTCAGCATCTGGCGCCTGGAGAAGACGGGGCGCCAGCCGTCCCGGCTTTGGTGCATCACCTCGGCGAAGAAGGCGCCGCGGCCGGGGTCGGGGCGTTCCACCCGGGGGTCGTCCTCGCCGAACCAGCGGCGGGCGGCGTCCTGGGTGGGGAAGGGGAGGGGCCAGCGTCGGAACCATTCCTCCCATTCCTGCTGGGAGGCCTCGCCGAGGGCGGAGGCGCGCATGTCGCAGATCACCAGGGCCTCGACCAGGTCGGGGCGGCGGGCGGCGAGCTGCCAGCCGGTGAGGGCGCCCATGGAGTGGCCGACCAGGGTCACCGGGGCCAGGCCGAGCTGCTCGATGACGGCTTCGGCATCGGCCACGAAGGCCTCGCGCCCCAGCGGGGTCGAGGCACCCGGGCCGGCGGCGGGGCGCCCGCTCTGGCCGTGGCCGCGCTGGTCGAGGGCGATGACGCGGCGATGCCGGGAGAGCCAGCGCGCGGTGCCCGCCCAGTGGAAGGCGCGGCCCATCAGGCCATGGAGTAACAGCACCCGGGGCGCGTCGGGATCCGGGGGCGCGGTGGGGGGTGATTCCCGGAACTCCCAGGCGGCCAGGCGCACACCGTCGGCCCCTGTCACATCGATGCGCTGTACCACGGCAGATGCACCCCCTTCGCTCACGGCCAGACTATCGAACCCGTATTCGAAAACGGGGTTCTCGTCTTCAACACCGCTCTTTTGAGTGACCTTGCTCAAGGATTGGCCGCCGCTGCCGATGGAGATCCTTTCAACAGGGAGGCGGGCCGCTCGGGGAAGACGGTCCGAGGGGATGACCTTGAGAGCTCGGGGCTCCGGGTCAGCAAAGGGGAGGACCGGTCCCGGCGCCGCAAGGCGCCGGGACCGCCCACACCCACCACCGGCAGTGCTGCCACCGAAAGTGCCGCGTACCGGCCTGTGTGGAGGCCGTCAGCGCTTGGCCACGAACACGTGCGAGGCGATCTCCGCATCGAGCTCCGCGGCCTCCCCACCACTGCCGACCAGCACCCCGCCCGGCGACTCGGTCACGCTGACCACCGAGCCGGGCTGCACGCCCGCCCGCCGCAGCGTGTACATCAGCTGGGCGTCCGTCTGGATCGGCTCCCCGATCCGGCGGATCACCACCGTCTTGCCCTCCGCGCCCGGGTCCAGCTCCGACAGGCTGACCATGCCGTCCTCCAGGAACGGGTCCGCCTCGGCCTTCTCGCCCAGCTCCTCCAGCCCCGGGATCGGGTTCCCGTACGGCGACTCGGTCGGGTGGCGCAGCAGCTCCAGCACCCGCCGCTCCACCGCCTCGCTCATCACGTGCTCCCAGCGGCAGGCCTCGGCGTGCACCTGCTCCCACTCCAGGCCGATGACGTCGACGAGGAGGCATTCCGCGAGCCGGTGCTTGCGCATCACGCGCGTCGCCAGCCGCCGCCCCTCCTCCGTCAGCTCCAGGTGGCGGTCGCTCGCCACGGCCACCAGGCCGTCGCGCTCCATGCGCGCCACGGTCTGGCTCACCGTCGGGCCGCTCTGGTCGAGCCGCTCGGCGATGCGGGCGCGCATGGGGACCACGCCTTCCTCTTCCAGCTCGAGGATGGTGCGGAGATACATCTCCGTGGTATCGATCAGTCCGGACATTCGTGCCCCTCGGATATCGTGCGCTGGCCCTGCACCCAATTCTGACGCATCGCGCCGACAACCGTCCCGTGCCGGACGTCAAGCGCCGTCCGGGACATCCCCGGGCACACCGGCCCCGGGATTGACGTTCGTATTGACACGCCCTTGGTCCAGACCGCACGGTGAGCGGCGGACACGGACGAACCCCACCTCTGGAAGGGCCATCGGCGTATGAGCGAGAGCAAGCTGGCCGGTCAGTTCCTCGACGCCGCGATCGGACTCCTGGAGCGGGTGAGGGACGAGGAGTCCGCGCACATCGCCGAGGCCGGCACCGCCATCGCCGAAGCCGTCGCCTCCGGGAACCGGCTCTTCGCCTTCGGCGCCGGACACTCCTCGCTCCCCGCCCAGGACGTCGTCTACCGGGCGGGCGGACTCGCGCTGGTGAACTTCCTCGCCGTCCCCGGCACCGTCGGGATCGACGTCATGCCGGCCACCCTGGGCAGCGCCCTGGAGCGGGTCGACGGCCTCGCAGGAGCCGTCCTCGACAGCAGCCCGGCCACCGCCGGCGACGTGCTCGTGATCATCTCCCTCTCCGGGCGCAACGCGCTGCCGGTCGAGATGGCCATGAACGCCCGGGCCCTCGGCCTGAAGGTGATCGGCGTGACCTCGGTGGCGTACGCGACCGGCACCAAGTCTCGGCACGTCTCGGGCACCTTCCTCAAGGACCACTGCGACATCGTCCTCGACAGCAAGATCGCGGTGGGCGACGCCGAGCTGAGCCTCGACGGCATCGACGCGCCGTTCGCGCCCGCCTCCACCGTCGTGACCAGCGCGATCATGCAGGCCGTGATGGCGGCGGCCGCGGGCGAGCTCGCCGCCCGCGGCATGGAGCCCCCGCTGCTGCGCTCGGGCAACGTGGACGGCGGCCACGAATGGAACGGCCGCGTCCTGAAGGAGTACGGCGACCGGATCTTCTTCCGCCACTGAGCCTCCGGACACCTCAGGGGGTGTCCTCTCCCCGGGGCGGCCGCGGCCGGGACGCCAGGTCGAGGTCGGCCGCCACCCGGGCCGCCACCTCTTCCGCGTACGCCGCGTCCGCCTGCTCGAAGGCCGCCCGCGAAGCGGCCCGTACGAAGGTCAGCGCCCCCACGGTCCGCCCGCGGCTGCGCAGCACCGTGCACAGCACGTGCACCGCGTCCTCGGGCCACTGCCGCTCCCGCGCCCAGCTCCCGGCCGCCTCCCCGCGCGGGGCGCTCGTACGGACCGAGCCGATCCGGTCCAGCGCCTGGAGCGCCGGGTGCCCGGGCGCGTACCGGGCCGGGATCGCCTCCGCCCCCGGCAGCAGCGGCGGCGAAGCCGCCATCCGTACGAGGCGGCGCCGGTCCGGGTCGGCCGACCGCTCCAATACGTCGAGCAGCGCGTGCTCGGCGAAGCCCGCGAGCGCGAAGTCCAGTCGTACGGCGGCCGCCTCGGCCGGGTCCTCGCACTCGGCGGCCGCCCGGCCCGAGCGGTGCAGCTGGCCGGCGCGGAACCGCAGCTGCGCCGTGTCCAGCGCGGCCTGCCGGGCCTCGGTGATGTCCTGGAACAGCCAGCCGACCCCGAGCGGCACCGGCTCCTCCGCCAGCGGCGAGCCCAGGCGCAGGAACCCCGACCGCCAGCACCGCCGCCGCACCCCCTCGGGCGTGCGGACCGACACCCACAGCTCCGTGGGCGCGGGCGGCGACCCTTCGGCGAGCACGTGCTGCAGGGCCCCCTCCAGCTCCTCGACGCCCTGGGCCAGCAGCTCCCCCAGCGGCCGGCCGAGCAGTGCGGTGCGCCCCGAGCCGAAGGCGCGGGCGGCGTGCGCGTTGACCACGGCGGGCCGCAGGTCCACGTCGACGAGGACGACACCCCAGGAGGCGTCGTCCATCAGCGCCTCGCTCAGCGCGATGGACCGCTCCAGGTCGATCTGGGCGTGCACCTCGCTGAAGGCGCAGTACACCCCGGCGGGCTTCCCGTCCGCCCCGGGCACCCCGGCGGACTGGGTCCGTACGAGCACCCGCCCGCCCTCCTTGGTCAGCAGCGCGAACTCGTGCACCTGCCGCCCGGGCACGTCCTGGGCGGACATGAGCCGCTCCTCCACGTCCTGTGCGTCGGCGGCGCGCACGGCCCACCCGGCGAAGCCCTTGCGCCCGACCGCCTCGGCGGCGCTCCAGCCGAGGATCCGCTCGGCCTCGCGGTTCCAGTGCGTGATCACGCCGTCCGAGTCGAACGCGCACAAGGCCGCGTCCATCCCGTCGAGCAGCGCTGCGAGCAGATCGTCGGTGGTCTCACTACGTCCGGAAGCACTCACCTGGCACCCCCTGCAGGTGTTCGCGTGTGCGGCACGTTGGATCATTCAACTGGAACGTGACGCAGCCCACACCGCATTCCCCGAATCGCCCCGAAATAAATCACTTGAGGACCTCGGGAAGCGGTTCTAGGCTCTGCCGTACACGAGAAGGGAGGTGGTTCCCGAAATGTACGGAAACCGGACGCGTGAGGTGGCTGCGGGCTAAGGGCCCGTCGTCGCACGCACCCAGTGCGGTGCCCGGCGGGTAGCCAGGCGCCAATCCCAAGCAGTCACCCGACCCGCGAGCTCGCCGGTACGTCCGGCCGGCTTCTCTCACTGCAGGAGAGAAACCCGAGCTCGCGGGTCGTCTGCGTGTGTGCGCGGGTGACGGCGGCCGCTACGGGCAGAGCCGCTCCAGGCGCCACTTCCCGTCCTCCAGGACATAGCGCAGCCGGTCGTGGAGGCGGTTCTCGTGCCCCTGCCAGAACTCGATCCCGTCGGGGACGACCCGGATCCCGCCCCACTCGGGCGGGACGGGGACCTGCTCGCCCTCGGGGTAGCGCTCCGCGAGCTCCGCGTAGCGGCGGTCGAGCTCGGCCCGGGAGGCGATCACCCGGGACTGCTCGCTGGCCCAGGCGCCCAGCTGCGAGCCGTGCGGGCGGGAGCGGAAGTACGCCGCCGTCTCGTCGCGGCCGATCCGCGAGGCCGCGCCGGTGACGATGACCTGGCGGGAGATGGGGTGCCAGGGGAAGAGCAGCGCGACGTGCGGGTTGGCGTCGATCTCGCGGCCCTTGCGGGAGCCGTAGTTGGTGTAGAAGACGAATCCCCGCTCGTCGAACTGCTTCAGCAGCACCGTGCGGGAACTTGGGCGGCCTTCGGGGGTTGCGGTCGAGACCACCATCGCGTTGGGTTCGAAGAGGTGCGAGTCGGCGGCCTGCTGGAACCACTCGGCGAACTGCCGCATGGGATCCTCGGCGAGGCCGTCCTCGTGGACGATCTCCGAGCGGTACTGCTTGCGCATCGTGGCGGGGTCAATGTCCTGGTCGGTCACGCGTGCCATCCTGCCGCAGGAGCGCTCGCGGCAGTGTGCCGTATGTCACGCTTCCGCCTGCCATCCGTAACAGCCAAAATCTTGGGGCCGGTCCGGAGGTCCCCACGCGGGTGACCGACGGCCGTGCCGGGCATCAACGGGGATGACCGCGCCGGACCGCGAGTCACGCCGGGAGCCGCGCGTGTTCGCACTATCTGAGGAGCCGCCTGATGTCCGACTTCGTACCCGGGCTCGAAGGGGTCGTCGCGTTCGAGACCGAGATCGCCGAACCGGACAAGGAAGGCGGATCGCTCCGCTATCGCGGGGTCGACATCGAGGACCTCGTCGGGCACGTCTCGTTCGGCAACGTCTGGGGCCTGCTGGTCGACGGGGCGTTCAACCCCGGCCTGCCCGCCGCCGAGCCCTTCCCGATCCCCGTGCACTCCGGCGACATCCGCGTCGACGTGCAGTCCGCCCTGGCCATGCTCGCCCCCGTGTGGGGTCTGAAGCCCCTCCTCGACATCGACGAGAAGACCGCCCGCGACAACCTCGCGCGCGCCGCCGTGATGGCGCTGTCGTACGTCGCGCAGTCCGCGCGCGGGCAGGGCCGGGCGATGGTTCCCCAGAGCGAGATCGACAAGGCCGAGTCCGTCGTCGAGCGGTTCATGATCCGCTGGCGGGGCGAGCCGGACCCGAAGCACGTCAAGGCCGTCGACGCGTACTGGACCTCGGCCGCCGAGCACGGCATTAACGCCTCGACGTTCACCGCGCGCGTGATCGCCTCGACCGGTGCGGACGTGGCCGCGGCCCTCTCCGGCGCCGTCGGCGCCATGTCCGGGCCGCTGCACGGCGGTGCGCCGTCCCGCGTCCTCGGCATGATCGAGGAGATCGAGCGCACCGGCGACGCCGTGGCGTACGTGAAGAAGGCCCTGGACAAGGGCGAGCGGCTGATGGGCTTCGGGCACCGCGTGTACCGGGCCGAGGACCCGCGCGCCCGCGTGCTGCGGCGTACGGCCAAGGAGCTGGACGCGCCGCGCTACGAGGTGGCCGCCGCGCTGGAGAAGGCCGCGCTGGAGGAGCTGCACGCACGCCGTCCCGACCGGGTGCTCGCGACGAACGTGGAGTTCTGGGCCGCGATCATGCTGGACTTCGCGGAGGTCCCGGCGCACATGTTCACCTCGATGTTCACCTGCGCCCGGACCGCCGGCTGGTCGGCGCACATCCTGGAGCAGAAGCGCACGGGCCGCCTGGTGCGGCCGTCGGCGCGCTACATCGGCCCCGGACGGCGCGACCCGCGCGAGATCGAGGGCTACGCGGACATCGCCGACACGGCCTGATTTCCTCTTCGTACGCCGCGTAGACCTCGCACGCCCGCTACGCCCCGTACGCCGGTCAGGGCGCCGCATCCCGTGGACGTACGGGGTGCGGCGCCCTCGGCGGACGCGGCGGCGGCGCCACCGGCCGGCTTCAGCCGAGGGCGGCGTCCAGGATCCGGGACCACTGGGCGACCACACGGGCGCGGCGGGCCGTGTCGTCGGTGAGGACGTTGGCCAGGCCGAGGCCGCGGGCCATGTCGAGGAGGCCCTGCACGGTCTCGCGCACGCCGGGCACGGACTCGTCCGCGCCGAGGAGTTCCACGGCGATGCGGTGGGTCTCGCGGCCCACACGGGCCTCCAGTTCGGTGACCTGGGGGCGCAGCTGCTCCTCGTTGGAGGCGGCGACCCACAGCTGGAGGGCGGCGCGGAAGAGGGCTCCGGTGTAGAGGTCGACGATGGCTTCGACCACGGCGGGGCGGGCGGCGGGTCCGGCCTGGAAGAGGTCGCGCAGGGCGGCGGAGCGCTCCTCGGAGACGTACGCGACGGCGGCGGTGAACAGGTCCTCGCGCGTCGGGAAGTGGTACTGGGCCGCACCCCGCGAGACCCCGGCGCGTTCGGCGACGACCGCGACGGTGGAGCCGGCCCAGCCCTGTTCGGCGAGGCAGGCGACGGCCGCCTCCAGGAGGTGGCGGCGGGTGACGCGGCTGCGGGCCTGCTTGGGGCCGGACTGGGCCTCGGGCCCGGTCCGGTCGTCCTCGGTGGACCGGGCGTCGGTCACAGGGCCCATGACGGGTCCCGGCGCTCGAAGCGGGCGGTGATGCCCTCGCGGGCCTCGGCGGAGCCGAAGTGGTGCGCGGACAGCTCCGTGAGTGCGGCGCCGTCCTTCGCGAGCACCGCCCGTACCGGGGCGGTGAGCAGCTCCTTGGTGGCGGCGAGGGCCTCCGGGCCCGCCTTGCGCAGGCCCGCGAGCACGGGGGCGAGGACCTGGTCCACGTCCTCGCCGTGCAGGGTGAGCAGGCCGATCCGGGCGGCTTCGGCCGCGTCGAAGGCCTCGGCGGTGAGGAAGTAGCGGGCCGCCGCGCGCGGGTCCAGGCGCGGGAGCAGCGGCGCGGAGATCACGGCCGGGACCACGCCCAGGTGGGTCTCGGTGAAGGCGTACGTGGAGGCGGGTCCGGCGGCGGCGATGTCGCAGACGCCGAGGAGGCCGAGGCCGCCGGCCCGAACGTGTCCGGTGACGCGGGCCACGACCGGCTTGTCCAGCTCGGCGATCTCGCCGAGCAGGGCGATGAAGTCGGCCGGGGCGCAGGGGGACTTCAGGTCGGCGCCGGCGCAGAAGGTGTTGCCGGTGTGGGTGAGGACGATGGCCCGGGCCCCGGGATCCGCCGCCGCCGCGGCGAGGGCCGCGCGCAGCTCGCCGACGAGGTCCGCGGAGAGCGCGTTGCGGTTGGCCGGGGAGTCGAGCGTGAGGGTGGTGATGCCGTGCGCTCGCGCGGCGCCGACGGGGCGGGTCATGCCATGTCCTCCGGAGGTTGTGGGGGTGTTGCGGATCGTGCGGTGCCGCCCCCGGCGGCCCCCGCCGGGCCTGGGGCCGCCGGGGCGCCGCCTAGTACGACTTGGGGAGGCCCAGGGTCTGGTGCGAGACGAAGTTCAGGATCATCTCGCGGCTGACGGGGGCGATGCGGGCGACCCGGGAGGCCGTGATGAGGGCGGCCAGCCCGTATTCGCGGGTGAGGCCGTTGCCGCCCAGGGTGTGGACGGACTGGTCCACGGCCTTCACGCAGGCCTCGGCGGCAGCGTACTTGGCCATGTTCGCGGCCTCGCCGGCGGCCATGTCGTCGCCCGCGTCGTACAGGTGGGCGGCCTTCTGCATCATCAGGCGGGCGAGTTCGAGGTCGATGTGGGCCGCGGCGAGAGGGTGGGCGATGGCCTGGTGGGCGCCGATCGCCTCCCTCCAGACCTGGCGGGTCTTGGCGTAGTCGACGGCCTTGGCGAGGGCGTGGCGGCCCATCCCGATGGCGAAGGCGGCGGTCATGATGCGCTCGGGGTTGAGACCGGCGAAGAGCTGGAGCAGCCCCGCGTCCTCGTCTCCGACGAGGGCTTCGGCGGGCAGCCGTACCTCGTCCAGGACCAGTTCGAACTGCTTCTCCGCCGCCTGGAGTTCCATGTCGATGACGGAGCGGGTGAAGCCGGGGGTGTCGCGGTCCACGATGAACAGGCAGGGCTTGAGGCTCCCCGTCCGTGCGTCTTCGGTGCGGCCGACGATGAGAGTGGCGTCGGCGATGTCCACGCCGGAGATGAAGACCTTGCGCCCGGTCAGGACCCACTCGTCGCCGTCGCGGCGGGCGGTGGTGGTGATGCGGTGGGAGTTGGAGCCGGCTTCGGGTTCGGTGATGCCGAAGGCCATGGTGCGGCTGCCGTCGGCGAGGCCGGGCAGCCAGGCCTGCTTCTGGGCCTCGGTGCCGAAGCGGGAGATGACCGTGCCGCAGATGGCCGGTGAGACGACCATCATCAGCAGGGGGCAGCCCGCGGCGCCCAGTTCCTCCAGGACGATGGAGAGTTCGGCGATGCCGCCGCCCCCGCCGCCGTACTCCTCGGGCAGGCTGACCCCGAGGTAGCCGAGCTTGGCGGCATCCGCCCACAGCTCGTCGGGGTGGCCGCCCTCACGGGCGACGCGGGCGAGGTACTCGCGTCCGTACCGCTGCCCGAGCGCGGCGACGGCGGCGCGCAGCGCCCTGTGTTCCTCGGTCTCGACGGTGGTGCTGGTGGCGGGGCTCATGCTGGCGTTTCCTCCTGGACTACGGCGAGCAGGGCGCCGAACTCGACCTGGTGGCCGAGAGTGGCGTGGAGCGCGGTGAGCGTGCCGGAGGCGGGCGAGACGATGCGGTGCTCCATCTTCATGGCCTCCAGCCAGAGCAGGGGCTGCCCGGCGGTGACGGCGGCGCCGGGTGCGAGGCCCTCGGCCACGCGGACGACGGTGCCGGGCATGGGGGCGAGCAGGGAGCCGGGTTCGGTGCGGTCCTGGGGATCGGCGAACCGGGGTACGGGGGTGAGCGTGTGCGCGCCGGTGAAGGGCGAGTCCACGTACACCTCCGACGTGTTCGAATTGTGTTTCACGTGGAACATCCGCCGGACCCCGTCGACTTCGAGGACGACCAGGTGGCGCTCGGCCGACAGGATGCGAACACCGGGGTGGTCCCCGGGGTCCACGGGGTTGTACCGGACCTCGTGCTCGGTACCGGCCACGGTGTAGCGGCGGGTCTGCGGCTGGGAGCGGAGGTTGCGCCAGCCGCCGAGCCGGAGGGCCAGCGGTGCGCCCGGAGCGGGGGCCGCCTCGGCGAGCGCCCCGGCGAGGGCGGCCAGCGCGGTGCGGCCGGCGGTGTCCGGGGCGGGCTCGGTGAGGGCGGCGAGGTGCCGCTCGTAGAACCCGGTGTCGGGCTGCCCGGCGGCGAACTCCGGGTGCCGCAGGGAGCGTACGAGGAGCTCGCGGTTGGTGGTGAGCCCGTGGATGCGGGCTCCGGCCAGGGCGTGGGCGAGGGCGCGGACGGCCTCGGCCCGGGTCGGGGCGTGGGCGACGACCTTGGCGAGCATCGGGTCGTAGTGGATGCCGACGGTGTCCCCGTCCGTGAAGCCGGTGTCCACGCGGACCGTCCCCCCGGCTTCGCCGGGGAGGCCCCCACCGGGGACGGCGAGGGTGTGCAGGACGCCGGTCTGGGGGCGCCAGTCCCGGGCGGGGTCCTCGGCGTAGAGGCGGGCCTCGACGGCGTGCCCGGCGGGCTCGGGGGGTGTCAGCGGCAGGGCCGCGCCCTCGGCGATGCGCAGTTGCAGGGCGACGAGGTCGAGGCCGAAGACGGCCTCGGTGACGGGGTGTTCCACCTGGAGGCGGGTGTTCATCTCCAGGAAGTACGGGCGCCCGTCGGCGGCGACGAGGAACTCGACGGTGCCCGCGCCCTGGTAGGAGACCGCGCGGGCGGCGGCCACGGCGGCCGTGTACAGGCTCTCGCGCAGGCTGTCCGGCAGAGCGGGCGCCGGGGCCTCCTCGATGACCTTCTGGTGGCGCCGCTGGAGGGAGCAGTCACGGGTGCCGAGGGCCCAGACGGTGCCGTGGGAGTCGGCGAGGATCTGGACCTCGACGTGGCGGCCGCGCTCGACGTAGGGCTCGGCGAAGACCTCGCCGTCGCCGAAGGCGGAGGCCGCTTCGGCGGAGGCCGCGTCGAGGGACTCCTTGAGGGTGTCGAGGTCCCGCACGACGCGCATACCGCGCCCGCCGCCGCCCGCGGCGGCCTTGAGCAGGAGGGGGAGGTCGGCGGCGGTGGCGGCCGCGGGATCGACGGGGTCGAGCTGCGGGACCCCGGCGGCGCGCATCAGCTCCTTGGCCCGGGTCTTGGAGGCCATGGCCTCGATGGCCTCGGGCGGGGGACCGATCCAGGCGAGTCCGGCGGCGGTCACCTCGCGGGCGAAGCCGGCGTTCTCGGAGAGGAACCCGTAGCCGGGGTGGACGGCGTCCGCGCCGGCGGCGAGGGCGGCCTTGATGACGAGGTCGCCGCGCAGGTAGGTGTCGGCGGGCGCGGCGCCGGGCAGGCGCACGGCCGCGTCGGCCTCCCGTACGTGCAGGGCGTCGGCATCGGGGTCGGAGTGGACGGCGACGGTGTCCAGGCCGAGGGCGCGGGCGGTACGGAAGATCCGTACGGCGATCTCGCCGCGGTTGGCGACGAGGAGGGAGGTGATGGGCTGCTGGGTCATGTGCGGGCTCACATCCGGAAGACGCCGAAGCCGCCGCGGGCGCCCTCGACGGGGGCGTTGTGGACGGCCGACAGGCACAGGCCGAGGACGGTACGGGTGTCGCGCGGGTCGATGACCCCGTCGTCGTACAGCCGCCCGGACAGGAACATCGGCAGGGACTCGGACTCGATCTGTGCCTCCACGAAGGCGCGCATCCCGGCGTCGGCCTCCTCGTCGTACGGCTGCCCCTTCGCCGCGGCGGACTGCCGGGCCACGATGGAGAGCACCCCGGCGAGCTGGGCCGGGCCCATGACGGCGGATTTGGCGCTGGGCCAGGCGAAGAGGAAGCGGGGCTCGTAGGCGCGGCCGCACATGCCGTAGTGGCCGGCTCCGTAGCTGGCGCCGATGAGGACGGAGAGGTGGGGGACGCGGGAGTTGGAGACCGCGTTGATCATCATCGAGCCGTGCTTGATGATGCCGCCCTGCTCGTACTCCTTGCCGACCATGTATCCGGTGGTGTTGTGGAGGAAGAGCAGCGGGATGTCTCGCTGGTTGGCGAGCTGGATGAACTGGGCCGCCTTCTGCGACTCGGCGCTGAACAGCACGCCCTGGGCGTTGGCGAGGATGCCGACCGGGTAGCCGTGGAGGGTGGCCCAGCCGGTGACCAGGCTGGTCCCGTACAGGGGCTTGAACTCGTCGAAGTCGGAGCCGTCGACGATGCGGGCGATGACCTCGCGGGGGTCGAAGGGGGTCTTGAGGTCCGCGGGGACGATGCCGAGGAGCTCCTCCGGGTCGTACTTCGGCTCTTCGGCGGGCTGCGGATCGGGGTGCGGCTTGCGGTGGTTCAGGCGGGCGACGACGCGGCGGGCCTGGCGGATGGCGTCGTGCTCGTCGAGGGCGTAGTAGTCGGCGAGCCCGGAGGTGCGGGCGTGCATGTCGGCTCCGCCGAGGGACTCGTCGTCGCTCTCCTCGCCGGTGGCCATCTTGACGAGCGGCGGACCGCCGAGGAACACCTTGGAGCGGTCCTTGATCATGATGGTGTGGTCGGACATCCCCGGGATGTACGCGCCTCCGGCGGTGGAGTTGCCGAAGACGACGGCGACGGTGGGGATACCTGCGGCCGAGAGCCGGGTCAGATCGCGGAAGATCGCGCCGCCCGGGATGAAGATCTCCTTCTGGGAGGGGAGATCGGCGCCGCCGGACTCGACGAGGCTGATGCAGGGCAGGTGGTTCTGCCGGGCGATCTCGTTGGCCCGCAGGGCCTTCTTGAGGGTCCAGGGGTTGGAGGCGCCGCCGCGGACGGTGGGGTCGTTGGCGGTGACCAGGCACTCGACGCCCTCGACCGTGCCGATGCCGGTGACCATGGAGGCGCCGACGGGGTGGTCGCTGCCCCAGGCGGCGAGCGGGGACAGCTCAAGGAACGGGGTGTCCGGATCCAGGAGCAGCTCGATCCGCTCGCGGGCGAGGAGCTTGCCGCGGCCCTTGTGGCGGGCCGTGTACTTCTCGCCGCCGCCGAGGAGCGCCTTGGCGTGCTCGGCGTCCAGCTCGGCGAGGCGGGCGGTGGCGGCCGCGTGGTGGGCGAGGTGGTCGGGGGCGTGGGGGTCGACGGTGGTGGTGAGACGGGTCATGGGGCGGTCCCCTCCGGGGTGAGCGGGAGGTGTGTCGGCAGGAGGTGGGCGGGAATGTCCATGTGCCGGGCGCGCAGCCACTCGCCGAGGGCCTTGGCCTGGGGGTCGAAGCGGTGGGCGGAGGCCACGCCGGCGCCCAGGATTCCGGCGATGGTGAAGTTGAGCGCACGGAGGTTGGGAAGGGTGTGGCGGGTGACGCGGAGGTCTTCGGTCTCGGGGAGCAGGGCCTGAAGGGTTTCGGCGGTCAGGGTGGTGCGGAGCCACTCCCAGGCGTCGTCCCGCTCGACCCACACCCCGATGTTGGCGTCGCCGCCCTTGTCCCCGCTCCTCGCGCCGATCAGCGTGCCGAGGGGGACTCGGCGGGTGGGCTGCCCCGCGGGGCTCTCCTCCGCCCCTCCCCGCCCCGAAGCCGTGGGCGCCGCCCCGGACCAGGCGGGGGCCGCGCCCCCGAACCCCCGCGCCCCGGACGCCGGCGGGGCCGACGGGACCGGGGCGACCGGCGGGACCGGCTGGCGCGTGCCGTTGGGCAGGACCGCCACGTGGGGCACCGCCGTCGCCGGGACGGTCGAGGACGTGAAGACCCCGTACGGCTGGGCCGGGCCCGGCGGGGACGTCACGTGGAAGCCCGGGTAGCTGGCCAGGGCCAGTTCGATGGCCTCCGAGGTGAGGGCGCGGCCCACCCGGTCCGGCGACGGGTCGCGCACGACCAGGCGGAGCAGCGCGCTGGCCGTCTCCTCCGTCTCCGCGTCCTCGCGGTCCGTGCGGGCCAGCGTCCAGTCCGCCGTGGCCACTTGGGACAGCGCGTCCGCCAACTGCGTCCGGACCAGCGCCGCCTTCTCCTCGATGTCCAGGCCCGTCAGGACGAAGACCACCTCGTTGCGCCAGCCCCCGATGCGGGTCACCCCCACCTTGAGGGTGGCGGGCGGAGCCTCCCCCACGACTCCGGAGATCGACACCCGGTCCGCGTCCGCCTGCGCCAGGCGGGCCGTGTCCAGGCGGGCCGTGACGTCCGGGCCCAGGTAGCGGGGGCCCTGGGTCTCGTACAGGAGTTGGGCCGTCACCGTGCCCACCGAGACCACCCCGCCCGTGCCCGGGTGCTTGGTGATCACCGACGAGCCGTCCTCCGCGATCTCCGCCAGCGGGAATCCGGGGCGGCGGACGTCGTGCGCCGTGAAGAAGGAGTAGTTGCCGCCGGTGGCCTGGGTTCCGCACTCCAGGACATGGCCCGCCACCACCGCCCCCGCCAGCCGGTCGTGGTCGTCCGGCGCCCAGTCGAACCACCAGGCCGCCGAACCGCTGACCAGCGCCGCGTCGGTGACCCGGCCCGTCACGACCACGTCCGCGCCCGCCCGCAGGCAGGCCGTGATGCCGGCGCCGCCGAGGTAGGCGTTCGCGGTCAGCGCGCCTTCCGCGAACGGCATCAGGTCGTCGCCCTCGACGTGGGCGACCGACACCGGGACCCCGGCCTCGGCGGCGAGCGCGCGGACCGCGTCGGCCAGTCCCGCCGGGTTCAGGCCTCCCGCGTTGGCGACGATCCGCACACCCCGTTCGTGCGCGAGCCCGAGGCCCTCCTCAAGCTGCCGCAGGAAGGTCTTGGCGTAGCCGAGGTCCGGGGACTTCAGCCGGTCCCGTCCCAGGATCAGCATGGTCAGCTCGGCGAGGTAGTCGCCGGTCAGCACGTCCAGCGGGCCCCCGGTCAGCATCTCCTCGAACGCGCTGAAGCGGTCCCCGTAGAACCCCGAGGCATTGCCGACGCGCAACGGCCGCCGGCCGCCGCTCATCGAGCCGCCCCCGGCGCGCGGCCGGGTCCCGCCGGGCCCGCGAAGGCCTGGGCGATGTCCAGCCAGCGGTCGGCGTCGGGGCCGGTCGCGGTCAGGGCGAGGTCGGCGCGGTGGGCCCGCTGGGTCACCAGCAGGCAGAAGTCGAGCGCCGGCCCGGCGATCCGGTCCGCCGCTTCCGGCGGCCCGTAGGCCCAGGGCTCCCCGCCGTCCGGCGGTACGAGTTCCACCCTGAACTCCGAGGCGGGCGCGGGCAGCCCCCGTACCGCGAACGCGTAGTCCCGGGCCCGTACGCCGATCCGGGCCACGTGCCGCAGCCGCGCGGTCGGGGTGCGGCGTACGCCGAGGGCGTCGGCCACGTCCTGGCCGTGCGCCCAGGTCTCCATCAGGCGGGCGCTGGCCATGGAGGCGGCCTTCATCGGCGGTCCGTACCAGGGGAAGCGGGCGTCGGGCGAGGCCGCGGCGAGCGCCTCGCCGAGAGCGCTGCGCCCGGCCCGCCAGCGGGCCAGCAGTTCGGCGGGCGGCAGCGCGGCGCCCTCCTCCGCGCCCTCGTCCACGAAGGATTCGGGGGCCTTGACCGCCTCCTCGACCAGGGCGGCGAAGCCCACGGGGTCGGTGAGCGAGACCAGCGCGGCCCGGTCGGTCCAGTGCAGGTGGGCGATCTGGTGGGCGACGGTCCAGCCGCTCGCGGGGGTGGGCTCGGCCCAGCCGGCGGCGGGCAGGTCCCGTACCAGGGTTTCGAGCGCGAGGCCTTCCTCGCGCAGATCGGCGAAGACGGCGACAGCTGACGGATCGAGCACGGCGGGCTCCCCTTTCGGCGTGAGGGGAAGACTGGCAGCCGCGCGCAAAACAATCAAGCATGCTTGCATGATTTGCCCGCCGAGCGTCCCCTTCGCGCCAGCGCCGCCAACTGGCTTGGGCAGATGGCGATTTGACCTTCGGCACCGACTCCGGCCTGGTCGGCGGGCCCGGCCGCCGCGGCCCCGGAGGGGGCGATTCAGGCCGTACGCCGGAAAGCGGCGGAAGCCCGCCGATGTCGCCTCGATACTGAACGCTTCGTCCCCCGCGAAGTCCCCCCGCGCCGAAGGCACTCGCGAAGAAGCCACTCGAAGAAGTCACTCGCCGAACGTCACCCGACGAAGAACGTCACTCGACGAAGAGGATGAACCGACGTGATCTCAGCCGCTTTCTCGCTCTATCCCGAACTCGACGCGACCACCCTCACCGCGTTCGTCGCCGCCCTCGAGACCGGCGACGTCACCGGCCTCGCCCCCGCCCGCGCCGCGGAGGTGGCCGACGCCCGGTCCGTCGCCGTCTTCAGCCGGGTCAAGGTCGCGGGCTCCGACGGGGACCTGCTCGACGCCGCGCTGTGGCGGCACAACGGGGGCCGGCCGCGGCCGGTGATCGTGATGCCCTCGCCGTGGACGAACCACGGCTGGCTCCCGTACGCCGTCCAGGCCAGCGTGTTCGCCGCGCGCGGCTACAACGTGCTCGCCTACAGCACCCGCGGTTTCGCCGGCTCCGAGGGCCAGGTCGACGTGGCCGGCCCGCTCGACGTCGCCGACGGCAGCCGCGCCCTGGACCACCTCATCGAGCGCACCGCCGGCCCGGTCACGAAGATCGGCTTCCTGGGCGACTCGTACGGTTCCGGCATCGGCCAGCTCGTCGCCGCGCACGACACGCGCGTCGACGCGGTGGTCGCGCTCAGCACCTGGGGCGACCTCGGCGAGGCCTTCTACGAGAACCGGACCCGGCACGTGGCAGCCGTCCAGGCGCTGCTCAGCGCCGCCTCGAAGGCGCGGCTGAGCCCGCAGACGCAGAGCGTGTTCGAGAACGTCCTCGCGGGCCGCGACATCCAGGGCACCCTGCGCTGGGCGGAGCAGCGCTCGCCGTTCACCCACATCAAGGAGCTCAACCGGCGCCAGGTTCCCGTCTACTTCTCGCACGCCTGGCACGAGACCCTCTTCCCCTGCAACCAGACGCTGAAGCTCTTCAACGAGCTCACCGGCCCCAAACGCCTCGACCTCTCCATCGGCGACCACTCCGGCCCCGAGATGACGGGCATGATCGGCCTGCCCAACCGGATCTGGACGAACGCCCACCGCTGGTTCGACCACCACCTCAGGGACATCGACAACGGCATCGCCGACGAGGGCCGGATCCTCAGCGAGGTCATGTGGGGCCAGACCCTGGAACCCCGCCCCACCTGGGAATCCGTCACCGAACAGGTACGCCGGCTGCACCTGGCGAGCGGCGGGGAGCTCACCGAGCGGCCCGAGGCCGGCTGGAGCGCGGGCGTGCTGTGCGGGGTGGACACCCCGGCGACCGTCGCCGACGGGATCGTCCGCTCCGGGTACGACGAGATCGCGGGCCGCCCCAAGGCGTACCGGACCGGCGACATCGACCGCACCGTCGCCGCCGTCTGGACGGCGGACCCGGAGGCGGAGACCACCCGGCTGCGCGGCACGCCGAGGCTGCGCGTCACGTACCGGGCCGCGAACCCGGACTCGTCGTTCGTCGCGTACCTGCTCGCGGTGGCGCCCGACGGGACGGGGCACATCGTCACGCACGCCCCGTACACGGACCTCGACTCGCCGCCCGACAGCCTGGTCAGCGCCGACCTCGAACTCCAGGCGACGGCGTACGACGTCCCGCGCGGGCACCGGCTGATGCTGGTGATCGACGCCCGCGACCCGTTCTACGGGGACGCCAACCTGCCGCGCGCGACGCTGGCCTTCACCTCCCCGGAGGCCACGCCGTCCTACCTGGACCTGCCGCTGGGCTGAGCACCGAGCCCCCGCCCCGCCGAGCACCCCCGCGCCCGGCGGGGCGGGCGCACGGGCTCAGGCGGCGGCCGTCTTGCGGGTCTGGGAGCGGACCGCGCCCATGCTCGCCGCGATGACCAGTGCGATCGCCAGTGCGTCGATCGCCGACATCGCCTGGTTCAGGAGCAGGAACCCGGCCGTGGCCGCGATGGCCGGCTCCAGGCTCATCAGGATCGCGAACGTCGGGGCGGGGACGCGGCGCAGCGCCAGCAGCTCCAGGGTGTACGGCAGCACGGAGGACAGGACGGCGACCCCGACGCCCAGGGCCAGCGTGCTCGGCACCAGGAGCGCCGAGCCGGCCTCGACCACGCCCAGCGGGAGCGAGAGCACCGCCGCCACCGCCATGGCCAGGGCCAGCCCGTCCGCCTGCGGGAAGCGGCGGCCCGTACGCGCGCTGAACACGATGTACGCCGCCCACATCACGCCCGCTCCGAGCGCGAAGGCGGCGCCGAGGGGGTCGAGGCCGCCGAAGCCGTTGCCGCCGCCGTGGCCGGCGAGCAGGACGACACCGCCGAGGGCCAGGCCGGCCCAGAGCAGGCTGACCAGGCGGCGCGAGACGACGACCGAGAGGACGAGGGGGCCGAGGACTTCGAGGGTGACGGCCGGGCCGAGCGGGATGCGGTCGATGGACTGGTAGAAGAGCCCGTTCATGCCGGCCATGGCGACGCCGAAGGCAACGACCGTGCCCCAGTCGGCGCGCGAGTACCCGCGGACCTTCGGGCGGCACAGGACCAGCAGCACCAGCGCGGCGGCCGCGAGCCGCAGCGTGACCACGCCGGCGGCGCCGGCCCCCGGCATGATCTTGACCGCGAGGGCGGCGCCGAACTGCACCGAGATGCCCGCGGCGATGACCAGTGCGACGGGGCCGAAGCGGGAGGGGCCGACGCCGGCGGCCGTCGGGAGTGCCGGGGTCGTCGTGAGCTCGGCGGGCGCCGGGGCGGCGCGGTCGGACTTGGGCGAAGTTGCGGGCATTAATCCAGACTAAGGGGTGCGTAAGGGCCGCGGGGGCGTGCGTCGGCTTACAGGACCTCCGCCAGGAGCTCGGCGAGGTGGCGGGCCCGGCTCCCGTCGGGGAGGCCGGCGAGCTGGGTGATCTGGGTGCGGCAGGAGAATCCGTCCGCCAGGACCGCGGCCCCGGGCGGGGCCGCGCGCAGGGCGGGGAGCAGCTGTTCCTCGGCGCAGGCCACGGACACCTCGTGGTGGCCCGGCTCGAAGCCGAAGTTCCCGGCGAGGCCGCAGCAGCCGCCGCTGAGCTCGCCGCCGAGGCCTGCGCGCTCGCGGAGCCTGCGGTCGGCGGCGTCGCCGAGGACGGCGTGCTGGTGGCAGTGCGTCTGGCCGACGGCGGGGCGGTCCAGGCGGGGCGGCCGCCAGTGCGGGGCGTACTCCTCCAGGGTCTCGGCGAAGGTCCGGACGGCTGCCGCGAGGCGCTGCGCGCGCGGGTCGTCGGGCAGGAGGGCGGGGAGATCGGTGCGCAGGGCGGCGGCGCAGCTGGGTTCGAGGACCGTCACGGGTCCTCGTACGTCCTCCACGGCGTCGAGGGTGCGGCGCAGGACGGTGCGGGCGCGGTCGAGGCGGCCGGTGGAGAGGTAGGTCAGCCCGCAGCAGGCCCCCTTCGGGGGGAGGGAGACGGCGAGTCCTGCGGCGCGCAGGACCTTGACGGCTGCCTGCCCGGTCTGCGGGGACAGGTACTCGGTGAACGTGTCCGGCCAGAGCGTGACGCCGGGTGAGGCCGCGGCCAGGTGCGGGCCCGGGGGCGAGCCGGCGTGCGGGCCGGGGTGCGGGCCCGGGGGCGGGCCGGGGTGCACAGGCCCCGACGGTGCCGCGGCCGCTCCGAACGTGCGCCGCCACCAACGGGTGAAGGGCTCGCCGGCCAGCGGCGGGAGGGGGCGTTCCCTCGTCAGGCCCGGGACCGGGAGGCGGCGGCCGGCCGCGTTCGCCACGCGCGCCAGCCGCAGCGCGGCGATCAGGCGGAGCCACGCGGGCAGGCCGCCCAGGGTGTAGTGGGACAAGGGGCGGATGCGGCCCGCCCAGTGGCGGTGCAGGAACTCCGCCTTGTACGAAGCCATGTCCACCCCCACCGGGCAGTCGCCGAGGCAGCCCTTGCAGGCCAGGCACAGGTCCAGCGCCTCCGCCACCTCCGGCGAGCGCCAGCCGTCCGTCACGATCTCCCCGGCCAGCATCTCGTGCAGCAGCCTCGCCCGGCCGCGCGTGGAGTGCCGCTCCTCCCCCGTGACCCGGTACGACGGGCACATGACCTGCGGACCGGCCGCGTCGGTGGACCGGCACTTCGCCACGCCCACGCAGCGGGCCACCTCCCCCGCGAACGGCGTCGGCGGCAGCACCTCGAAGCGGAGGTTCTCGTCCAGGCGGGCCGGGCGGACCAGCATGCCGGGGTTCATCCCGCCCGCCGGGTCCCACACGTCCTTGTACGCGCCGAAGAGCCGGATGACCTCCGCCCCGTACATCCTCGGCAGAAGCTCCGCCCGCGCCTGCCCGTCCCCGTGCTCCCCGGAGAGGGAGCCCCCGTGGGAGACCACCAGGTCCGCCAGGTCGGCGGAGAAGGCGCGGAAGCGGGTGATCCCCGCCGCCGACACCAGATCGAAGTCGATCCGTACGTGGACGCAGCCCTCGCCGAAGTGCCCGTACGGGGTCCCCCGCAGCCCGTGCTGCGCCAGCAGCGCCCGGAACTCCCGCAGGTACGCGCCCAGCCGGGCCGGCGGGACGGCGCAGTCCTCCCACCCCGGCCAGGCCATGCCCCCTCCCGGCATCCGCGTCGCCGTCCCCGCCGCGTCCTCGCGGATCCGCCACAGCGCCCGCTGCCCCGCCGGGTCCGTGACCACCACCGAGTCCACCGCGTCCGCGGCCCGTACGAGGGACCGCGCCGCCCCCTCGTCCCGCATCTCGGCGAACAGCCACCCCCCGCCCCGGGGGAGCCCGGCAGCCGGGCCCACGAGGTCGGCCGCCATCCCCTCCACCGTCAGCGGCCCGAATCCCAGCAGCCCGGCCGCCGCATCCGCCGCCGCGCTCTCGTCCGCGTATCCGAGGACCGCGAGGGCCGGCGCGCGCGGCGCCTCCACCAGGCGTACGACCGCCTCGGTCACCACCCCGAGCGTGCCCTCGCTCCCGCAGAACGCCCGGGCCACCTCCACGCCCCGCTCGGGCAGCAGCGCATCCAGCCCGCCGTATCCGGAGATCCGCCGCGAGAAACCTCCCGCCATGCCCGTACGCAGCACCGCCAGGTTCTGCGCGACCAGCTCCCGCAGGCCCGCCGGGGCTCCCGCCCAGCCCGCCCCCAGCCGGTACGACGCGCCCCCGTACGCCGTGACCGCCAGCTCCGCCACGTTGTCCGCGGTGGTCCCCCAGGCCACCGAGTGGGCCCCGCAGGCGTTGTTGCCGATCATCCCGCCCAGCGTGCAGCGGGAATGCGTGGAGGGGTCCGGGCCGAAGGTCAGCCCGTGGGGGCGGGCCGCCTCGCGCAGCCGGTCGAGCACCAGACCCGGCTCGACCACGGCGGTGCGGGCGGCCGGGTCCAGCGACACCAGGGCGTTCATGTGCCGGGTCAGGTCCAGCACCACGCCGACGCCCGTGGCCTGCCCGGCGATCGAGGTCCCGCCGCCGCGCGGGACGACCGGTACGCCCGCCTCCGCGCAGATCCGCAGCGCGGCCGCCACGTCGTCGGCGTCGCGCGGCCGGGCCACCCCCACCGGCACCCGGCGGTAGTTCGAGGCGTCCATCGTCGCCAGGGCTCGGGCCGCGGCCCCGAAGTCCACCTCCCCGCGCAGGTTCTCCCGCAATGTCCGTTCGAGTTCCCCGGGTGACGTCACGGCGCCCACCCTGCCACCGGCCGGACCCGTCTCACCGGGTGGACGCGCCTCCGAGGGGTGGACCGGGACCCGATACGCTCCGCTCGTGGCCGAGATCCAGATTCCCGCTGACATCAAGCCCGCCGACGGACGCTTCGGCGCGGGCCCCTCCAAGGTGCGGACCGAGGCGCTGGACGCCCTGGCCGCCACCGGTACCTCCCTGCTCGGAACCTCCCACCGCCAGGCCCCGGTCAAGAACCTGGTCGGCTCGGTGCGGGACGGCATCCGGGACCTGTTCTCCCTCCCCGAGGGCTACGAGGTGATCCTGGGCAACGGCGGCTCCACCGCCTTCTGGGACATCGCGACCGCCGGGCTCATCGAGCGCAAGTCCCAGCACCTCACCTTCGGCGAGTTCTCCTCCAAGTTCGCCAAGGCCGCGAAGCTCGCGCCGTGGCTGGACGAGCCGACCGTGATCTCCTCCGAGCCGGGCACGCACCCCGAGCCGGTGGCCGAGGCGGGCGTCGACGTGTACGCGTACACGCACAACGAGACCTCCACGGGCGTGGCGGCGCCGGTCAAGCGCGTCGCGGGCGCCGACGCCGGTTCACTCGTCCTGGTGGATGCCACCTCGGGTGCCGGCGGTCTGCCGGTGGACATCACCGAGAGCGACGTCTACTACTTCGCCCCGCAGAAGTCCTTCGCCTCCGAAGGCGGCCTGTGGCTGGCGGCGTTCTCCCCGGCGGCCCTGGAGCGGGCGGCGCGCGTGCACGCCTCCGGCAGCCGGCACATCCCGGAGTTCTTCTCGCTGCCGACGGCGATCGACAACTCGCTGAAGAACCAGACCTACAACACCCCGGCCCTGTCCACCCTCTTCCTGCTGGACCAGCAGCTGAAGTGGATGAACAGCCAGGGCGGCCTGGAGTTCACGACCGGCCGTACGGCGGCCAGCGCGGGCCACCTGTACGGATGGGCGGAGGCCTCGAAGTACGCGAACCCGTTCGTCGTGGACGCCGACAAGCGATCCGCCGTCATCGGCACGATCGACTTCTCGGACGACATCGACGCGGCCGCCGTCGCCAAGGTGCTGCGCGCCAACGGCATCGTGGACACCGAGCCGTACCGCAAGCTCGGCCGCAACCAGCTCCGCATCGCGATGTTCCCGGCGATCGACCCGGCGGACGTGCAGGCGCTGACCGCGTGCATCGACTACGTGATCGAGCAGCTCTGACCACCGCCTGACCATCGTCTGACCGTGGTCTGACCACGGTCCGAACCGCACCGTACGAGCCCCTGGCGACTCCGTGTCGCCAGGGGCTCCGTCGTTGCCCCGGAAAGGCCCGAACCCCGGGACCTTGGTCCCAAAAATCGGGGCAAAGAGCCTGTAAACGACACCCCCTTGGCGGGTGCGCGGCCTGCGGCTTTATGCCGAAGGACCTTCGGCAGGTGCCCCGCGAGGGCCTGCGCGGGCCCGCAACCAAACACCCCTTTATGTCCCTCATGTCAGGTGTGCCGGGAACGAACCCCGGTCTCCCGTTCAGGAGGAATTCCATGCGCAAGGCAGTCACCCTCGCAGCCATAGCCCTGACCTCGACGCTGGCCCTCGGCGCCGCCGCTCCCGCGTTCGCCACCGACGCGAGCCCGTCCCCTTCGGGCAGCCACGGCGCGAGCAGCAGCGACAGCTCCGCGTCCCTGCAGCTGTCCGTCGCCTCCGGCAAGCCGGGCGCCGAGGTCAAGGTCACCGTGAAGGCCCCCAAGGGCTCCACCGCCCTGTCGGTCTCCTCGAAGGCCCTGGAGGACGTCAGGCTGAGCCCGGCGGGCGACGACGCCTGGACCGGCACCGCGAAGATCGCCAAGGTCGCGGACGGCAACTACGGCGTGAGCCTCACGGGCACCGCCCCCGACGGCGGCAAGCTCCAGGCCACCGCGCAGCTGACCGTCAAGGCCGAGACCCCGCCGCCCGCACCGACGTCCTCCCTGAAGCTGTCCGCGGACTCCGGCCGTCCCGGAGACAAGGTCGTGGCCACGGTCAAGACGGCGGCCGACGTGAAGAACGCGTACGTCGCCTCCGACGCGTTCGGCGGCCGGGTGGACCTGAAGAGCGACGGGCACGGCACCTGGACCGGTACCGCCGTCGTCGCCAAGGGGGTCAAGACCGGGTACTACGGGGTGCACGCCTTCGCGGGCGGCAAGGAGTTCGACACCGTGAAGTTCTCCACCGAGGCGGGCGGCGGTGGCGGCGGCAAGCCCGACGTCAAGCCGGTGACCCCGCTCAAGCCGAGCGAGCACAAGACGCCCAAGGGCTCCGTCAACACCGGCCAGGCGCCGGCGGACACGGCCGCCCCGGCCGACGCGGCAGAAGCCACGACCCATGCCTGAGCAGCCCACTCCTCCCCGCCGGGGCGGCCGCGCACGCCGCGCTGCCGCTCTGGCGGGCGCCGCGGCCCTCGCCGCCGTCCTCACCTCCGGCTGCTCGGCGTCGGCGAACGCCGACCCCGCCGGGGCCGCGACGGCGAAGGCGGCCTCCACGCTCCCCGCTTCCGTCCCGGACCGCATCGAGATCCCGGACATCAAGGTCGACGCGCCGCTCGACACGGTCGGCCTCGACCCCCAAGGCGAGATGCAGGAGCCGGACTTCGCCAAGCCGGACGACGCCGCCTGGTACAAGGACGGCCCGACCCCGGGTGAGGCGGGCGCGGCGGCCATCGTCGGCCACATGGACACCCCGCGGGCCCCGAAGGCCGTCTTCTTCAACCTCAAGACCCTGAAGAAGGGCGAGAAGATCCAGGTCCACCGGGCCGACGGCACCACCGCCGTCTTCGCGGTCGACGAAGTCGGCACGTACAAGAAGGACCACTTCCCCACCGACAAGGTCTACGGGGACACCCACGGCGCGGCCGGGCTGCGCCTGATCACCTGCGGCGGCGACCTCACCGCCGACCGCCACTGGGATTCCAACGTCGTCGTCTTCGCGCACCTCACCGGACGGGCGTAGGCCGCGTCCGGACCCCACCGCCCGCACGCGATACCTTCAGGGCCTCGGCATTCGGCATTCCGGTGAATGCGGTGCAGCGCAGTGCAGGACAGCATGGAGGCAGCGGCGTGAGCGTGCGAGTGACGGCGGCCCAGAGCGGCGTGGACCCCTTCGGCACGGCCCGGCTGCGGCGCGGGGTCCTCGACGCCTGGGGCGCGGGCCCGGCCCGCTTCCGCGAGGACGCCAACGCCGAGGAGGACCTGGCCCTCGGCGGCTACCGCGACCGGCTCGTCGTCGAGCTGGCGCAGAACGCCGCCGACGCCGCGGCCCGGGCCAAGGTGCCCGGCCGGCTGCGGCTCACCCTGCACTCCGGCGAGGGCGGGCACGGGGTGCTGGCCGTCGCCAACACCGGTGCCCCGCTGGACGCGACGGGCGTGGAGTCGCTGAGCACCCTGCGGGCCTCCGCGAAGCGGGAGCCCGCCGGGGCGGCAGGAGCGGCCGGCACGACCGGCTCCGCCGACACCGTCGGCCGGTTCGGCGTCGGCTTCGCGGCCGTCCTCGCGGTGTCCGACGAGCCCGCCGTACTGGGCCGCCACGGCGGTGTCCGCTGGTCCCTGGCCGAGGCCCGCGAGCTGGCCCGCGACGCCGCCAACGGCAGCCCCGGCCTCGGTGACGAACTGCGCCGCCGCGACGGGCACGTCCCGCTGCTGCGGCTGCCGCTGCCCGCCGAGGGCACCGCCCCCGAGGGCTACGACACCGTGGTCGTCCTCCCGCTGCGCGACGCCGCCGCCGGGGGCCTGGTGCAGCGGCTGCTGTCCGGCATCGACGACGCGCTGCTGCTGACCCTGCCCGGGCTGGCCGAGATCGTCGTGGAGACCCCGCAGGAGGGGACCCGTACGCTCCGCCGACGCGACGAGGGCCCGTACACCGTCGTCGAGGACGCGGCGGGCGGCGCCGCCGAGACCCGCCGCTGGCGCACCGTCCGCCACAGCGGCCCCATCGAGCCGGCCCTGCTCGCCGACCGGCCGGTCGAGGAGCGGCTGCGGCCGGTCTGGACGGTGTCCTGGGCCGTGCCCGTGGACACCGAAGGCGCTCCCGTACGCCCGTCCACCGCGAGCGTGGTGCACGCGCCGACCCCGACCGACGAGCCGCTGGGCATCCCCGCCCTGCTCATCGCGACGCTGCCGCTCGACACCGCCCGCCGGCACCCCGCACCGGGCCCGCTGACCGACTTCCTGGTGGAGCGCGCGGCCGACGCGTACGCCGAACTGCTGGGCGCCTGGGACCCGGTGGGCACCGCGCTGGTCGACCTCGTACCCGGGCCGCTCGGCCAGGGCCCGCTGGACGGGGCGCTGCGCGCGGCAGTGCTGCAGCGGCTGCCGCGTACGGCGTTCCTCGCCCCGGCGGCCCCCGCCGAGCACGCGGAGGAGCGCTCCGCCCTGCGGCCCTTCGAGGCCGAGGTGGTGGAGGGCGCGGGCGCCGACACCGTACGGGTCCTCGCCGAGGTACTGCCCACCCTGCTGCCCGCCGGGCTGGAGCGCCGGCCCGAGCTGCGCACGCTGGGCGTGGGCCGGCTGCCGCTGGGCGACGCCATCGAGCGCATCGCGGGCATCGAGCGCACCCCGGAGTGGTGGCACCGGCTGTACGACACCCTGGCGGGGGTGGACCCGGACCGGCTCTCGGGCCTGCCGGTGCCGCTGGCCGACGGGCGGACCACGATCGGCCCCCGGCACGTACTGCTGCCCTACGCGGACACCCCGAAGGACCTGGCCCGGATGGGGCTGAAGGTGGCCCACCCGGACGCCGCCCACCCGCTGCTGGAGCGGCTGGGCGCGCTCCCGGCCACGCCGCGCGCGGTCCTGACGACCCCGCAGGTGCGGGCGGCGGTGGCCGCCTCGCTGGACGCCGGGGAGATCTGGGACGAGGACGCCCTCGACGCCGACGAGCTGGCGGAGGTGGTCCTGGGCCTGGTCCGGGAGGCCGACCTGGCGCCGGGCGACGAGCCGTGGCTGGGCGCGCTGGCCCTGCCGGACGAGGAGGGGGAGCTCACGCCCGCGGGCGAGCTGCTGCTGCCGGGCTCGCCGCTGGCCTCGGTGATCCGAGAGGACGAAGTCCCTTACGTGGACGGCGAACTGGCCGAGAGGTGGGGCGCGCAGCCGCTGACCGCGTGTGGCGTGCTGGCCACCTTCCAGCTGGTCCGCGCCACCGACGTGGTCCTCGACCCGGACGAACTGGAGCCGCGCGACGGGGACTTCGCCGAGCCGGACGACGCGGGGCTGCTGGACGCGGTGGACGTGTGGTGCGAGGACGTGCTGGACCAGCTCCCCGACACCCCGCTGCCGCCCGTGGCCACGGAACTCGTCGCGGTGCGCGACCTCGACCTGGTCGACGACGACTGCTGGCCCCAGGCCCTGGCGATGCTCGCGCAGCCCCCGCTGCGCGATGCGCTGACCCAGCCCGTACGGGTGCTGCTGCCGGACGGCACCACGCAGTCGGTGCGCTCGTACACCGCCTGGTGGCTGCGCGACCACCCGGTGCTCGACGGCCGCCGCCCGGCGGGGCTGCGCGCGGCGGGCGGCGACCCGCTGCTGGCGGGGCTCTACACCCCGGCGGACGCGACGGGCTTCGAGGACGAGCAGGTCCTGCGCGCGCTCGGCGTACGCACGACGGTGCCGGCCCTGCTGGACGAACCCGGCGGCGCCGCCGAGCTCCTGGGCCGGCTCGCCGACCCGGACCGGGAGGTCTCGGACCGCCAGCTGCACGCCCTGTACGGGGCCCTGGCGGATCTGGACCCCGAGCAGGTCACGCTCCCGGACGAGCTGCGCACGGTGGTGGACGGGGAGATCGTGGTGGTCGACGCGGCGGACGCGCTGATCGCGGACGCCCCGGACCTGCTGCCCCTGACGGCGGGGCTCCCGCTCCTGCCGGTGGCCCCGGCCCGAGCGGCCGACCTGGCGGAGCTGCTCCAGGTCCGCCGCCTGTCGGAGACGGTCCCGGCGGAGGTCACGACGCCGGGCGAGGAGCACGAGGTCCCGGAGCCGGTCCGGATCCTCCTGGGCCCCTCGACCCCGGCGACCTACCTGGAGCACGAGGAGCTGATCGCGGGCGGCGTGGAACTCGACTGGCGCCGCACCCCGGACGGCACGCTCCACGCCGCCACCCTGGAGGGCGTGGCGGCCGGCCTCGCCTGGGCCGCGGACCAGTGGCCCCGCCGGTTCGAGGTGGCCGCCCTGCTGGAAGACCCCTCCCGCACGGCGGAACTGGCCCGCGACCGCTGGTTCGACTGAGGCGGGTGCGGGTGCAGGTGCGGGCGAGGGCGAGGGCCCGCACCGATCCGCAAGGGCGCTTTAGATGCCGCCGGTCTTCCACAGGCGGAAGCGCGCGTTGGGGCCGTCGTCGGAGCAGGAGTAGAGGCGCGCGACGGCCCCCTGGACCTGGCCGCCCCACATGTTGACGCAGTTGCTCGTCGCCTTCATCGGCTGGAACCGGATGTAGTTGCCGAAGTCGGTGCCGACGATGTTGAAGGCGGCGTCGGGGCTGTCACAGTTGTTGTAGAGCTTGATGTAGTCGCCCTGGGTGTTGCCGCCGCTCCAGTTGTTCAGGCAGAACTGCGGCCACGCGACGCTCTGGATCTTGAAGTGGGTGGCGCCGGCGTCCAGGATGTTCCACCGCTGGGCGTTGGTGCCGTTGCACTGCCACTGCTGGACGACCTGTCCGTTGAACGCGTTGCTGTTCGGGATGTCCAGGCAGTAGCCGTCCGCGATGTTGATCGTGACGTCCTTGTGGTCCACGGCCTGGGCCGGAACGGCGGACAGGACGGTGCCGAATGCGGCTGCGGCGAGCGCGGCTGCCGCGGCGGTGCGTATGCGCATGAGGGTTCCCGTGGTGTGTCGTCGGCCGGGGCTCCTCGTCGGACCCGCCCCGCCGGTGATGTGCGAAACATGACGCACCGTCGTGGGGCCCGGCTCGCGATCCCGGCCGGCCCGACGGCGTCTACGGAAGAACCTAGCCGTCCTCATGCGCCTTCCCGCCGTCCCACGGCCTGGTCGGGACGTCCCGGGACGCGGGACCCGCCCCGCGAGGCAGATCCGGAACAGACCGCCTAGGCGGGGAACTTGCGGTTGACCCAGCGGAAGGTGAGCTCGATCAGGGCCGAGGCCGCCGCCGCGACGGCGACCGCCGTCCAGGGCATTTCGGTGCCCACCAGCTTCAGCTCGAAGAACTCCTGCAGCCAGGGGACGACCAGGACGATCAGGAAGGCGCCGCCCATCGCGCCGACCAGGGCCACCCGCCACCACGTGTACGGGCGGGCGATGATCACCAGGACCCACATCGAGGTCAGGAACAGCGTCAGCGTCGCCGCGCTCGTCTCGGCCTCGAGGGCCTCGGGGCCGCTGTAGTGGTGGCGGGCGAGCAGGTACGTGACGAAGGTGGCCACCGCCGCGATCACGCCGCCCGGGATCGCGTACCGCATCACCCGTTTCACGAAGTGCGGCCGCGCGCGCTCCTTGTTCGGCGCCAGGGCCAGGAAGAACGCCGGAATGCCGATGGTGAGGGTGGACAGCAGCGTCAAGTGGCGCGGCAGGAAGGGGTACTCGACCTGGAAGCAGACCACCAGGATGGCCAGCAGCACCGAGTAGACGGTCTTCGTGAGGAAGAGGGTGGCGACACGGGTGATGTTGCCGATGACCCGGCGGCCCTCGGCGACCACCGAGGGGAGGGTGGAGAAGCTGTTGTTCAGGAGGACGATCTGGGCGACCGCGCGCGTGGCCTCTGAGCCCGAGCCCATGCTCACGCCGATGTCCGCGTCCTTGAGGGCCAGGACGTCGTTGACGCCGTCGCCCGTCATCGCGACCGTGTGGCCCTTGGACTGCAGCGCGCCGACCATGTCCCGTTTCTGCTGCGGGGTGACCCGGCCGAAGACGGCGTTCTCGTCGAGGACCTTGGCCATGTCGGCCTGATCGGTCGGCATCTTGCGCGCGTCGACGGTGTTCTCGGCGCCCGGCAGGCCCAGCTTGCCGGCCACCGCGCCCACCGAGACGGCGTTGTCGCCGGAGATGACCTTCGCGTGGACCTTCTGGTCCTCGAAGTAGCGCAGGGTGTCGGCCGCGTCGGGGCGCAGCCGCTGTTCCAGGACGATCAGGGCGGTGGGCTTGGCGCCGGCTCCGACGGCCGGGTCGTCCAGCTCGCGCGCGGCCCGGGCGAGCAGCAGGACGCGCAGGCCCTGCTCGTTGAGTTCGTTGATCTCTTCGAGGGCCGGGTCCCCGGCTGGGAGGAGCACGTCGGGGGCGCCGAGCAGCCAGGTGTTGTTCTCGCCGTCGCCCTCGCTGAAGCTGGCGCCGCTGTACTTGCGGGCGGAGGAGAACGGCAGGGACTCGGTGCAGCGCCACTCGGCGCTGTCCGGGTAGGCGTCGATGATCGCCTGGAGGCTGGCGTTGGGGCGCGGGTCGGATTCGCCGAGCGCGCCGAGCACCTTCTTGACGTACGCGGCCTCCGCGCCGCCGAGCGGGCGGAGCTCGGTGACGTCCATGCCGCCCTCGGTGAGGGTGCCGGTCTTGTCGAGGCAGACGACGTCGACGCGGGCGAGGCCTTCGATGGCCGGCAGCTCCTGCACCAGGCACTGCTTGCGGCCGAGCCGGATGACGCCGATCGCGAAGGCGACGGAGGTCAGCAGGACGAGCCCCTCGGGGATCATCGGGACGATGCCGCCGACGGTGCGGGCGATGGCGTCCTTGAGGTTGTTGTCCTTGACGACGAGCTGGCTGATGATCAGGCCGATCGAGGTCGGAATCATCATCCAGGTGACGTACTTGAGGATGGTGGAGATGCCGGAGCGCAGCTCGGAGTGGACCAGCGTGAAGCGGGTGGCCTCTTCGGCCAACTGGGCGGCGTAGGCCTCGCGGCCGACCTTGGTGGCGGTGAACGCGCCGCCGCCGGCGACGACGAAGGACCCGGACATGACGGGGTCGCCGGGCTTCTTCAGGACGGGGTCGGCCTCGCCGGTGAGCAGGGACTCGTCGATCTCCAGGCCCTCGGCCTCGCCGACGGACCCGTCGACGACGACCTTGTCGCCCGGGCCGAGCTCGATGACGTCGTCGAGGACGATCTCGGAGGTGGAGATCTCGGCGGTCCGGCCGTCGCGGCGGACGCTGGGTTTGGCTTCGCCGATGACGGCGAGGCCGTCCAGGGTCTTCTTGGCCCTCATCTCCTGGATGATGCCGATGCCGGTGTTCGCGATGATCACGTAGCCGAACAGGCTGTCCTGGAGCGGCGCGACGATGAGCATGACCACCCAGAGCACGCCGATGATGGCGTTGAACCGGGTGAAGACGTTGGCGCGGACGATGTCGGCGGTGGAGCGGCTGCTGCGTACGGGCACGTCGTTGACGGCCCCGCGGGCGACGCGCTCGGCGACTTCGGCGGTGGTCAGGCCCGCGGGCTTGAACCGGGGTGCGGGCGGCCGGACCGGGTGTACCGGATCCAGCTCGGCTCCCGCGTCGATGGCCGCGCCGCCGGGCCCGCCACCCGGCTCGGAACCGTTGGGTTCGATCTCTGCCCGCTGCGTCATGCTTTCGACGGTAAAGGGGGTTCTACCGCTTCACCCGCCGAGAAGTCCGAAGATCCGACTTCGGGATGACCCGAATCGTCCCCTGGTCCCCCCGCCCCCGGCCCCGGCCCCCTGCCGGTCCGCCTGATCGCTCAGCCGGAGCTGCCGCCGCTCTCCTCGTTCCGCGCGGCAAGCGCCTCTGCGGCGTGCCGCTTGAGCGCCGCGTCGCGGCCCCGGACGTACCAGACGCCGATCAGGCCGAGGAACCCGCCGGCCGCGCAGCACCAGACCCACCACAGCAGGTCGCGGTCTGCGAACCAGCCGTAGAAGGGGAGCTGGACGACGAACATCGCGAACCAGAGGATCGTGCCGCCGGTGACGGTCGCGACGATCGGGCCCTCGAGGGGCTCGGGCGCCTCGTGCTTCGCTGTCCATTTCGCCATGCCCTCAAGTCTAGGCGGCCCGAAACAGGATCTACGCGCGGAGATGGACGGGCTTTCGTTCATGTGTTCATACTGAAACGGTGTGGGCATGGCCCATTTTCTTCGTATGAATCACCCAATGCCCCCCGCAATGAAGACCTAGAGGACCGCATGAGCACGTCGGCCCCCGCCCCCGCGCCCACCCTCCCGGACCCCGCCCCCCGCAGCGGGTCCGCCCTGGACCGCCACTTCAAGATCTCCGAGCGCGGTTCCACCGTCGGCCGGGAGGTCCGCGGCGGTTTCGCCACCTTCTTCGCGATGGCCTACATCATCGTGCTGAACCCGATCATCCTGGGCAGCGCGAAGGACATGTACGGCCACCAGCTCGACAGCGGCCAGCTCGTGACCGCCACCGTCCTGACGGCGGCCTTCACCACGCTCCTCATGGGCGTCATCGGCAACGTCCCGATCGCGCTCGCCGCCGGCCTCGGCGTGAACACCGTCGTCGCCCTCCAGCTCGCCCCGCGCATGAGCTGGCCCGACGCCATGGGCATGGTGGTCCTGGCCGGCTTCGTCGTGATGCTGCTGGTCGCGACCGGCCTGCGCGAGCGGGTCATGAACGCCGTCCCGCTCGGCCTGCGCAAGGGCATCGCGATCGGCATCGGCCTGTTCATCATGCTGATCGGCCTGGTCGACTCGGGCTTCGTCACCCGCATCCCGGACGCCGCGCACACCACCGTGCCGCTCACCCTCGGCACGGGCGGCCACCTGCACGGCTGGCCGGTCCTGATCTTCATCGTCGGCGTCCTGCTGACCCTCGCCCTGCTGATCCGCAAGACGCCCGGCGCGATCCTGATCTCCATCGTGGTCATGACCGTCCTCGCCGTCGCCGTCCAGCTCATCGCCGAGCTGCCCGACTCGGGCTGGGGCCTGACCGTCCCCGAGTGGCCGGGCAATCCGGTGGCCGCGCCCGACTTCGGGCTCGTCGGCCAGGTCAGCCTGTTCGGCGGCTTCGGCAAGGTCGGCATGCTGACCGGCATCCTCTTCGTCTTCACCGTGCTGCTGTCCTGCTTCTTCGACGCGATGGGCACGATCCTCGGCGTCGGCGACGAGGCCAAGCTGATCGACAAGGACGGCAACTTCCCCGGCATCAACAAGGTGCTGCTCATCGACGGCCTGGCCGTCGCCTCCGGCGGCGCCACCTCGTCCTCGGCCACCACCTGCTTCGTGGAGTCCACGGCCGGCGTCGGCGAGGGCGCCCGTACGGGCCTCGCGAACGTCGTGACCGGCGGCCTCTTCACCGTGGCGCTGTTCCTGACCCCGCTCGCCACCATGGTCCCGTCCCAGGCTGCCACCCCCGCCCTCGTGGCGGTCGGGTTCCTGATCCTGGCGGGCTCGGTCAGGGACATCGACTGGAGCGACTTCACCATCGCCGTCCCGGCCTTCCTGGCCATGGTGATGATGCCGTTCACGTACTCGATCACCAACGGCATCGGTTTCGGCTTCATCAGCTTCTGCGTCCTGCGGCTGGCGACCGGCCGGGGCCGTGAGGTCCCGGCGGCCCTGTACGTCGTATCGGCGGTGTTCGTCTTCTACTACGCGATGCCGGCCCTCGGCCTCACGTAAGGCGCCCGCCCCTTCCGGCCGACTTCCGGCCCCGCCCTCACGGAGGGCGGGGCCGTTGCCGTCTCCGGCTGGAAAAAACGCCATGGCTCGAACCGTGATCGACCTCGACGACGACCTGCCGGCCGCGGCACAGCGTTTGTCCGGCACGACCACCAAGGTCGCCACGGTCAACGGGGCCCTGCAACGGAGGCCGAGCGGCTGAGCCGGCTGAGCCACCTGCTCAGGGGCTTCGACTGCCTGCCCTGCACGGACGAGGTCCGGGACCGGGCCAAGGAGATCCAGCGCCTCGCCCTGTTCCGCGGCAACCACCGGGCCGGACAGGCCGCCCGCCGGGTCGTCCCGTCCGGCACCGCCGACGGAGCGGGGGAGGGGCCGGACCGGACGCCCGCGCCGGCGACCGGCCGGGGCCATGAGGTCCCGGCCGCTCCGTACGCCGGGTGTCTCACGTGAGCCCGTAGAACTTCTCCGTCTCGTCGACGGCCGCGTTGAAGCGCTCGTCGAAGTCATCGCGAATGAGCGTCCGGACCACGTAGTCCTGGACGCTCATTCCGCGTTTCGCCGCATGAGTCCGGAGGCGGTCGAGCAGCTCCCCGTCTATGCGCATGCTCAGCACGTGTGTCCCCATGCCGAAAGGGTCGTGGCACAGGACGTGGACGCGTGCCGCTTTCCGCTGCGGACTCACCCGTACGAGTGACACGCTTAACCTGCGTTCTTTAGAGAGAGTAATGAGGTAGTCTAAAGAGATGCTCGACCTTACCCATGGCGACGACGCTGCCGCCGTGAACGACCTCCGCTCCGCCGTCATGCGGCTGGGCCGGCGCCTCAAGCACCAGCGCGTCGACGAATCGCTGAGCCCGACCGAGATGTCGGTCCTCGGCACCCTCGCCCGGTGCGGCCAGGCCACCCCCGGTGAGCTGGCCCGGCGCGAACACGTCCAGCCGCCGTCGATGACACGCATCGTCGCGCTGCTGGAGGCCAAGGGACTGGTCAGACTGCAGCCGCACCCGGACGACCGCCGCCAGAAGGTGGTCACCCAGACCGAGGAGGCCGAAGCGATGCTCGAAGAGAGCCGTCGCAAGCGGAACGCCTTCCTGGCCGGGCTCGCGGCCGAGCTCACCGAGGACGAATGGGCCAAGCTGCGCGAGGCCGCTCCCGTCCTGGAAAAGCTCGCGCACTTGTAAGGAACGACGCCAGGAGGCGAACGCTTTTGAGTACGGGAACCGGAGCAGACTCCGCACCCGGCCATACATCCACCACTACCACCGGGCGCCCGACGCGCTCCACACGCTCCACGGGCAAGAACAACTCGATGTTCAGCTCGCTGAAGATCCGGAACTACCGGCTCTTCGCCACGGGACAGGCCGTCTCCAACACCGGCACCTGGATGCAGCGCATCGCCCAGGACTGGCTGGTCCTGTCCCTGACCGGCTCGGCCTCCGCGGTCGGCATCACGATCGCGCTGCAGTTCCTGCCGATGATGGTGTTCGGCCTCTACGGAGGCGTACTCGCGGACCGGCTGCCCAAGCGGCCGCTGCTGATCGCCACCCAGGCCCTGATGGGCCTGACCGGTGTCGCGCTCGCCGCACTCACCCTCGCCGGACACGTCCAGGTCTGGCACGTGTACCTCGCGGCCTTCCTGCTCGGCCTCGTCACCGTCGTGGACAACCCCGCGCGGCAGACCTTCGTCTCCGAGATGGTCGGCAAGGAGCAGCTCGCCAACGCCGTCAGCCTGAACTCGGCGAACTTCCAGTCCGCGCGGCTGGTCGGCCCGGCGGTCGCCGGTGTGCTGATCACCGCCTTCGGCGTCGGCTGGGCGTTCATGCTGAACGGGCTGTCCTTCGCCGCGCCGGTCGCCGGCCTGCTGCTGATGCGCACGCGCGAACTGCACCCGGTCGAGACGCGTCCGCGCGCCAAGGGCCAGCTGCGGGAGGGCCTGCGGTACGTCGCCGGCCGCCCCGAGCTGATCTGGCCGATCGTCCTGGTCGGCTTCATCGGCACCTTCGGGTTCAACTTCCCGATCTGGCTGTCGGCGTTCGTCAGCGACGTGTTCCACGGGGACGCGGGCACGTACGGGCTGTTCAACACGCTGATCGCCGTGGGCTCCCTGGCGGGTGCGCTGCTGGCGGCCCGGCGCGGGCACTCGCGGCTGCGGCTGCTGGTCGCGGCGGCGGTCCTGTTCTCCGCACTGGAGGTCGTGACGGCCTTCGCGCCCGGGTTCTGGCTGTTCGCGGCGCTGCTGGTGCCGATCGGGATGTTCGGGCTGACCGTCAACGTCACCGCGAACGCGAGCGTCCAGATGGCCACCGACCCCGAGATGCGGGGCCGGGTGATGGCGCTGTACATGATGGTGTTCACCGGCGGCACCCCGATCGGTGCGCCGGTCGTCGGCTGGGTGACGGACACGTACGGGGCCCGGATCGGCATGGCCGCGGGCGGCCTCGTCTCCCTGGCCGCGGCCGCGACGATCGCGGTGATCCTGTCCCGCGTCGGCAATCTCCGCCTCAGTGTGAGCCGCCACGGGGTCACGTTCGTCCCCTCGCCCCGCCCCCGCGAGCTGGTCACGGCGGCGTAGCACGTCCGCTGCGAGCCCCTGCGGCTGCCGCGTCGACGGCGCGGCCATGTGACGCGTCGACGGCGCGGCCGCGTCAGTCGCGGGGCTTACGGCGGAAGAGCCGCTTGGCACCGAAGACCAGCGCCGTGCCCACGGCCAGGACGGCCGCACCCTTCGTGAAGCCGCCCCCGCCCTGCTCTCCCGCGGGGCCGGGGGCCCCGGCGGCCGGCGCCGAGCCCGGCTTCGCCGGGGCCGGGGCGGCGGATCCGCCCGCCGCGGGCTTCACCGCGACCGCCACCACCCGGCTCGACTCCCCCTCCGATCCGAACAGCAGCGTCGACCCGTCCGCCGAGTACGTCACCGACTCCGCCTGCCCCTGCCACGGCGCGTCCACCCGCTCGCCCTCACCCTGCGGCTTCCCGTCCTTCCACGGGTAGGTCCGCGCGAAGAAGTAGCCGCGCAGCGTGAGGCGGCCGCCGTCCGGCGAGAACGCCCCGTCCGTCACCCACGGCAGGTCCGCGACCCGCCGGAACACGTTCGTCCCCGACGCGGACAGCTGCTGCGGGCCCTCGTACAGCCCGCCCTTGTCCTCGCTCTTGCTCGCGATGTACACCCGGCCCGTCACCGGATGCACCATCAGCGCCTCCGCGTTGCGCGCCCCGTCCGCGTACTTCACCGTGAACTGCTCGGCCTTGACCGTGACATCGGCCAGCTGCTTCGGCTCCGGGAAGCGGTAGATCCAGACGTGGTCCCAGGTCCCGTTCAGGTTGTCGCCGATGTCGCCGACGTACAGCTGCCCGTCCGGGCCCAGCGAGATGGCCTCGACGTCGCGCGGGGTGCCGATCCCGGTCAGCGTCACCCGGGCCACGGTCTTGCCGGTCGCCGAGTCCACCGCGTACACGTACGGGCCGTCGTCGCTGTCGTTGTGCGTCCAGTACACGCCCGGGTGGATCCGGCTCGCCGCCAGCCCGCTCGACTCCTTGATGCGCGGATCGGTGATCGTGAACCCGGAGGCACCGGGGGCGGCGGAAGCCGAGGACTCGGCGGCCGCGGCGGCCGAACCGGGCAGCACGACAAGGGCGATGACGGCGGTCAACGGCAGCAGGCGCATACCCCAAGCGTGCCAGGCCGCCCCGCGTGTCCGGCATCACAGGGGCGCCCGGCGCGTGATCCGCGATGATGACCGGATGCGTTTCATGTTCGTCGGCGATTCCATGACCATCGGACGCGCCGGCGACTACACCTGGCGCTACCGGATGTGGCAGCACCTGGGTGCCGCGCCGGGCGGCCCGCACGAGATCGTCGGCCCGCGCACCGCGCTCTTCGACACCGGAGCCAACGAGCCGGTCAGCCACGGCTACGCCGACCCCGGCTTCCCCGAGCACGCCCGCCGCCACCTCGCCGGCTGGGGCGAGGGCTGGCAGCACATGGCCCCCCTCATCGGCTCCGCCGTCCGCTCCGGCGAACCGGACGTCCTGCTCGTCTCCCTCGGCCTGATCGACCTCGGCTTCTACACCGCCGCCGAGGAGACCGCCGCCAACGCCCGCCGCTTCATCGCGGAGGCCCGCGCCGCCCGGCCCGGCATCCGGATGGTCCTGCTCCCGGTCATCCCGAACGTCCGGGCCGATTCCGACGCGCCGTTCGCGGCCGAGGTGGCCCGGTTCAACGAGCTCCTCGCCAAGGCCGTGGCCGACCTGTCGACCGACGCCTCGCCGATCCTGCTGGCCGCGCGCCCGGCCTCGTACGAGATCGCGCACGACACGTACGACGGCACCCACCCCAACGCCTCCGGCGAGCACCGCCTGGCCGGGGAGTTCGCGGCGGTCCTCCACCAGGCCTGGGGCATCGGCGGCCCGTACCGGATGCCCTGACGGCCCTCGGGGCCCCACCCGGCGTTCCCTCCGTGACCCGCTCCCCGTGCGTATCGTTGTGCTATGCGGCTGCCCGCGGCTGCGCGGCAGCGGGGAGGAACGCCACGGTGACCGTCGTGGAGACCGACAGGATCGAGATGGCCGACATCAGCAGCGAGCAGGCCTTGGACGAGATGTTCGAGGCGCTTGAGCCCGTCCCCGAGGGATTGAAGGTCGAGATCGTCGAGGGGACCGTCTACATGTCGCCGCAGCGGGACACGCACTGGGAGATCATCCGCAGGATCGTCCGTGCGCTGGAAGACGAGTTCGGCATGGGAGTGAAAGCCCTCTCGGACGTACGCATCGACTTTCCGGGCCGTCTGAACGGGTTCGCGCCGGATGTCGCCTTGCTCGGTGCAGATGCCACGAAGGACGATGCGGCGCACTGGCGCCACGAGGACGTGGAATTCGTCGCCGAGGTGATCTCCAAGGGCACCGCGGCGAACGACTACGGCCCCAAGAAGGCGGCGTACGCCGCCGCCGAGGTGTCCGCGTACCTCATCGTCGATCCGTACACCCGCCGCTGCGTGCTCCACACCCAGCCCAAGGACGGGGACTACGCCACGGAGACGAAGATCGCCTTCGGGGGCGAGATCGACCTCACGGGCACGGCGGTGGGCCTGAAGCTCGACACCTCCGAGTTCCCCCGCGACTGATCCGCGACCGGTCCGCGCCCCGCACCGGGGGGCGCGGACCGGTCGCGCCGTCATGCCGGCCGGATCACCAGGCGAAGGCCTCCGGCGAGACCCCCGGGCCGGGGAAGATCTCGTCCAGTCCGGAGAGCACCTCCTGCGAGAGCTCCAGCTCCAGCGCCCGCAGCGCGCTCTCCAGCTGCTCCGCAGTACGGGGACCCACGATCGGCCCCGTCACCCCGGGCCGGGTGAGCAGCCACGCCAGGGCCGTCTCGCCGGGCTCCAGGCCGTGCTTGTCGAGCAGGTCCTCGTACGCCTGCACCTGCGCCCGTACGGCGGTGTTGGCCAGGGCGTCCGCGGAGCGCCCGGAGGCGCGGCGGCCGCCCTCGACCTCCTTCTTGATGACGCCGCCCAGCAGCCCGCCGTGCAGCGGGGACCACGGGATCACCCCGAGCCCGTACTCCTGCGCGGCCGGGACGACCTCCATCTCGGCACGCCGCTCGGCGAGGTTGTAGATGCACTGCTCGCTGACCAGCCCGACCGAACCGCGCCGGGCGGCCGTCTCGTTGGCCTGGGCGATCTTGTAGCCGGGGAAGTTCGACGATCCGGCGTACAGCACCTTGCCCTGCTGGATCAGCACGTCGACGGCCTGCCAGATCTCCTCGAACGGGGTCCGGCGGTCGACGTGGTGGAACTGGTAGAGGTCGATGTAGTCCGTCTGGAGCCGCTTGAGGCTGGCCTCGACGGCCCGGCGGATGTTCAGCGCCGAGAGCCGGTCGTAGTTGGGCCACGGGTCGCCCTCGCCGGCCATGTTCCCGTACACCTTGGTGGCCAGCACGGTCTTGTCCCGCCGGCCGCCGCCCTGGGCGAACCAGGTGCCGAGGATCTCCTCGGTGCGGCCCTTGTTCTCGCCCCAGCCGTAGACGTTGGCGGTGTCGAAGAAGTTCAGGCCCGCGCCGAGCGCGGCATCCATGATCGAGTGGCTGGTGGGTTCGTCCGTCTGCGGACCGAAGTTCATCGTGCCGAGGACGAGTCGGCTGACCTTGAGTCCGGTGCGTCCGAGCTGTGTGTACTTCATGGGCCCCAAGCCAACTGCCTGGAGTCCACTCGAAGCAAGGGTCCGCGCGGGCGGGGTCGCCGTCCGGGCAGGGCTACTGGCCCACGGCGGCTGCCACGGCCACTACGACGAACATCAGCACGAGTACACCGGCCATCACACGGTTTCGGGTCTTGGGATCCACCCGTCGAGCGTAACGCGGGCTCCGCGCCTTCCCGTACCGAGGGGCGGTCAGGCGGCCAGGGGCCAGGCCTCGACCACCTCGTAGCGGGGCTGCTCGCCGGGGACCCCTCCCGCCGGGAGGTTGCTGCGGACCAGGCTGAGCTCGCCGGCCCGCCAGGGCGTGCCCTCGAAGTCCGCCAGGGCCTCGACGTACGGGTGCATGTCGGCGCCGCTGCGGCTGCGGGCCAGGGTGAGGTGCGGGGTGTAGCGGCGGTGGTGCTCCATCGGCACCCCGGCCCGGCGGGCGGCCGCGTCGGCGCGCTCGGCGAGCATCCGCATCGGGTCGAGCCCGCCGGCGGCGCCGACCCACAGGGCGCGGTCGCCGAAGTGGCCGGAGCCGTGGATGCGCAGGCTGAAGGGTTCGGTGCGGTGGGCGGCGCGGGCGAGGCGGGCGTGCAGGTCCGGCAGGAGCTCGTCGCGTACCTCGCCCATGAAGGCGAGGGTGCCAGCCCGCCTCCCCCGTCCAGCGCAGCCGGTCGTCCCACAGCGGCGCCACCGCCCGGCGCAGCTCCTCGACGGCCTGCTGGGGCGGCATCAACGCGGCGAACAGCCTCATGGGCGCGAGCCTAACCCGGACCGCGGGTCAGGCTCGCGCCCGGCTGCGGGTTACGCGTCCGCGATCGGGATCTGCTGGGACGGCGCCGCCGCCCTGCCGTTCACGGGGGTGGTGTCCGGAGCGGTTCCCCGGTCGGCCGGCTGAGCGGCCGGCTGGGACATCGACGAGAGCACCTGGCGGGCCAGGCCGAGGCCGGTGCCGCCCATGGTCAGCGCCTTCGCGAACATCTCCGACATGCCCTCGGCCCCGTTGAGCAGCACCATGTGCTCCACGTTCCCGAAGGCCCCGGCGCCCGCCTCCACGATCGCCGGCCAGTTCTCGGCGAGCTGCTGGGCGACGACCGCCTCCTGGTTCTCGGCCAGTGCGGCGGCCCGCGCCTTGATGGCGTCGGCCTCGGCGAGGCCCTTGGCCTTCGCCGAGGCCGCGACCGCGAGCCCCTTCGCCTGGGTGGCCGCGGCCTCGGCCTCACCGGTCGCCCGGGTGGCCTTCGCGGCCGCGAGACCACGGGCCTCGGTGGCCGCCGCGTCCGCGGTCGCCGCCGTGGTCACGCGCGTGGCCTCGGCCGCGGCCGCCAGCTCGGTCTCCTTGGCCTTGGCCTGCGCCGCCGAGATGCGGGCGTCGCGCTCGGCCTCGGCGCGGGTGCGGGTCTCGTACGCAGCCGCGTCCGCGGGCTTGCGCACGTCCGCCTGGAGCTGCTGCTCGCGCCGGTGCGCTTCCAGCTCGGCGACCCGGGTCTCCTGTACGACGACCTCCTGGCGGGCCGCCGCCTCCGAGAGCGGCCCCGCCTGGCGGGCGGTCGCGGCGGCCTTGTCGCGTTCGGCCTGGTAGCCCGCCTGGAGGATCTCGCTGTCGCGGGTGGCCTCCGCCATCCGCGCGAACGCGGTCTGCTCGGCCTCGGTGGCCAGCCGGTTCGCCTCGGCCTGCGCGATGCGCGCGTCCCGCTGGACGGCGGCCGCGTGCGGCATCGCCAGGTTCTTGATGTAGCCGGTCGGGTCCTCGATCTCGTGGATCTGGAGCGAGTCGACGATGAGGCCGAGCTTCTCCATCTCCGTGCCGCAGGCCGCCCGGGTCTGCCCCGTCAGCTTCTCGCGGTCGCGGATCATGTCCTCGACCGTCAGCCCGCCCACGATGGAGCGCAGATGGCCCGCGAAGACGATGTGCACGCGCTCGGGCATCATCTTCTGCTGGTCCAGGAAGCGGCGTGCCGCGTTCGCGATGGACACGAGGTCGTCGCCGATCTTGAAGATCACGACGCCCTTCACCCGCAGCGGGATGCCCTGGTGGGTCACGCAGTCGACGTTCAGCTGGGTCTCGTTGAGGTCCAGTGAAAGCTTGCGCACCGCCTGGACGCCGGGAACCACGAGGGTTCCGCGCCCGGTGACGATCCGGAACCCCATGCCCTCGCCGATGCCCTCGGTGCGGTGCGTGGAGCCGGAGATGACGAGTGCCTCGTTCGGTTCGGCCACCCGCCACATGAGCTTGAACAGGCCGATCAAAGCCAGGAATGCGACGAGAACGATTCCCGCCACGACGCCGATAGCCATCGGCAACGCCCCCTTATCGCAGTGCCGTTCGACACTGACGAGGGCGAGTGTGCTCCTGTGCGGGGCCGTTAAGAAGACGCAGACGGCTTCTTGTCGCCATCTTGATACGAACCACATCCGCGCAGGTGGCGCCGGGGCTCAGTTGTCGTACGCCGCCATCACGTACACCGTGCGCGGAGGCAGGTACTCGACGACGGTCACGACCGTTCCGACCGGCAGCCGGCCCGTCCCGTGCGCCGGATGGGCGAGGAAGTGCTCCGCGCCGCCCCGGATGCGGACGATGACCTCGCCCACGAGCCCGGGGCCCACCGTCCCGGTCACCCGGCCGTCCAGCCCCACCATGCCGTCTTCCCCCATGCGCCGAGCGTACGCCGCCGGGGGACGGCCGTCGCCCCGTACGGACAGGGCAGGACAGGGCAGGACACCCCTACGAGTGCCCCAGGTCCGCGGCCGGGAGGTCCGCCGGGGGGACCGAGCCCGTGTCGGGGGCCGGGCGCAGCGGGAACTCGTCCGTGGCCATCGAGTCGAGCACCGGCGGCGCCGGGCGCAGCGGCTTCGGCATGACGGCGGCCTCCGAGTGGCCGCCGCAGCCGTACGAGAGCGAGACGAGGTGCCCGTCGGCCGGGCCGAACTCGTTGGCGCAGATGCCGAAGGCCTGGCCCAGCGAGCCGCCGATGGCGACGAGGAACCCGCAGGAGACGCAGGAGGCGGGCGCGGCCTGCGCCATCGGGGTCTTGGCGCCGAAGGACTCGTCCCAGCGGTCGGCGGCGCTGTGCAGCCCGTACCGGGACAGGACCCGGGCACGCCGCATGCCGAGCTCCTCGGCGACGGAGGTGATGGAGCCGCGTACGGGCACCACGGCGCGGTCCGTGACGTCGGCGTCCTCGGCCTCGACCAGTTCGGCCATCTCGGTGGAGACGACGGAGTTCGGCGGCGGCGCGTCCTCGCCCGACCAGCCCGGCTCCAGCCGCAGGTCCTCGGCGTCGGTGGGCAGCAGGTCGCCGGGGCCCATGTCGCCCGGGCGCAGCCGCTCGCTCCACGGCACCCACTCGGGGGCGAGCAGCGCGTCGTCGCCGGGAAGCAGCACCGTTTCGTCGAGGGTGACGTTCTTCGCGCGGGAGGCGCGCGTGACGGTGACGGCCCAGCGCCAGCCCCGGTATCCGGGGTCCTTGCACTCGAAGAAGTGCGTGACGACCCGGTCACCCTCCGCCACGGCGGAGACGTGCTCGCCCACCACGGAGGGGGCGGCGGCTTCCTCGGCCGCCGTGCGGGCGAGGTCTACCGCCTCGGCGCACAGGCGGTCGGGGGTACGGCTTCGCGTCGTCGCAGCACTCACAGGTCTCGTTCTCTCCTACGCCGTCTCACGAGTGCGCCGTCCGTACTGTCGTCCTGAACGACCCGTCGGTCCTGTCCGTACGTGGCGCGGGCGGAGCGGACCAGAGGGCCGCGTCGACGTCCGCACCCGATCGGCCTCGGGCGCACCTACCTGCAATCCATTCTGCGGGATCGCGAAGAGGCGCGCGGCCGAGAGCAACCGCCGGTGGCGCGCTACGCACGCTACCTCCTCCGACGCCTTGGGCCCACATGCAAGGTCCGATTCGCGGACGAGAGCGTGTGCCGACATCGCCCCTACGACCTCCCGACGCCGTCCCGACGGCGATCCGTCGGGCGCCCGTAACGCGCCGGGACGGGACCGTGAGGGGTCCGTGGGGCACTATGGCGGGTGTGGCACCCGTACGGTCGTCCCGCGACGGCTCGGGACCGGCCAGGCGGGCCGGCCGGGCCGTCGGGCGTGCCCTGCGGCGCCCTTTCACCGGTACGGCGCGCGGGATCCGGCGGGCCACGCACGCGCACGGGGCCGGCGAGTCGGGTCTCGGCAAGCTGATCGAGCTGCACGCCATCAACGGCGCCGGCGATGTGATGATCACAGTGGCGCTGGCTTCTACGGTGTTCTTCTCGGTACCCACGGACGAGGCACGCGGCCGCGTCGCGCTGTACCTCGCGATCACGATGGCCCCCTTCGCCGTGCTGGCCCCGGTGATCGGTCCGGCGCTGGACCGGCTGCCGCACGGACGGCGGGCCGCGATGGCCTGCGCGATGCTCGCGCGGGCGCTGCTCGCCGTGATGATGTCGGGCGCGGTGGCCACGGGCGGGCTGGAGCTCTACCCGGCCGCGCTGGGCGTGCTGGTCGCCTCCAAGGCGTACGGGGTGGTGCGCAGCGCGGTGGTGCCGCGGCTGCTCCCGCCGAAGTTCTCACTCGTCAAGGCGAACTCCCGGGTCACCCTGGCGGGCCTGCTCGCCACCGCCGCGGCGGCGCCCGTCGCGGCGGGGCTGCACGTCATCGGGCCGCCGTGGCCGCTGTACGGGGCCTGCGCCATCTTCGTCTGGGGCACGTTCGCGGCGTTCTCGCTGCCGCACAAGGTGGACGAGGCCAAGGGCGAGCGCCGGGCCCGGCTGTCCACGCACGAGCCCCACTCGCGCAAGCCCGGGCTGCGCACGGTGAGCCCGTCGGTGCTGTGCGGTCTGCTGGCGAACGCCGCGATGCGCGGGCTGTCCGGGTTCCTGATCTTCTTCCTGGCGTTCCTGCTGCGCGAGCACCCGCTCGCCGGGCAGAGCGCGGCGGTGTCGCTGGGCATCGTGGGCGTCTCGGCGGGCGTGGGCAACGCCTGCGGGACGGCGGTGGGCGCATGGCTGCGGGCCCGCGCCCCGGAGACGATCATCGCGTCGGTGCTGTCGGCGACCCTGGGGGTCGCGATCCTGGCGGCGGTGTTCTACAGCGGGCTGTTCATGGCCGTACTGGGGGCCACGGCGGGCTTCTGCCAGGCGCTGGCGAAGCTGTCGCTGGACGCGATGATCCAGCGGGACGTGCCCGAGGCGGTCCGGACGTCCGCGTTCGCCCGTTCGGAGACGCTGCTCCAGATGGCGTGGGTGCTGGGCGGCGCGATCGGCATCGCGCTGCCGCTCAACGGGGTCCTGGGCATGGCCGTGGCGTCGGCGATCGTCGCGGCGGGCACCGTGATGGCCCTCCGCGGCCGCCTCACCGCCCCCCGCCACCACCATCCGGGTTCTCCCCGCCCCCGAGTGGCGTAGAGCGGGGCAAACCGGCCCTGCCGGGTGGGGTGCGCGCCGCGCGGCAGGCCACGGACACCCCCGTGCGGCGGCGGAGGCGGGTGGCCCGATAGCCTTCGGCTCATGACCGCACAGCTTTTCTCGGGTAGGGGCCGCCGCAGCGTCGCGGCCCTCGGAGCCGTGTCCGCCGGCCTCCTCCTCCTCTCCGCCTGCGACAAGCCGACGCCTCTGGCGACCGTGACGGTCGGCACGTCGTCGGTGTCCACCGAGGCCGTCTGCTCCGACTCCAAGGAGCTCTCCATGGACAAGGTCCAGGAGTGCCTCACCGACATGAAGGACGCCAAGACCATCGAGTACGGCCGCGGGGACACCCTGCGTCTGGGCGTCGAGCCGGACGTCGTCGAGGACGGCAAGCGGTGGCAGGCGGTCCTGGACGGCCAGCCGATCACCGAGCCCTCCTCCAACACCTACCGCAGCTTCCCCGGTGCCGACCTCTTCGCCACCGGCGGCCAGGGTGAGGCCCCGTCCTCCAAGAAGCTGAACATCGTCCAGGTCGGCGAGGACGGCAAGCCGCTCGCCGTCTGGGCCTACAACGTCAAGCTCAAGTAGCCACGTACCGACCGTGCGCGCGCTCATCGTGACCGCGGTGGCGGCGGAGGCAGACTCCGTCGCCACCGGTCTCACCCCTCATACGGACCCGGTGACGCCGGAGCCGCGCGCCCTTCCCGGCGGCTACCTCCTCTCCCGGCGCGATCTGCCCGGTCTCGCCGCCGACGTCCTCGTCGGCGGGGTGGGGCCGGCCGCGGCCGCGGCCGCCACGGCCACCGCGCTCGCGCTGGCCGACTACTCCCTCGTCGTCTCCGCCGGCATCGGCGGCGGGTTCCGGCCCGCCGCCCCGGTCGGCTCCCTCGTGGTCGCCGACGCCGTCGTCGCCGCCGACCTCGGGGCCGAGACCCCCGACGGCTTCCTCGACGTGCAGCAGCTCGGGTTCGGGCACAGCGTGCACCTGCCGCCCGCCGAACTCGCCGCCCGCGCCGCCGAGGCCACCGGGGCGCTGCTCGCGCCCGTGCTGACCGTCTCCACCGTCACCGGCACCGCCGAGGGCGCGGCCCGGCTCGCCGCCCGGCATCCGCTCGCCGGGGCCGAGGCCATGGAGGGCTTCGGGGTCGCGGAGGCGGCCGCCGCGCACGGGCTGCCCGTACTGGAGATCCGCGCCGTGTCCAACGCCGTCGGCCCCCGCGACCGCGACGCCTGGCGGATCGGGGACGCGCTGGCCGCGCTCACCGCCGGATTCCGCGCCCTGGGGCCCGTACTCGTCACCTGGGGAGAACGCCATGAGCACCGCTGAACGGCCCGCCGGCCGGCCCGCCGAGCCGCTCGCCATCGCCTATTCGCCCTGCCCGAACGACACGTTCGTCTTCGACGCCTGGGCCCACGGCCGGGTCCCGGGCGCGCCCGGCCTCGACGTGACCTTCGCGGACATCGACATCACCAACGGCATGGCCGAGCGCGGCGAGCTGGACGTGCTGAAGGTGTCGTACGCCGTGCTGCCGTGGGTGCTGGAGGAGTACGCGCTGCTGCCGTGCGGCGGGGCGCTCGGGCGCGGCTGCGGGCCCCTCGTCCTCACCCGCGAGGCCGGTGTGGACCTGGCGGGCAAGACCGTCGCCGTGCCCAGCGAACGCTCCACCGCCTACCTGCTGTTCCGGCTGTGGGCCGCGGACGTGCTGCCGGACGGCGTCGGCAAGGTGGTCGTCCTGCCGTTCCACGAGATCATGCCGGCCGTCCGCGACGGCCGGGTCGACGCCGGACTGGTCATCCACGAGGCCCGGTTCACCTATCAGGACTACGGGCTGCACTGCCTGGCCGACATGGGCGAGCACTGGGAGTCCACGACCGGCCTGCCGATCCCGCTCGGCGCGATCATCGCCAAGCGCTCGCTGGGCGCCGAGACCCTGCACGCGCTGGCCGAGTCGGCCCGTACCTCGGTCCGGATGGCCTGGGACGACCCGGAGGCCTCCCGCCCGTACGTCCGTGCCCACGCGCAGGAGCTGGACCCGGCCGTCGCCGACCAGCACATCGGGCTGTACGTCAACGAGTTCACCGCGAACCTGGGAGACGCCGGGTACGCGGCGGTGCGCGGGCTGTTGACGCGGGCCGCGGCGGAGGGTCTGGTACCGGCCATCGCGCCGAACGCGCTGGACTTCCCGTAGGCGTTTTCCGGCCACCCACGACGCTGCCCCGGCCCTCTGGAGAGGGCCGGGGCAGCGTCGTGCGAACGGATCGTGAGGGCTCAGACGTCGAGCTGGTCGGCCACCGCGCGCAGCAGGCCGGCGATCTTCGTGCCGTGCACCTTGTCGGGGTAGCGGCCGCGCTCCAGCATCGGAGTGATGTTCTCCAGCAGGGTCGTGAGGTCCTGCACGATCGAGGCCAACTCGTCCGGCTTGCGGCGCTGAGCGGCCGCGACCGAGGGGGCCGGGTCCAGCACCGTCACGGAAAGCGCCTGGTCACCGCGCTGTCCGGCGACGACACCGAACTCGACGCGCTGGCCGGGCTTGAGGGCGTCGACCCCGGCCGGGAGCACCGACGAGTGGACGAAGACGTCTCCGCCGTCGTCGCGGGAGAGAAAGCCGAAGCCCTTCTCACTGTTGAACCACTTGACCTTGCCGGTAGGCACGTCCGTCCTCTGTCCTTGTGCTCGTCGGGGTCCGGGACGCCGCGCGGCGGGTCCGGACAACAGCGCAGCGGGTCATGGTGACCCGCCGTGTCCAGGCTAGTGGGCGTTTCACAGGAGACAAGACGATCCCCGGTCCTTCGCCGGCTCTTCGTATTTCGGCTGCGCTGTCGGCTGCTTCGGCCAGGGAACTACCCTGGTGAGGTGACTGTTACTCCTCATTCCGACGAAGCGCGGCCGGGCGACGGCCTGGTGCGCGCCGGTGGCATCGTGTTCATCGCGGGCGCCGTGGCGACCCTCGCGACGATGGCCCCGCTGTTCCTGGACGTCGACCCGTTCCCGTCGTACGCGTGGGCCGTGTGCATGCTGATGGGCATCGGCTTCCTGATCTCGGCGGCCGGCGTGCTGCGCTCGGCCGCGGCCCAGCGCCGGGACGCCCGCGCCTCCCAGGCCTGACGCGCGGACCCGACGCCCCCGCGGGTCAGACCGCGTGCGTGCGGACGTACTCCGCGAGCCACTGCGGCAGCGCGGTGAGGTCCGGCAGCACCACGTCGGCGCCCGCCTCCCGCAGTTCCGGTTCGGGGCACGGGCCGGTCGGCACCGCCACCGACACCGCGCCGGCCGTACGGGCCCCGCGTACGTCGCCGACGTGGTCGCCGACGTACACCTGCGCCCCGTACTCGCGCAGCGCGCCCGCCTTGGCCTCGGCCCACAGCCAGCCGATGACCGCGTCCGGCTCGATGCCGAGGTGCGCGAGGTGCAGCCGGGCGTTGGGCTCGTGCTTGGCCGTGACGACGATCGCGCGGCCTCCGAGCGCCTGGACGGCCTCGATCGCCTCGCGGGCGCCGGGCATCGCGGGGGTCGGCTCGATGGCGTGCGTGGGATAGATCTCCCGGTAGCGATCGGCCATGGCGGGGATCTCCGCCTCCGGGAACCAGTACGCGAGCTCCTCGTCCAGCGGCGGACCGAGCCGCGTGACCGCCTCGTCGGCGTCGATGAACGTACCCGTCTCGGCGGAAAGCGCCTGGTAGGCGGCCTTGATCCCGGGGCGCGAGTCGATGAGGGTCATGTCGAGGTCGAAGCCGACCGTCAGCTGGGCGGACGCGGCGGGCACGGCGGGGGTCTCGGAGCTCATGCCTCCATTGTGCCGAGCCGGGCCGGACGGGCGGGAACACGGACGTGGCCCCGCCTTACGGGACGGTGAATTCGGGGACACGCCGGCGCCCGTCCCCGTGGCGTCCGCCGGACGGGCCGTTCAGCCTCAGCGGCGGCGGGAGCGCCAGACCAGGTAGAGGGCCGAGGCGACGGCCGCGCCGCGGGCCAGCCAGGGCCACATGCCCTGGAAGACCACACCCAGCCCCTCGTCGGTCAGCGGCGTGCCCCAGCGGCCCTCCAGGCGGCCCCACAGCCACACCACCGCGCCCGCGAACACGGCGCCCGGCAGCCCGAACACGACCGCCTTGCGCTCGGCCGGCCCCAGCACCCGCGACGCGTACGCGAGGAGCCAGCCTCCGACGAGCAGCAGCCAGGATCCGGTGACCGCGCCGGCCACGAGCACGGCCGCGGCCAGCAGCAGGAAGGCGTGCGGCTTCGGGCGAGGGGCGGCGCCGGGCGCGGCCCCCGCATCCGGTGCGGCCGCCGCCTTGGCCTCCGCGTTGGCCTGCCGGCGCTGTTTCAGGAACCGTACGAGGCCCCGTACGGCCGATTCGCCTTCGGCGGCGGGCTTCCCCGCCGGACCGGCCGCGGGCTCCGGCTTCTTCTCCTCCTCCGGGTGCCCGAACAGCTCCGGGATCTCGATCCCCCCCGCGAAGCCCTCGACCTGCGGTCCGGCGCCGTAGGGGCCCGGCGAGACGCGCCACCAGTCGGGCTCCGCCCCGCCGTCGGCGCCGAGTTCGTCGAGCCCGGCCAGGTGCGGCGGCGCGGGGGCGGTGTCCGCCGGGCGCTGCTCCGGCACGGCCTTGCGGAGCAGCCGGCCGGGCCTCCGCTGGATCGGCACCACGGGGGCCGGATCGGGGGTGGCGGCCCGCGTCTGCGGGGCGGGCGACGCGCCCATGCCGTCGAGGACCTCCTCCGGCGTGCCGATCCGCTCCAGGATGCGCCGCACGGCCGCCGGGGTCTCCGGCTCGTACTTGGCGCGCCGCCGGTCGATCTCGTCCCGCAACCCCGCCACCAGCCGCATCCGGTCCCCGGAGGACAGCTGCCGCCGCTGTGCCAAGTCCCCGACCCGGCTCAGATATTCGTAGACCAGATGGTCGCTCTCGATCCCCATGTCCGGCTCCTCCCGTACCACCCTCCCGAAAGGTAGCGCGTGCGCCCGTGGAGCTGCCGAGGGCTCAGCGGATACCGTTGGCCGGATGGGGACCGGCCGACGCGACCATGGAGACGACCGTGCCTGAGCTGCCTGAGCCCAGCAGTGCTGCGGAAAACGCCACAGCGAGCAGCGCCCCGCGCTCCCTCGCCGAGGCGCTGCGCGCCCGCGACGACGCGTCGCTCGCCGCCCTGCTGCACGCGCGCCCGGACCTGCTCGGCCCGGTGCCGGGTGACATGACGCAGCTGGCCACCCGGGCCGGCACCCGGGCCTCGGTGATCCGCGCGCTGGACCGGCTCGACCGGTTCGCGCTGCAGACCGCGGAGGCCCTCGCGGTGGCCCCGGACCCGTGCCCGTACCCGGTGCTGGAGTCCCTGCTGGCCGGCGAGCACGGCAGCGGATCCGGCGCCCGGGAGGACAACGGCTCCCGCGCCGAACTCCCGCGCGCCCTGGCCACCCTGCGCGACCAGGCCCTGGTGTGGGGCGACGACGAGCGGCTGCGGCTGGTCCGCACGGCCCGCGAGCTGCTCGCACCCTCCGCCGGCCGGCCCTCCCCGACGGGCCTCGGGCCGACCGTCGCCGAGGCCACCGCCGGGATGTCGCCGACCCGGGTCCAGGAGATCGTGGCGGCCGCCGGGCTGCCCGCCACGCATGACCCGGTGTCCGCCGTGACGGCGCTGACCGGCCTGTTCAACGACCCGGAACGGATGTCGGCGCTGCTGGACGAGGCCCCCGCGGAGGCCCACCAGGTGCTCGGACGGCTCGTGTGGGGGCCTCCGTACGGGGAGGTCACGCCGAACCCGACCCCGCCCGTGCGCTGGCTGCGCGACCGCGGCCTGCTGCTGCCGGCTTCGGCGCGGACCGTCGTACTGCCCCGCGAGGTGGCGCTGCACCTGCGCGGCGGCCTCGCGCACCGGGCGACGGAGCCGCTGGCCCCGGCCGTGCCCGCCGACCGCGAGCACCGTCCACAGCTTGTGGACGCCAATGCGGCCGGGCAGGCGCTGGCCGCGCTGGCCACCGTCGAGGAGCTGGTGAAGTCCTGGGAGCACACCGGGCCGCCGGTGCTGCGGGCCGGCGGGCTGTCCGTCCGGGACCTGAAGCGGGCCGCGGCCACCCTGGACGCCACCGAGCCGGCGGCCGCGTTCTGGATCGAACTCGCCTACGCGGCCGGGCTGCTGGCCAGCGACGGGGAGGCCGACGAACGGTACGCGCCCACCCCCGCCTTCGACGACTGGATCGAGCTCCCGCCCGGCGAGCGGTGGTCGGTCCTCGCCGAGGCCTGGCTGCCGGCCACCCGGACCGCCGGCCTGATCGGCGATCAGGACGCCAAGGGCCGCACCCTGTCCACACTGGGCCCCGAACTGGACCGCTCCGCCGCCCCCGAGGTGCGCCGGCGCGTCCTCGAACTGCTCGCCGCCCTGCCCGAGGGCGGCTCCGCCAACGCCGACACCCTGCTGGCCCGGCTCGACTGGGAGCGTCCCGTACGGGGGACGAGCGCGCTGCGCGCCCGCCTCGCGCGGTGGACGCTGACCGAGGCCGAGGTGCTCGGGGTGACCGGCCGCGGCGCGCTCGCGGCGCACGGCCGCGCGCTGCTGGAGCACCGCGATCCGGCACCGCTGCTCGCGCCGCTGTTTCCGGAGCCGGTGGACCACGTACTGCTCCAGGCCGACCTGACGGCGGTGGCGCCCGGGCCGCTGCGCCGGGGGCTCGGCGATGTGCTGGCCGTCCTCGCGGACGTGGAGTCCAAGGGCGGGGCAACCGTCTACCGCTTCACGCCCGGCTCCGTACGGCGGGCGCTGGACTCCGGGCGGACCGCCTCCGACCTGCACGCCTTCCTCTCCGAGCACAGCATCACGCCGGTTCCGCAGCCGCTGGCCTACCTGATCGACGACGTGGCGCGCCGGCACGGGCACCTGCGGGTCGGCGTGGCCTCCTCGTACGTGCGCTGCGACGACGACGGCATGCTGAACGAGATCCTGGCCGACCGCCGGTCCACCGGGCTGGGCCTGCGGCGCCTGGCCCCGACCGTGCTGGCGGCGCAGGCCGAACCGAGCGCCCTGCTCGACGGGTTGCGGGCGATGGGCTACGCCCCGGCCGCGGAGTCCCTGACCGGCGACGTCGTCGTCACGCGGGCCGACGCCCACCGCACGCCGGCGCGTTCGGCGCCGGTCCCGGTACCGGACGGGCCGCCGGTACCGGACGTGACGCTGCTGGGGGCGGCCGTACGGGCGATCCGCGCGGGCGATCTGGCGGCGACGGCGGTACGCAAGGAACCGGCGACGGCACCCGTGGTGGCGGGCGAACTCCCGCGCACGAGCTCGGCGGAGACCCTGGCCACGGTGCAGGCGGCCGCGCTGACCGGGACGGCGGTGTGGATCGGGTACGTGAACGCGGACGGCGCGGCGAGCCAGCGCGTCATCGCCCCGGTCCGGGTGGAGGGCGGCTTCGTCACGGGGTACGACCACACCGCCGACGAGGTGCGGACGTACGCGTTGCACCGGATCACGGGGGTCGCGGAGCTGGCGGAGGAGCACCTGTAAAACGGCTGGCGGACCGGGGTTCGCGCCGAGCACCCTTGCCGCATGCAAGAAGTACGAGGCAATCGGCGGATCCGGGCCGCGCACACCGGCACCACGGTGACCGTCTACCAGGCGTACGCGCCCTCACTGGGGCTGCCCGCGGCGCGCGACGGCCGGTTCCCGCCCGCCTGGAAGCGGGAGCGGATGACGTGGATCAAGCCGTCGTTCCTGTGGATGATGTACCGCTGCGGCTGGGCCGCCAAGGCCGACCAGGAGACGGTGCTGGCCGTCGAGATCACCCGCGAGGGCTTCGACCACGCGCTGCGCCACGCCTGCCTGTCCCACTACGAACGCGGCACCCACGCCGACCACGAGGCCTGGCAGCGGGCCCTGCGCGACTCCCCCGCCCGCGTCCAGTGGGACCCGGAGCGCGACCTGCACCTGAACCCGCTGGCCCACCGCTCGCTCCAGCTGGGCCTGTCCGGGCCGGCCTCGCGCGCGTACGCCGACGAGTGGACGGTCTCCATCCGCGACGTGACCCCGCTGGCCCGGAGGATCCACGGCCTGGTCCGCTCGGGGGACGAGGCCGCGGCGCGGGCGCTGCTGCCGGTGGAGACCCCGTATCCGGCGGGGCCGTTGGAGCACCTGGGCGCATAGCCAGACCGCGATCCGAAAAGCGGAATGCGAGGCATCGTTTTCGCAGCTCAGATGGGGTGGAAGGCCCTCCGGTCCCTGTTGCAGAGCGGTGACAGACGGGCGATGGATTGGTGATCCACGATGTGTGAAGATCAGTTCATCGCAGCAAGCGGCCGAGGAAGTCGAACCGGCGCCGGAGCGAGAACCCCGCACCACCCGCCACCGGCGCTCTGCCGCGGCACCTCGCACGTCCTCTTCCGTCTGCCCTGCCGGCCGCCACCGCTCTGCGCTGCTCGCCTGCCTTCGTGATTCCTTGGGGGGAGTCCACCATGTCCGCTCGCACCGCCACCCGCCGCAACCTCCGCTCCGCGGCCGCCACCGCCGTCGTCGCCGCCGTCGCCGGTACCGTCCTGATGCCGCTGTCGGCGTACGCCGCTCCGGCCGCCGAGAACCCGCACGCGCTGAAGATCACGATGGGCGCCCCCGCACCGAGCGGCCCGCTGACCCGGGGCGGCGCGACGGAGACCTTCGAGCTGACGGTCTCCAACCCCGCGGACAAGCCCAGCTCGTTCCACCCCTGGCTGCTCCTGCAGGGCGCAGGCGCGAGCCCGCTCCAGCAGAGCGACGTCGTCTTCAAGGTCGAGGGCGTGACCGCGCCGGCGACCGAGTCCTCCATCGGACAGCAGGACGGCGAGTGGCAGGGCATGTTCCACCCGGCGGGCAAGACGGGCGGCGAGGGCTTCGAGATCCCGGCGGGCTCCAAGCTGACCTGGAAGGTCACGATCGGCCTCGGCAAGAGCTACCCGACCACCAACGGTGACTTCACGCTGACGGCCACGAGCTACTCGGGCGAGGTCGCGGACGACGGCACCGCCGCCCTGACCTTCAAGACGGACCCGTCGGTCAAGAAGGGCAAGCTGGAGACCGCGTTCAAGAACGTCGGAGACTGCAAGGGCGTCCCGGCGCTCCAGTGCCGGGAGATGGACCTGAGCTACCGGCTCACCGGCGACGGCGAGTTCGGCACGGCGCTGCGCACGTCGGTGGGCGTGAACTTCGGCTCCAACGTCAAGGTGCCCAACCTCCAGCTGGAGATGCTGGTCGACGGCAAGTGGCAGGGTGTGAACACCTCCGACCCGTACAACTTCGACCTGCCGACGATCCCGAAGGGCTTCAGCGCCGCCGCCGGCGAGCGCATCGTGCACCTGCGGACTTCGCTGGGCCCGAACACGGACTTCAAGAAGGCCACCGACGTCACCCTGCAGGCCGGCGTCGGCCTGGCCGAGGGCAACACCTACGAGTTCGCGGGCAACGAGACGAAGTTCCAGCTCGCCCCGGCCACCACGACCACGTCGCCCTCGCCGACCCCGAGCAAGTCCGCCACCACGCAGCCGTCCACGAGCCCGTCGCCGTCCGCCTCGGCCTCCGCGACCGCGGTCGTCGCCGCGAACAGCAACACCAACACCAAGGCCACCGGCGCCACGGGCTCCCTGGCCCAGACCGGCGCCGACTCGAACACCGGCCTGTACTCCGGCCTGGCCGCCGTCCTCGTCGGCCTCGGCGGTGCCGCCACCTGGTTCGGCGCCCGCCGCCGCGCGACGCGCGCCTGATCACCCGCACCACGGCGAAGGGGCCCGGCACACCAAGTGCCGGGCCCCTTCGCCGTGCTCACCGAGCGGCATAGTCGACGAGCTGCGCGTCGAACGGCCACACGGCACGGAGCCAGTGCGTCACGGCCTCGTACAGCACCTTGTCGAGCGGGGCCCGGTCCTCCCGCACCCAGGAGCTGACGCTCACCCGCTCCGGCGCCTCGTGCCCCGGGTAGATGTAGAGGCAGCCGACGACCTCGTCACCGTCCAGGACGCTGTACGTGAACCCCTTCCGGTCCGCGAAATCCCGTGCGTGCCGCGCCAGATCGGCCAGATTCGCCTCGGCCGACATCCCCTCGGCGGGCGGCCACCCACGCCCCTGAAACCCGGGCGTGGCCCGCACGTGCGCGATGCTCCCGCTCCAGGCAGCGAGATCGCGCGCATTGTGCCGCTCCCCCAAGGGCTCCAACCGAAACCCGTCGCCGGCGAACGTGAGCGGCACGTCGAACCCGTCCGGCACCAAAGAACGTCGATCATCCATCCCCCGACCTTACGAACCGCCCCGCCCCCCGTCGCGTGGATTTCCGCCACGGACGGGCGCCGGCTCGCGCGCGTCATCTCGCGCCGTCACCCGGACTCCAGCGGGCACTTGATGTGGCGGTAAACGACGACCGCCGGCGCCGGCGCTCGTTCCAGCGTTCCCCTCTCCACCAGTTCCAAGGACTCGATGGCCCTCCGGCACGCAGGACACTGCTCGCCCTGCGGCGCGTAGGTGAGGTACTCCCCCTGACGTGCGTCAGGGGGACTGTTTCGCACCATTGGCTTGCCTTCCGCTCACGGTCTGCCGACGACGCCATGGTTGCCAGCCCTATCGGGATGATCTGGCCCGAGGCAGTCACCACGCGAGTCAAGGTCGGTCACGACCGCGAGCTGGTCAGCTCGTACCCCTACCGATCCGCCTGCCCTTCCACCACGTGGGCACGGCTGGCCCGCGACGCGACGCGGGACATCTTCCTCGGCGGGTACACCAACTACTTCTTCTGGACGCAGGTCCCCGACTTCGCGGGCCTCGTCCGTCGGAAGGCCGAGAGCGGGTGCCGGGTGCGTTTCCTGATCGGGGACCCCGACGGCGAGACCAGCCGGCAGCGCGAGGAGGTCGAGGCAGCCGCGCTGACCGTCTCCACACGGATCGGGATCACCCTGGAGCACCTGGCCCGGCTCGGTCCCCTGGAGGGGCTCGAAGCGCGCTTCAGCGCGCCCGCAGACGCCGTGAACCACGTCGGGCTCAGCGTGTTCCGCTGTGTCGGGCGCGTCGGCGGTCGTCATGGGCCGTGAAAGGGTGCGTTCTCCCGCAGCGGCGCACCGGCAACGGGCTTGGCCCCTGGCCGACGGGAGACGGAGCTCGGCGGAGGCGCTGCCCGTGGTCCCCGCCGTCCGGTCCCGTCGTGCGGTGAGCGGCGGCCGCGCGGCGGCTCGTACGCGGCGCTGCGGCCATGGCTGTCCCCCCACCGGGCGGATGCGGCAGACTGGAGGTTTGGCCGTCCGCGCCCGGGCGGCCACCCCCCGCAGGAAAGGGACGTTTGGTGAACGGGCCTCTCATCGTCCAGAGCGACAAGACACTGCTTCTCGAGGTCGACCACGAGCTCGCCGGGGCGGCGCGGCGGGCCATCGCCCCCTTCGCCGAGCTCGAGCGGGCCCCCGAGCACATCCACACGTACCGGATCACCCCGCTCGGGCTGTGGAACGCGCGGGCCGCGGGGCACGACGCCGAGCAGGTCGTCGACGCGCTCGTCGAGTTCTCCCGCTACCCCGTCCCGCACGCGCTGCTCGTCGACGTCGCCGAGACCATGGCGCGCTACGGCCGCCTCACCCTCTCCAAACACCCCGTGCACGGGCTGGTCCTGACCAGCACCGACCGGCCCGTGCTGGAGGAGATCCTGCGCTCCAAGCGGATCGCCCCGCTCGTCGGCGCCCGGCTCGACCCCGACACCGTCGCCGTGCACCCCTCCGAGCGCGGGCAGATCAAGCAGACCCTGCTGAAGCTGGGCTGGCCGGCCGAGGACCTCGCCGGGTACGTCGACGGCGAGGCGCACGCCATCGACCTCGTCGAGGACGGCTGGGCGCTGCGGCCGTACCAGCAGCAGGCCGTCGAGGGCTTCTGGCACGGCGGCTCGGGCGTGGTCGTGCTGCCCTGCGGCGCCGGAAAGACGCTGGTCGGCGCCGGGGCCATGGCGATGGCCAAGGCGACGACACTGATCCTGGTCACGAACACCGTCTCGGCCCGCCAGTGGAAGCACGAGCTGGTCAAGCGGACCTCGCTGACGGAGGAGGAGATCGGCGAGTACTCCGGCACCCGCAAGGAGATCCGGCCGGTCACGATCGCCACGTACCAGGTCCTGACGACGAAGCGGAAGGGCGTCTACCCGCACCTGGAGCTGTTCGACTCCCGGGACTGGGGCCTGATCCTCTACGACGAGGTGCACCTGCTGCCGGCGCCGGTGTTCAAGTTCACCGCCGACCTCCAGGCCCGGCGGCGGCTCGGCCTGACCGCGACCCTGGTCCGCGAGGACGGCCGCGAGTCGGACGTGTTCTCGCTGATCGGCCCGAAGCGGTTCGACGCGCCGTGGAAGGAGATCGAGGCGCAGGGCTACATCGCGCCGGCGGACTGCGTCGAGGTCCGGGTGAACCTGACCGAGAGCGAGCGGCTGGCGTACGCGACCGCCGAGACGGAGGAGAAGTACCGCTTCTGCGCGACGACGGCGACGAAGCGGAAGGTCACCGAGGCGCTCGTCGCCAAGCACAAGGGCGAGCAGACGCTGGTCATCGGTCAGTACATCGACCAGCTCGACGAGCTCGGCGAGCACCTGGACGCGCCCGTCATCAAGGGCGAGACCTCGAACGCGCAGCGGGAGAAGCTCTTCGACGCCTTCCGCGAGGGCGAGATCAGCGTGCTGGTGGTGTCGAAGGTCGCGAACTTCTCGATCGACCTGCCCGAGGCCACGGTCGCGATCCAGGTGTCCGGTACGTTCGGCTCCCGCCAGGAGGAGGCCCAGCGGCTGGGCCGCGTACTGCGCCCGAAGGCGGACGGCCACGAGGCGCGGTTCTACTCGGTCGTCGCGCGCGACACGATCGACCAGGACTTCGCCGCCCACCGCCAGCGCTTCCTGGCCGAACAGGGCTACGCCTACCGCATCATGGACGCCGACGAGCTCCTGACGACCGACGGCCCGACGGACTGACCGGCTGACCGGCTTTCCGGCCGTGAGACCCGGCTCGCCTCACCCGTCGTGGCCGGGCCGCGGATCTTCGACGACGCGGACATCCTGCTGCCCGAGGGGTGAGCTGCGGACCGGGAGCGGGAACAGGACGAGGCCCGGCCGCGGCTCCGGGCGGCGGCGGGCCGCCGCCCGGGCCAGGAGGGCGAGGAGCGGGACGGCCCAGACCCACAGGTGCGGCCAGTCCGACAGCAGCGCCCGGCCCGGGGCGGGCAGGTGCCGGGACCAGAAGGCGGCGGAGTCCCGCGGGAGCACCAGCAGCCCGAGCAGGGCGGTCCCGGCGAGGGCGCCCGAAGCCGTCAGAGCGGCCCGGATGCGGCCGGTCAGCAGCAGGTACGGGATGAGCAGCGCCGGGGTCAGGGTGATCCCGGCGGCCGTGCCCAGCGCGAAGCCCTTGCCGAGGGCGCCGCGGGGCCGGCGCAGGTCCCACAGGACCAGGCAGGTCAGCGCCAGGTTGATCTGCCCGGCGAGCAGGCTCTGGAACAGCGGCTCCACCCACAGCCCGGCGATGGTGGCCCCCAGGACGGCCCCGGGCCGGGCCCGCAGTCCCGCGAGGCGGCAGGACATCAGGATCAGCAGGGCGAGCAGGACCGCGTTGCCGAGCACGAAGACGGCCTTCAGGACGCCGGCGGGCAGCCAGGCGGCCGGGGTGAACAGGATCGCCGCGAAGGGCGGGTACGCCGCGGGAGGGCGCCACTCCGCGGCGCTGAAACCGGCGGCGAGGCCGTCGGCGATCGGGATCCGCACCACGATGCAGAGCACGCCGAGCACGAGGAGCGAGCCCGTGACCAGCACGCCGACCAGGGGCGACGTCGGGGGGCTGGAATGGAGACTCCGGGTCACGCGCGTGACCCTAGTGGATCACCGTGGGCGCCCCGCCGCTATCCGGCCAGCCCGCCACCCGGCCCGTGCGGTCGTACGGCAGGCCCGGGGCGGGGCGGGGGCTGCGGGTCAGCGGCGTATGACGCCCGCGTCCTCGGCGTACTCGCCCAGCACGACCACGCTCACGGCCGCGGAGGCGAAGACCTTCGCGGCCCGCAGGGCGTTGCCCACCAGGTGCCGGGGGCGGGAGTCGGAGGTGGCGGTGGCGCCGCTAGGGCGGCCGCCCCGGATCGGGGTGAAGGTTGCGGTGCTCATGTATCCATGGTGCATTTTCGTCCCGAATATCACATCGGTCTCCGGGTGGAATCGCAGGCCCTCCCGCCTCCTCCTCCCGGCCCATGCCGTCCCCTAGTGGCTCTGCCCGAGGTCTGACACTCCCCGGTATGACACCCGGACGGGCCTACCCCTGCCGAGGGACCTCCCGCCGGTGAATCCGCTCGCGCCGCGTCTGCGCACTGACTACAATCTCCGCTCTTGCCGCCTCCCGCCGCCGTTTCGGGGAGAGCCGCCCGCCGGACGGAAACCGGCGGGCATCGTTCCGTACCGATCAGCAGCTGGAGGCATTTCCGTGTCCGCGCACGCCCCCGAAACCGGCATCGACGACGACAGCGACAGCGGCTCCGGCGCCCACCACCCCCTCGCCCGCGAGCAGGCCCACCTCACCGCCTCCCGCTCCGCCCTGCGCGCCATGCGCGAGGACGTCGAGGCCCTCGACATCCGTGACGTCACGGCGAACTGGGTCAACGCGATCGTCCTCCAGGCCCAGATCGACGACCGGATCAAGGCCCTCGCCGACCTCGCGCACACCCCGCTCTTCTTCGGCCGCCTCAACTACCTGCACGCACCCGGCGCGGACCTCGCCGAAGGCGCGGAGGGCGAGCAGTTCTACATCGGCCGCCGCCACGTCCACGACGCCGACGGCGATCCGATGGTGATCGACTGGCGCGCGCCGGTCTCCCAGCCGTTCTACCGCGCCTCCAAGAACGATCCGCAGGACATCGCCCTGCGCCGCCGCTTCGGCTACACCGGCGGCGAGCTGACCGCGTACGAGGACGAGCACCTCTCCGACCCCTCTGAGGCGGCCGCCGTCAGCAAGCTGCTCCAGCAGGAGATCGAGCGCCCGCGCGTCGGCCCCATGCGCGACATCGTCGCGACGATCCAGCCCGAGCAGGACGAGATCGTCCGCTCCGGCCTGTCCGGGTCCGTCTGCGTGCAGGGCGGCCCCGGCACCGGCAAGACGGCGGTCGGCCTGCACCGCGTCGCGTACCTGCTGTACGCCCACCGCGAGCGGCTCGCCCGCACCGGAACGCTCGTCATCGGGCCGAACCGTTCCTTCCTGCAGTACATCGAGCAGGTCCTCCCGGCCCTCGGCGAGCTGGAGGTCAAGCAGGCCACCGTGGAGGACCTCGTCTCCCGCGACGGCCTGGAGATCCGCGGCGCCGACGCCGCCGCGGCCGCCGTGGTCAAGGGCGACGCCCGCATGGCGGAGGTGCTGCGCCGCGCGGTCCGCTCGCACGTCACCCCGCCCTCCGAGCCGCTGATGGTGGTGCGCGGTTCGCGCCGGTGGCGGGTGCCGGCGTACGAGCTGGCGGAGATCGTGACCGAACTCCTCGACCGGGAGATCCGCTACGGCGCCGCCCGCGACGCGCTGCCGCAGCGGATCGCGCACACCGTGCTCGTGCGGATGGAGCAGGCGGGCGAGGCGCCGGACGACCGCGTCCAGGACGCGGTGGCACGGAGCGCCGCCGTGAAGGCGGCGGTCAAGGCGGTGTGGCCGGCCGTGGACCCGGCCAAGCTGGTGCTGCGCCTGCTGTCGGACGCGGAGTTCCTGGCGGAGCACGCGCAGGGGGTGCTCTCGGACGAGGAGCAGCGGCTGCTGCTGTGGGCCAAGCCCTTCCGCAGCGTGAAGTCGGCGAAGTGGTCGGCGGCCGACCTGGTCCTGATCGACGAGGCGGCGGACCTCGTGGAGCGCACGCACTCGCTGGGCCACGTCGTCCTCGACGAGGCGCAGGACCTGTCGCCGATGCAGTACCGGGCGGTCGGGCGGCGCTGTACGACCGGCTCGGCCACGGTCCTGGGCGACCTCGCGCAGGGCACGACCCCGTGGGCCACGCGCAGCTGGGACGAGGCGCTGGCGCACCTGGGCAAGCCGGAGGCGGTGCTGGAGGAGCTGACGGCCGGCTTCCGCGTGCCGCGCGAGGTGATCGCGTACGCCTCGCGGCTGCTGCCGTCGATCTCGCCGGGGCTGGCCCCGGTCTCCTCGGTGCGTGAGACGCCGGGCTCGCTGGTCGTCGCGCTGGCGGCTGATCCCTCGGACCTGACCGCCTCGGTGATCGAGGCCTGCCGCGTCTCGCTCGGCCACGAGGGCTCGGTCGGCCTGATCGCGGCGGACGCCCGGATCCCGGAGCTGGCGAAGGCGCTGGAGGCGGCGGGGACGGCGTACCTCGCGCCCGGCGAGGAGACGACGGCGCACTCGCGCCTGACCCTGGTCCCGGCCTCGCTGGCGAAGGGCCTGGAGTACGACTACGTGGTCCTGGACGAGCCCGCCGCGATCGTGGCGGGCGAGCCGGACGAGCGCACGGGCCTGCGGCGCCTTTACGTCTGCCTCACCCGCGCGGTCTCGGGCCTGACGGCCCTGTACGCGGACCCGCTGCCCGGGGCCCTCGCCGGGGTGTGAGCGCGTACGGCGGCCGGCGCCCGCCCGGGGCACCGGCCGCCGGCCGTACCGCCCGCCGCCGGTGCGGGGCCGGCCCGCCGGCGGTGCGGTGCGGGGCGGGGCCGGCGGTACGCCTACGCCAGTGCGGCCCGCCAGTCGGCCACCGCCGAGGCCGAGACCGGGCCCGTCCAGCCGTCGGGCCGGGCCGCGCCGCCGATGTGGAACGCGTCGATCCCGGCGGCCCGCAGCGCCGGCAGGTGGGACAGCGTCAGCCCGCCGCCCACCAGGATCTGCGCCGTGTACCCCGGCTCGCCCCGCCGCGCCGCCTCGGCCAGCAGCACCGGCAGCCCCGCGTCGACCCCGGTCGCCGATCCCGCCGTCAGGTACGTGTCCGGCGCGGCGGACTCCGGCAGCTCCGCGAGCGCCTTGCGCAGCTGGTCCCGGTCCGCGGCCCGGTCGATGGCCCGGTGGAAGGTCCACTTGCAGCCGCCCAGCTCCGCCACGACCGCCTCGATCGCGGCCAGGTCCGGGCTGCCGTCCGGGGCCAGGAACCCGAGGACGAACTCGTCCGCCCCCTCCGCCCTCAGCGCCCGCGCCCGCGCGGCCAGCAGCTCCACGTCCGCGGCCGAGCCCGCCGCGAAGCCGTCGGCCGTACGGAGCATCACGCGCAGCGGGATGTCGACCGCCGCCCTGATCGCCGCGAAGGTCTCGCGCGGCGGGGTGAGCCCGTCGGCGGCCATGTCGGTGACCAGTTCGAGGCGGTCCGCCCCACCCTCCTGGGCCGCGACCGCGTCCTCCGCGTCGAGGGCGATCACCTCCAGGACTGCACGGTTGCTCATTGGGCCCCACTCCTCCGGAAAGCTGCTGGTATGGAAAATAGGTCTAGTCCAATATCCAGAGTACGGGCCTCCGCCCACCCTCCACCAGCACAATCACGCCACCCGCACAATGTGCGCATGGACCGCATGGACACCGCCCCGCTCCGCGCCCGCTGGCACGCGACCACCACCGCGGCCGGCGCGGCCGCCGGACACGATCCCGACCCGTACGCCGACCGGCTCCTCGCCGCCTGGGCGGAGCCCCAGCGCCGGTACCACACCACCGCGCACCTGGCCGACGTACTCGCGCGGATGGACGTGCTCGCCGCGCACGCCGCCGACCCCGCCGCCGTCGAGCTCGCCGCCTGGTTCCACGACGCCGTCTACCGCCCCGACCGCTCCGAGAACGAGGAGCGCAGCGCCGCCCTCGCCGAGCGCGCCCTGCCCGAGCTCGGCATCGACGCTGCCCGCACCGCCGAGGTGGCCCGGCTGGTCCGGCTCACCGTCACCCACGACCCCGCCCCCGGCGACACCAACGGCGAGGTGCTCTGCGACGCCGACCTGGCCGTGCTCGCGGGCGCGCCCGACGCGTACGCGGCGTACGTCGCCGCCGTCCGCGCCGAGTACGGCTTCGTCCCCGAGGAAGCCTTCCGCGCCGGCCGGGCCGCCGTACTGCGCCAGCTGATCGGCCTGCCCCGGCTCTTCCGCACCCCGTACGGGACCGCGCACTGGGAGGCCCCGGCCCGCCGCAACCTGGCCGCCGAGCTCGCCGATCTGAGCACCGGTCCCGCCGCCCGGGAATGAGATCCGCTTCGCGGCGGTTTGTGCAGAGCATGCCCTCCGCCGCAGCACGCTCCCGCATGCCCGTCGCCGTCTACGTCCTCGGCCTGTCCGTGTTCGCGCTCGGGACCAGCGAGTTCATGCTCTCGGGGCTGCTGCCGCCCATCGCGCAGGACATGGACGTCACCATCCCGCAGGCCGGCCTGCTGATATCGGCCTTCGCGATCGGCATGGTCGTCGGGGCGCCGCTGCTGGCGGTGGCCACCCTGCGGCTCCCGCGCCGCACCACCCTCATTGCCCTCATCAGCCTCTTCGGCCTCGGGCAGGTCGCGGGCGCGCTGGCCCCCTCGTACGAGCTCCTCTTCGCCTCCCGCGTCGTCTCCGCGCTCGCCTGCGCCGGCTTCTGGGCGGTCGGCGCCGCCGTCGCCATCGCGATGGTGGAGACGGACCAGCGGGCCCGCGCCATGGCCGTCATGATCGGCGGCCTGTCCATCGCCAACGTCCTCGGCGTCCCCGCCGGCGCCTTCCTCGGGGAGCACCTGGGCTGGCGGTCCGCGTTCTGGTCGGTCGGCGCGGCCTCGGCGGTCGCCCTCGCCGGCATCCTGACGCTGATCCCGGACATCCCGCGGCCCGCCGTACGCCCCACCCTCGCGCGGGAGCTGCGCATCTACCGCGACCGCCAGGTGTGGCTGTCGATCGGCGTCACGGCGCTGGCCGCGGGCGGGGTCTTCTGCGCCTTCAGCTACCTGTCGCCGCTGCTCACGGATGTCGCCGGACTGGACGCCGGCTGGGTGCCGTGGGTGCTCGCGCTGTTCGGGATCGGCGCGCTCGTCGGCACGACGATCGGTGGGCGGATCGCGGACGCGCACCTGTTCGGCGTGATGCTGTGGGGGATCACCGCCTCGACGGTCTTCCTCGTCGCGCTGGCCCTGTTCGCGTCCTCGGCGGCGGCAGCGGTGGGACTGTCGTTCCTGATCGGCGTCTCGGCGTTCGCCACGGCGCCGGCCCTCAACGCCCGCATGTTCAACGTGGCGGGCGCCGCCCCGACCCTGGCCGGAGCCACCACGACGGCCGCGTTCAACCTGGGCAACACGGGCGGCCCCTGGCTCGGCGGCACGGTCATCGACGCCGGCCGCGGCTTCGCCGCCCCCGCCTGGGCGGGCGCGGCGATGACGGTGACGGCCATCGCCCTGGGCGCGGTCGCCCTGCGCCTGCACACCCGCGCGCCCCAGCCCCCGACCCGCGTGATCGCCTCCTCGGCCCCGGCCGCAGCCGAGCCGGCCGCCACCCGCTGACCCCGCCCTGCCGGGCGCTACGCCGCCGGGCGGCCCTTCGGGCGGCGCAGGCCCGCGGCCGTCAGGCGGCGGACCAGTTCCTTGCTGCCGATCTCCACCGCGCCCGCGCCCACCGCGTCCGCGTAGCGGTGCGACGGCACGTCGTAGTGGTCCCGCTCGAACGCCTTCGCCGGACAGCCGACCGACGCCGCGAAGGCGTGCAGTTCCTCGTACGAGACGTCGCTCACCAGGTGCGACCACATGCGGCCGTGGCCCGGCCAGGTCGGCGGATCGATGTAGAGCGTCACCGGCGGCTCACCGGCCGGCGCCGAACACGGGGCCGAGGGCTCCCACCGCGGCGACCTTCACCCCGGCCTTGCCGCACACCCAGTGCGGGTCCGGCCCCAACTCCGGCTCCACGTCCAGCGCGTGCGGATCGCCGTGCGAGCAGACCGGGCACAGCGGCCAGCGCCCGTACTTCTCCAGCAGCGCGTCCTGCACGTCCTGGGCGACGAGTCCGGAGAGGTAGTCGACCCCCTCGGGCCACTGCTCCACCCACCACCGGCGGTGCGTGACCGAGTCCTCGACGAGGGAGACGACATCGGCGTCGGCGACCTCGCCGGCAGCGAGATCGGCGAGAACAAGTGCACGGGCGACGTGCAGCGCCTGTTCCAGGGGGGTCGCGTGGTCCATGCGCCCATTGTGGACCCGTATGGCCCACGCTGACGAAGGTCATTTCGTCACAGCGGCTCATGGCGCCTTGACGGCCCCCACGGCCGAAAATAGCTTTCAGGTGTGAGCGGCGACGTGAAGGAAACTTCCAGCACCCCGGCCCCGGCCGCCGATGCCCCCGCCCCCGGCGCCCTGCGGGCCCGGATCCGGGCGCTCGACCCCTCCATGACCCGCTCCGTCCGGGCCGTCGCCGAAACCGTCGCCGCCGACCCCGCCGGCTGCTCCCGCCTCACCGTCGGCGCGCTCGCCGCACGCACCGGCACCAGCGAGGCCACCGTCGTCCGCGCCGCCCGCCTCCTCGGCTACCCCGGCTACCGCGACCTGCGCCTCGCCCTCGCCGCGCTCGCCGCGCAGCAGGAATCCGGCGCGGCCCCCGCCCTCGCCGCCGACATAGCCGTCGACGACCCCCTCGCCGACGTCGTCGCCAAACTGGCCCACGAGGAGGCCCAGACCCTCGCCGACACCGCCGCCGGACTCGACCTGACCGCGCTCGCCGCCGCCGTCACCGCACTGGCGACCGCCCGCCGGATCGACATCTACGGCGTCGGCGCCTCCGCACTCGTCGGCCAGGACCTCGCCCAGAAGCTGCTGCGCATCGGCCTCGTCGCCCACGCCCACGGCGACCCCCACCTGGCCGTCACCGGCGCAGTCCAGCTGCGCCCCGGCGACGCCGCCGTCGCGATCACCCACTCCGGCGCCACCGGCGACGTGATCGACCCCCTCCGTACGGCCTTCGAGCGCGGCGCCACCACCATCGCGCTCACCGGCCGGCCGAACGCCCCCGTCTCCCACTACGCCGACCTCGTACTGGCCACCTCCGCCGCCCGCGAGACCCGGCTGCGCCCGGCCGCCATGTCCAGCCGGACCAGCCAACTCCTCGTCGTCGACTGCCTGTTCGTCGCCGTCGCGCAGCGGACGTACGAGAGTGCCGCCCCCGCGCTCGCCGCCTCGTACGAGGCGCTCGCCCCCCGCCGATCCGCCAGGAGCCCCCGCCCATGACCGGCCCGTACGCCGACGGCTCGTACGCCGCACTCCGCGCCCAGCTCGACACCCTGACCACCGAGGCCTTCCGCCCCGAACTCGCCGAGATCGACCGGCTGTCCACCCTGGACATCGCCCGCACCATGAACGCCGAGGACGCCGGCGTCCCGGCCGCCGTCGCCGCGCAGCTGCCGCGGATCGCCGCCGCGATCGACGCCATCGCTCTGCGGATGGCCCGTGGCGGGCGGCTCGTGTACGCGGGCGCCGGCACGGCCGGCCGCATGGGCGTCCTGGACGCCAGCGAGTGCCCGCCCACCTTCAACACCGACCCGGCGCAGGTCGTGGGCCTGATCGCGGGCGGGCCCGGCGCCATGGTCCGGTCCGTCGAGGGCGCCGAGGACTCGAAGGAGCAGGCCGCCGCAGACCTGGCCGCCCTGGACATCGGACCGGACGACACCGTCATCGGCGTCTCCGCCTCCGGCCGCACCCCGTACGCGATCGGCGCCGTCGAGTTCGCCCGTACGCGCGGGGCGCTGACCGTCGGCCTCTCCTGCAACGCCGGCTCGGCTCTGGCCGCGGCCGCCGAGCACGGCATCGAGGTCGTCGTCGGGCCCGAGCTGCTGACCGGGTCCACCCGCCTGAAGGCCGGCACCGCGCAGAAGCTCGTACTGAACCTCGTCTCGACCATCACCATGATCCGGCTGGGCAAGACGTACGGGAACCTGATGGTCGACCTGCGCGCCTCCAACGAGAAGCTGCGGGCCCGCTCGCGCCGGATCGTGGCGCTGGCCACGGGCGCGCCGGACGAGGAGATCGAGGCCGCGCTCGACGCCACCGGCGGCGAGGTCAAGCAGGCCGTGCTCGTGCTGCTCGGCGGCGTGGACGGCCCGGCGGCCGCCGAACTGCTCGCGGCCGCGCGCGGCCACCTCCGCGAGGCCCTGGCCATGGCCTCGGCTCCCTGACCTGCTGACTGCCCCGTTTCCCCGACGCAAGGCGATCACCACATGTCCACTGACAAGAACCGCGCCACCGCCGCCGCGATCCTCCCCCTGGTCGGCGGCCCGGACAACATCGGCTCGATCGCGCACTGCATGACCCGGCTGCGCATCGCCCTGCACGACCGCTCGCTGGTCGACGACGAGGCGCTGCGGGCGCTGCCCGCGGTACTGGGCGTCGTCGAGGACGACACGTACCAGATCGTGCTCGGGCCGGGGGCGGTCGCCCGGGTGACCCCGGAGTTCGAGGCACTGGTCGAGGAGGGCCGCTCCCCCCGTACCGCCGCGGCCCCCGTCACCGCCGGGGAACTGGCCGACCGGGGCGCCGCGTTGAAGCAGGCGCAGAAGGCCCGCAACAGCACCCCGGTGAAACTGTTCCTGCGCCGGATCGCGAACGTCTTCGTCCCGCTGATCCCGGCGCTCATCGGCTGCGGCATCATCGCGGGCCTGAACGGCGTGCTGCTCAACACCGGCCGGCTGCCGGCCGTGGTCCCCGCGCTCGCCGCGATCGCCTCCGGGTTCATGTCTCTGATCGCGGTCTTCGTCGGCTACAACACGGCCAAGGAGTTCGGCGGCACGCCGATCCTGGGCGGCGCCGTCGCCGCCATCATCGTCTTCCCCGGCGTCGCGAAGATCGACGCCTTCGGTCAGCACCTCTCCCCCGGCCAGGGCGGCGTCCTCGGGGCGCTGGCCGCCGCGTTCCTCGCCGTACGGGTGGAGAAGCTGTGCCGCAGGTGGGTGCCGGAGTCGGTGGACGCGCTGGTCACCCCCACCCTCACCGTCCTGACCTCCGGGCTGGTGACGATCTTCGGCCTGATGTTCCTCGCCGGTGAGGTCGCCACCGCCATCGGCTCCTTCGCCACCTGGATGCTCGCCGGCGGCGGCGCCTTCGCGGGGCTGGTCCTCGGCGGACTGTTCCTGCCGCTGGTGATGCTGGGCCTGCACCAGGCCCTGATCCCGATCCACACCACCCTCATCGAGCAGACCGGCCACACCGCCCTCCTGCCGATCCTCGCCATGGCGGGCGCGGGCCAGGTCGGCGCGGCGCTCGCGGTCTACTGCCGGCTGCCGCGCAACCGGTCCCTGCGCACCACCATCAAGTCCGCGCTCCCGGCCGGTTTCCTGGGCGTCGGCGAGCCGCTGATCTACGGGGTCTCGCTGCCGCTCGGGCGCCCCTTCGTCACCGCCTGCGTGGGCGGCGCGGCGGGCGGGGCGTTCGTCGGGCTCTTCAACCAGCTGGGCGTCGCCTTCGGCTCGACCGCCATCGGCCCCTCGGGCTGGGCCCTGTTCCCCCTGCTGGACGGCGGATCCGGCGCGGGCGTCACCATCGCCGTCTACGCGGGCGGCCTCGCGGTCGGCTACCTGGTGGGCTTCGCCGCCACCTGGTTCTTCGGCTTCACCCGCCAGATGCTGACGGACCTCAACACCGACCGGCAGCCCGTGGCGGACGCCGCCCCGACCGCGGACGCCGACAAGGAACCGGCGATGACCTGACGGCGCGGGGCCTACCCTGCGCCCTCGTCCGACGTGGCGGTCCGGCCGGTCAGGAAGTCGTTCCCGCCGGGACCCAGCCGTCGCCGCCGAGGGGGAACTCGTAGCCGGGACGCCCGTTGTGACCGCTGGTACGGAAGGGCTTTCCGCTGTTGTCGATCGTGACGGTGCCGTGGCGGGACCCGCTCGACCAGGCAAGCTCCAGGTACCAGCTCACGTCGTACGCGGAGGCGTCGGCCCTGACGTAGAACACCTCCGGTTCGGACTCGCTCACCTTGAACGGGAAGTTCGGCTGCCCCGCCTCGGGTACGACGGCCGGGCGCACGGCGTCGAGGGCGACGGTGAAGGAGCGCGTCGGCACCCCGGCGCCGCAGCCGACGCCCGGGTAGCCCATGGCGTAGTCGTTCCAGGCGAGCGGCGCACGCTTGCCCGCCATACGGACGGTCAGGCTCTCCAGGACCACGGTGTCCTTGCCGGTGCCCTGGAGGGTCAGCGTGACGTACTGCTTGCCCGCGGACACCGCTCCGACCGCCCCCACCCACGCGGGCGTGTCCCGTTCCAGGGGCGGCGGGGCCACCTGGGCCGGAGGCCTCTCGATCAGATAGTGCTGGTCGCACGGGTTTTCCCAGGTGTAGGGCTGGGTGGTCACCTTCACCGGCGTACCGGACGCGGTGTCGCCGCCGCGACCGGCGGGGGACGGGCTCGCGGTGGGGGCGGTGGGGGCGGTGCCGGCCGCCGGCGCGGAGTCCGAGGGCGAGGGCGAGGGCGAGGCTCCCGACCGTGCCGCCTCGGGCGCCCCCGTCGTCCCGCCGCCCGTACGCTGCCCCGCGCCGTCCGCGAGGGACACGGCACCGGCGGGGCGCTCCCGGACGTCGCCGTCTCGTGTCGGCAGATACACGGTGAGCGCCACCGCCCCGGCCACGACGGCCGCGGCGATCCCCGCGAGGACGGCCGTGCGGATCCGGCGGCGCCCGTTCGGCGCGGGCGGACCGGAAGGACCGGCAAGCTCGGCAAGCGGCTCGGCCGGGTCCGCCGAGTCGGCCGGGTCCTGCGACTCCGCCGGAAGCGTCTCTGCGGGCGCCTCCGCGCTCGGTGTTCTGGCGCCCGGCTCACCGCCCTTGCGCGGGCGGTTGGCGTCCGCCAGCACCCAGGCCCGGTGCAGTTCGACGAGTTCCTCGGGCGATGCCTTGCAGAGGCGGGCGAGCCGTTCGACCGGTGCGTAGTCCGCGGGGACCACGTCGCCGATGCAGTAACGGTGCAAGGTCGACGTACTCATGTGCAGCCGTTTGGCGAGCGTTCCGTAGCTGAGCCCGGACCGGTCCTTCAGCTCTCGCAGAAGCCGGGCGAACCCGGCATCAGCAGTGTCTTCCGACACTGTTCCTCCCACCCCGTGTCCCGTCACGCATCCCAGCAACAGGCTGTTTCAGCAGCTCAGAGCCTGTTCCAGCATCCCAGCGTCCCTGATCGCCCCTCGGGTGCCGCGGCTGGGACGGATCACCGCACAGGCTGAGGTCATCCAAGCACACGGCTCCCGGCTCCGGTCCCGACGGACCGCCGCCCCTGCCGGGCCATATGAAAGGCAATCAGCCATGACCGCGCTCCGCACCACCCGTACGACCCGACGTCTCGCCGGTGCCGCCGCCGTCGCCCTCGCCGCGCTCGCCCTCACCGCGTGCCAGAACGGCACGGGCCTCAAGGACGGAGGAGCCGCGACCGCCTCGGACTCCGCCACGGCGACCCCCTCGCCGACGGGCGCCACGAGCCCCGCCCCGGGCACCCCCGCCCCGGGCTCCACGCAGACCGGTACCGGCACGGGCAAGGGCACCGGCTCCGGCTCCGGCTCCGGCTCCGGCACCGGCACCGGCACCGGCTCCGGAGACGCGAAGGGCGGCTCGTCGGACCCGGCCGCCGCCGCGGGCAACCGCGTCCTGTGCAACGGCTCCAACACCGAGGTGACCGTCCAGCCGGTCGCCCGACCGCTCAACCACATGCTGATCTCGGTGAAGAACACCGGCTCGAAGTCCTGCGACCTGACGTACTACCCGGTCCTCCGCTTCGACGAGATGCAGTGGGCCCCGGCCCCGCGGCAGGAGACCCGCCCCCAGGCCGTGGTGTCCCTCGCGCCCGGCCAGTCGGGCCACGCGGCGGCCATGCTGGCGGCGGCCGACGGCAGCGGCGAGGGCGGAACGACCGGACAGAAGCTCACGATCGTCTTCCAGGGCCGCACGCCCAACAGCAGCGGCGGCGCGTCCGCCACCCCGTCCCTGCCGGCCAAGGGCGTCTACTACGACAGCTCGCTGACGGTCACGTACTGGCAGCAGAACATCGAGGACGCACTGGGCTCTTGAGCCGGAGTCTCGGCATACTCTCCGGCATGGAGATACCCCCGTCGTCCCGCCCGGCCGGATGAGCGCGCTGCCCCGGACCGTGCTCGGCCTCCCGGGCGGGTGGCTCCTGCGGCCCTGGGAGCCGTACGACGCCCCCTCGCTGGTCGCCTCCGGCACGGACCCGGACATCCAGCACTGGAACCGCACGGGCCGGTTCACCGAGGCCCGGGCCGAGGAGCGCATCGCGCGTTACCGCGCCAACTGGGAGGCAGAGAAGGCCGCGATCTGGGCGGTCGCCCCCGCCGCCGGCGTACCGGCCGCCGGCCTGATCGGCCTGGCCGACCTCGATCTGGCGGGCGGGAGCGGCGAGATCCTGTACTGGCTGCTGCCCGCGGCCCGCGGGAGCGGCGTGATGGCCGCGGCCACGGACCGGGCCGGCCGCTGGGCCTTCGAGGAGCTCGGCCTGCACCGCCTGCGCATCACCCACTCCGTGGCCAACCCGGCCTCCTGCCGCATCGCGGAGAAGGCCGGCTTCCCCCTGGAGGGCACCATGCGCGGCGCCCTCCTGCACGCGGACGGCTGGCACGACGAACACCTCCACGCCCGCCTGCGCACGGACTGACGTGATACGGCCCAACGCGCCGAATCGCCGTTAAGGCACCGAGCCCTGTTCCACGACCCACTCCACCGGTTGTCCCGTGACTTTTGCGATCCCGTCATAGTCCGCGTCGTAGTGGAGGACCACCGCCCCGTGGCGCTCCGCCGTGGCCGCGATCAGCAGGTCTGCCAGTGAGGCGCGCCGATGGTCACCGCTCTGCGCCAGCAGGCCCTGGACGTCGATGGCCCGCTCCCCGATCTCATCGGTCAGGGGAAGCCACTCGAAACCTCGGCGTACGGAACGCCCGCGCGCGTGGTCCTCGGCGTTGCGCGTGCTGTAGAGGACCTCCAGATCGACGACCGCGCATGTGGCGAGCAGACCACGCTCCAGAAGCGGCATCAGCCTGTCCCTGACGGTCGGCAGATGCATCCGGGCCCACGCGCTCTTGTCGACCAGATACCTCACCGCCATGCCTCACGCATCACTTCCGGGTCGCGCAGGTCGTCGAACACACCCTCGTCCATGAGTTCCACGAAGCGTCGTCGCCGAGCCGCTGCCACGAATTCCGCCAGTGCTCCGTTGATCGTCGCCCGCTTGGTCGTCGTCCCCAGTATTTCCGCCGCCTCGGCAAGGAGTACATCATCCAGGTCCACCATGGTGCGTGACATCGCGCCCTCCAGGCATACAGATTCGGCAGATCTGTATGCCATCATACCGCCAGGGCCGCCCTGCGGCCTGGTCACGAGGAGGCCCTCTGAGGGGGGCAGTCAGCCCAGGCGACCCCGCCCAGGAAGCGGGCGAGGTCGTCCACGGAGTAGCCGAGGTGCGGGCCCCGCTCGGCGGCCATCAGGAGCAGCTGGCCCACGATCTCCGCACCCCAGCCGTCCGGCCCGTCCGCCGACCACTCCCACAGCTTCTCGATCCCGAGGTCGGTCATGAGCAGCCCGTGTCCGGACCGGATCTCGCCGCACAGATCGGCGACGGCATCCAGCAGCCGCGCCCCCGGCCGCTCGCAGCGCAGTCCGAAGTACCCGTCGAAGTCCTCGGGCAAGCACCCCACGGGCGGTCCGGCCTTGATCGCGTCGTAGCGCGGGTCCGCGTAACCGGGCGCCCGGCCCACGGGACAGTGGACCAGCGTGAACCGGTGCCAGCCGGGTGGCGGAGGCGGCTGCGGCCGCCACGCCTTCAGCCCGAACGCCTCGTGGACGAGTGCCGTCGCCTCGTCCGCCGTCTCGGCCGTCCGGCCGATCCGCCGCTCCCCGTCGTCGCCGACCGCCGTCCACAGCCCACTGGCCTCGTGCAGCTCCACCCGCACCTGGAGCCCCATCCCTCTCCTCCTCCGCCCGGGCCCTGCCAGCCCCTTCTCCAGCCAGCACAGCTTCCAGGCCAGCTCGAACTCCCACGCCCGCGCGGCCGCGAGGCACCCCTCCAGGGCGGCCTCGTTCACGCGGGACGGGCCCTCTCGTGCAGGACGACGGCCAGCCGGAGCGCGGTGGTGACGTTGCAGCGGCCGAGGTCGATCAACGGCAGCCCGTACGTCCCCGCCGCCGAGACCCCGTCCACGTCCAGCGAGGGAAGTGTGACCCCGACCCCGGCGAGGGACTCCTTCAGCTGCCGGACGGCCTCCTCCGCCGCCTGCATCCGCTCCTTGGCCGTGAGCACCATGACATGTCACCTTTCCACTCTGAGTATTCAGCTTCGACACACAGAGTGGCGACGTGCTCGATAGCCTTTCAACACGGAAACCGCAACAACGGCACGTGTTGCCGGGGGAGTTGCCATGGCAGGTAAGAACCTGGACCCGTCCTCGTCACCCCGCGCCCTGCTCGGAGCCGAACTGCGCGTGGCCCGCGACCGTGCGGGCCTCAGCCAGGCCGAGCTGGGCGAACCTCTCTTCGTCAGCGGCTCGTTCATCGGCCAGCTCGAAGCCGGCACGCGGCGGATGCACATCGAATTCGCCCGACAGATCGACGACATCCTCGGCACCGGCGGCTTCTTCGCCCGCAACTGCGGGGCTCTGGCCAAGTCCAAGTACCCGAACCACTTTGCCGAGGCTGCAGAAGCGGAGGCGGAGGCCAAGACCATCCGCGAGTACGCCCCCCTGGCGCTGCCGGGGATGCTCCAGACGGAGGCATACGCCCGCGAAGTCTTCGTCGCGTACCAGCCGACGGCCACAGAGGAAGTCATCGCCGAGCTGGTAGCGAACCGTCTGGACCGCGCCAAGCTGCTATCTGATCCAACAACCCCCCTGTTGTGGTGCGTTCTTGACGAGACTGTCCTCCGGAGAACCGTTGGAGGCAGGACGGTGATGGCAGAGGCCCTACGCCACATCACGGCCCTGATCCGCAAGCGGCGGATCTTCGTGCAGGTACTGCCGTTCAGCGCAGGCGCACACTCCTCGATGGGAGGCACTCTGAAGCTGATGACTTTCGAGGCTGCTCCCCCGCTCGCCTATGTCCAAGGCAACGCCATAGGCGTGTTGCTGGACGATCCCGCCACCGTGACCCGCCACTCGCTGACCTACGATCTCCTCACGGCCAGCGCGCTGTCACCCACTCAATCACTGGCCGTGATCGAGTCCGCGGCGGAGGATTACGAGCATGACCAGCACTCGTGAGTACGACCTGTCGACGGCCACCTGGCGCAAGTCCAGCTACAGCGATGGCACCGGCGGCGACTGCCTGGAGATGGCCACCTGGCGCAAGTCCACCCACAGCGGCGGCGACGGCGGCAACTGCCTCGAAGTCGCCGACGGCCACCCCGACCTCGTCCCCGTCCGGGACTCCAAGGTCCCGGACGGCCCCCATCTCACCTTCAACGGCCCGGCCTGGACGGCGTTCATCACCAGCCTCGGCTGAACAGAGCCGTACATGGAGATGACCCTCGACGAGTTCGAGGCGCTTGAGCACGGCGCGCCCGAAACCGTAACGCTCGAATTCATCGGGGGAAGGCTGGTGGTCGAGCGGGATCGGGCCGGCCGGGTGAGGGCGGACGGCGCTCTGGCGCCCCTCGGGACTTTCGCCGGTCACGGCGAGTGGTCCGCTCCCGCAGGGGTGCTGATGGTGATGGAGGTGACCTCCCGCGACCCCGTCGCCAACCAGCGGATCCGTCGCCAGAAGCGGGACGGATACGCCGCAGCCGGTATCCCGGTCTTCCTTCCCATCGACCGGGACCAGGACACCCTGACCGTCCACAGCGAGCCCGAAGGCGACACCTACCGCCTCGACCCCGCCTTCCCGTACGTCGCGGCCGTCGAGATCCCCGACCCCGTGGGCATCACCCTCGACGCCCAGCCCCTCACCAACCGGTAGTCGAGACCACGTCGAAGATCGGCGGGAGGTGGCCATCGTCGTCGAGGTTGACGAACGTCCTCCCGTGGAGGGCGAACGACTCGCCCAGCCTGAGGCCCCGCAGGACCGTCGACTCTCCGTCCGGCTTCCCGGTTCGCGGGTCGAGGTGCCAGAGGTGGTGGTACGCACCCTCCGTGACCACGGCGATCCGCCCGTACCGGCCATCGGCGGCCAGGGCCCGGACCCGCCAGTCGTTCTCGAAGGCGCGGGTCCACAGGTGCCGGCCGTCCTTCAGGGAGAACGCCGCCAGCAGTTCCCGCTTCTCCCGCTCCGGGACCGACGCGTACAGCACGTCGCCGACGACCAGCCACTCCGTCTCGCCCGTGGTCGGGACGTACGGCTCCTGCGACTGCGCGCGCACGCGGCCCGCCTCGTCGAACACCATCAGGCGGCCGTCACCGACGGCGGCGGCCGGGGACGCCGACACGATGCGCGGGGACTCGTACCCGACCGGCATCGGGAAGCGCCAGGCGACGGCGCCGGTGCGGGCGCCGAGTGCGAACAGCTCGACTCCCGCGTCGGTCCGGGCCATGAGCAGGACCCGGTCCGCGTCGGCGGCGACCTCCATGGCGGCGGCGCCCGCGGGAAGCGGGAAGCGCCACAGCTCGCCGCCGGTGACCAGGTCGTGGGCGAGTACGGCGTCCGCGGTCGCGGTCACGGCCAGCGAGCCGCCCGCGGACGGCTTGCCGACGAGCTTCGGGACGTCCTTGGTCCAGAGCTGCTTGCCGGACGTGACGTCCACCGCGACCAGGCGGTTGCCGCAGCCGCTCCCCGCGGTGGTCAAGGTGAGCAGGCCGATGTCGGAGGGGGTGTCCGTACTCATCGCGCACACCGCGCCGCCGGCCGGGGCGGGCAGACTCCAGCCGTGGCGGCCCTCCCCGTTGTAGCCGGTCACGCCGTCCGCACGGGCCCGGATCACGAACCCCGCGTCCGGGTTCCCCGCCCATGAGCCGAGCGGCTTGGCCGCGCCCGGGCCGTCCGGAACCTGGAACGAGAAGAGGTCCATGTGCGGGCCGCGCAGCCAGGAGAAGCCGAGCCAGCCGGGCCACAGCGCGAAGAGCGCAACGGCGACGGCCATGGTCCAGCCGATGCCGGAGCGGTAGGCGCGGCCCTTCACGACCGACCACCACAGTCCGCCCGCCGCGAGCCCGGCGAGCAGTGTCCACCACAGCAGCGAATCCAGCCCGCGCGGGCAGCCGCCGTAGTCGCACACGCCGTCGGTCATGTCGACGGCGGTCAACTTCGCGCACAGGACGGCGTACAGCACCGCGACCGCGCTGAAGGTGCAGGCCGCGGCCAGCCGTACGTGGTTCCTGAGCCGCTTCGGGAGCGGCAGTGGCGTGTCCATGATCCCCCCGGCCCGCAGCCTATCCCCGAACGGGCTGCGGGCCTGGTTCGTCAGGACCCTCCGGCGGTCAGAGACCGGCGGTGAACAGCAGATTGTTGGGCGAGCTCTTGCTGACGCTGGTCAGGACGTCTTTGGTGGACTCCGATTCCAGGAAGTCGGCGATCTCCGCCGGCTCCGCGGTCGGGTGCGCCTGCTTGTAGAGGACGGCGACACCGGCGACGTGCGGCGAGGCCATCGACGTGCCGTCCAGGGCCACGCTGCCACCGCCCAGCTTCGCGGAGACGATGGCCTCCCCGGGCGCGTAGAGCTCGACGCAGGTACCCCAGTTGGAGAAGGAGGTCTCCTCGTCGTACTGGTTGCTCGCCGCGACCGTGACCACGCGCTGGGCGGACGCGGGCGAGACGGAGCAGGCGTCCTTCGCGGAGTTGCCCGCCGCGATGACCGGCAGCACACCGGCGTCGGACAGGGCAGTGGCCGCGTCGTTGACGGCTTGCGACAGGTCCCCGCCCAGGGAGCCGTTCATGACGGCCGGCTGCTTGGCGTTCTTCGCCACCCAGTCCATGCCCGCGATGATCCCGGACCAGGTGCCCTTGCCATCGCAGCCGAGCACGCGGACGCTGACCAGGCTCGCCTTGCGCGCGACCCCGTACGTCTTGCCCGCGACCGTGCCCGCGACGTGCGTGCCGTGACCCTGGCAGTCCGCGCCGAGCCGCCCGTCGCCGATGGCGTCGTAGCCGAAGGTGGCACGCCCTCCGAACTCGTCGTGCGCGTAGTCGATGCCGGTGTCGAGGATGTACGCGGTCACCCCGGCGCCGTTGCCCTGGGTGGTGAAGGTGCTGTCGAGCGGCAGCTCCTTCTGGTCGATCCGGTCCAGGCCCCACGTCGAGGACGGCGCCCGCGTACCCGGCGTCCGGGACGGCTGCGGCACGGACTGGACCGCGGCGTCCTCCTCGACCGACTTCACCCCGAGGCTCACCCGGACGATCTGCAGCTGGAGCGGGGTCAGCGGGACGGCAAAGCCGTTGATCGCCGAGGTGTAGACGAACGTCGGCTTCAGGCCCAGCTTCGTCGCGGCCTTCGCCGCGTCCACCCCCTTCTCCAGCGTCACGATGTACTTGCCGGGCACCGCGTTCGCGGAAGTGTGCAGCGGAACCGGCGTCGGCTCCGGGGTGTCGGCGGCGGCCGTACCGGCCGCGACCGCGGGCACGGTGAGGAGGGTGGCGGCGGCCAGGCGTGCGAGCAGGCGCATGGAAGTAACTCTCTGAGGGGCGGGACGGAGGACCGGCATGAATGAGCCGCCCCGGCCAGGACGAATGCGTCTGCGGGGGCGGCCTTCCCTTCCATCGGTGCCACCCCGGCGCGTCATGAACCACCACCGCCCGCCCGGCCGATCGCCCGCCGCCCACACCCGTACGTCCTGTCGCACAAGCTGCAGAAAGGGTTATCCCCCTGTGCCGTCAAGGCCGTGCCGCGCGCTGTCCCGGCCCGGGACCCTCCAACAAGATCACCCGTACGGCCCGCCCCCACACCAGCGAGCGCACGACCGGTGCGCCCCGGTGCCTCCGCCGCCACCCCGCACCTCGTTGACCTGCGGCGTCGTACGTGATGGCCTCACCCCATGCGCACCCGTCTGAGCCGGGCCCTGCCCGCAGCCGTCGTCGTACTGGCCGCCTTCTCCGCACTGCCCGCGTCGACGGCCACGGCCGCCGTGCGCGCACCGGCCCCGTACGCGGCCCCCGCCGACCACCCCACGTACATCGTCACCGTGAGCCGGGACCTCGACCCGGCCGACGTGGCGCGGCGGGTCGGTGCCACCCCGGTCCACGTCTACGACCACACCCTGCACGGCTTCGCCGCCCCGCTCAGCCCAGCCCAGCTCGTGGCCCTGCACGCACTGCCGGGCGTCGAGACCATCGAGCAGGACGGCACGGCCTCGGCCGACTGACGGGCGCCCGGCCGTTCCCCCTCCCCGCCCGCCACTTAGGGTGAGGACGATCAACTCAGCGGTTGATCGGGGGAGTCGGGGGGAGACCGATGAACAGCGCGACCGAGGTGTTCCAGCCGCTGCGGGAGGACGATCCGCAGACCGTCGCCGGCTACCGCCTCGCGGCCCGGCTCGGCGCGGGCGGCATGGGCCGGGTCTACCTGTCGCACACCCCGGGCGGCCGGCCGGTGGCCATCAAGGTGGTTCGGCCGGAACTGGCCGAGGACCCGACGTTCCTGCGCCGGTTCCGCCGCGAGGTGGAGGCGGCCCGGCGGGTCCGGGGCGCGTACACGGCCGAGCTGATCGACGCCGACGTGGACGGGGTGCCGCCCTGGCTGGCCACCGTGTACGTGCCGGGGCCCTCGCTGTCGGAGGCCGTGGCCCGGCGCGGACCGCTGCCGGTCCCCGCGGTGCTGTGGCTGGTGGCGGGGGTGGCCGAGGCCCTGGAGGTCATCCACGGCGCGGGGATCGTGCACCGCGATCTGAAGCCGTCGAACGTACTGCTGGCCGCCGACGGACCGCGGGTCATCGACTTCGGCATCTCGCTGGCGTCCGGCACGACCTCGCCCACCGCCACGGGCAGCGCCATCGGCACGCCCCAGTACATGGCCCCCGAACAGGCGCTGGCCGGCGAGACCACGGCGGCCACCGATGTCTTCGCACTCGGCCAGACGGCGGCGTTCGCCGCACTGGGCGAGCCGTTGTACGGAGACGGCCCCTCCGTCAGCGTGCTGTTCCGGATCGTCCACTCCGACCCCGACCTGTCCCGGCTGCCGGAGTCGCTGCGCCCGCTGATCGCCCGGTGCCTGGCAGCCGATCCGGACGACCGCGCCACCCCGGCGGAGATCTTGGCGTGGTGCAGGCAGCGGCTGGGCAAGGACGCGGACGCGGGCGGCGGTCCGGCCGTCTGGCGGGAGGTGGCGGGGCCGGAGCCGGTGGTCCCGGCTCCGATCCCGCACCCCACCTCGGTCCACACCCGGGCCTTGGACCCGCAGCCGTCACAGCCGTCACAGCCGCCGCAGCCGTCCCCGATGGCCTGGCAGCCGCCGACGGCGACGCCGCTCACGCCGGAGGAGCGGCGGGTGCGCAGGCGGCGTACCGCCGTGATCGCCGCCGCGGTGGTGACGGTGTCGGCCGTCCTGTTGACCGGGCTGGCCTGGAAGGTCATGGACGCGGCGGACCGGGCGCGCGAACGGAGCGCGGCCGCGGCCGCGTCCTCCGGAACCCCGAGCGGCGGCAAGGCCACCGGGGCAGCCGGGGCGTCCGGAGCCGGCGGATCCGCGCCGAGTACGCCCAAGGCCTCCAAGCCGCCCGCGGCCGTCCCCTACCCCCAGGTCCGGCTGGACGAGAAGACCTCGATCGGCATCAAGGACCCGGTCGAGCGGCAGGACCGCACCGGGGACATCCGCCTGGACTGCGAGAAGAAGAGCTGTGAGCTGGCGAGCGACACGATCGTGCTCACCCAGCTGTACGCCGCCCCCGGCACCGGCAACCTCGACACGTGCGGCCTCCTCACGAAGGCCTCCACCCAGCACACGCTCCCGATGGCCGCGGTGGCGCCCGGCACCGAGATCTGTGTCCGGCACCCCTCGGGGGACATCGCGCTGCTCGTGATCCAGATCAAGTCGGTCCACCGTCTGCCCGACCTGTCCGACTGGATCTCCGCGGACATGACGGTCTGGCGCGCGGCCTGACGACGGCCCGCCCGGCGGGGGGTCAGCCCCGGGCGGCCTCGATGAAGGCGCGGATCAGGGCGGGGTCCTTCACCCCGCGCTCCCGCTCCACCCCGCTGGACACGTCCACGCCCCAGGCGCCGGTGGTCTCCACGGCCTCCCGGACGTTCCCCGGGGTCAGCCCGCCGGCCAGCAGCCAGCGGCCCTCCGGCGCGGAGAACTCGGCCGAACCCCAGTTCCACGGCTTGCCGGAGCCGGGGTCGGGCGCGTCGAGCAGCAGCAGGTCCTCGCCGTACTCCCCGCAGCGCTCGACGTGCTCGGCGGTGGCCCGCAGCAGGGTCCGGCCCTCGGCCCGCAGCGCCCCGTAGTACTCGGGCCCCTCGTCCCCGTGGAGCTGGACCCCCCGTACGCCGCTCTCCTCGGTGAGCCGCCGCACCTCGTCGACCGGCTGCCCCCGGAACACCCCGACGGTCAGCACCGAGTCCGGCACCAGCGCGGCGAGCTCCCGCGCCGCGGCGGCGCCGATCGTACGGGGGCTCCCGGCGGCGAAGACGAACCCGACGGCATCGGCCCCTGCCGCCACGGCCACGTCGACGTCCGGCCCCGTCTTCAACCCGCAGATCTTCACGAACAGCTCGCTCATCCCCCCAGTCAACCAAACCGCCCTGTTGAGCGGTGATCCGTCTCGGCACCCGGGCGCGGCCGCCCTCGCGCCGCTAGCCTGGAACGGGGCTCACGCCCCGTGCACAGCACGCCACGCGGAAGACAACGGTGACGATCATGATCGAACGGGCCACACCGATAGAGCAGGCGGCACCACCGACATTCGAGACGCTCCTGCGCACGGTCGAGGAGATGGACACACCTGACGGCTACAAGGCCGAGCTCATCCGGGGGAAGATCGTCGTGTCACCGTGGTCCAAGCTTCGCTACTCCCGTCGCATGCGGGTGCTGCGCGAGCAGCTTCAGGCACACCTTCCCGAGGGCCACTTCGCGGACACCTCCCCCTTCCTCTTCCGGTTCCCGTCGGTGGAACGCGGCTACGGGCCCGACCTGTACGTGGCGGACGAGGCCGCGTTCGAGGAGGAAGGCCGCCACGCGGACGGCGCCGCCTTGTCCCTCGTCGGCGAGTTCACCTCCGTGTCCACCAAGGACGCCGACTGGGAGGAGAAGCTGGAGGTGTACGGCCGGATCGTGCCCGTCTACCTGGTCGTGGACATGCAGGGTTCCGAGATCACCTGCTTCGCCGACCCCTCTCCGCAGGGTTACCGAACCCGCAAGACCGTCGCCTTCGGTGAAGCCTTGCCCCTCCCGGAACCGTTCGGCTTCGCACTCGACACCACCGGCTTCTGACGGGCCCGGAGAACGCCCGAGGGCGGCACCCCCCGTGTGGGGAGTGCCGCCCTCGGTCGAAGAACAGCCGATCAGCCAGGGGCCGATCAGAAGTCCATGTCACCGCCCGGCATGCCGCCGCCGGCCGGGGCGCCGGCCTTCTCGGGCTTGTCGGCGATGACGGCCTCGGTGGTGAGGAAGAGGGCCGCGATCGACGCCGCGTTCTGCAGCGCGGAGCGGGTGACCTTCGCCGGGTCGATGATGCCCTCGGCGATCATGTCCACGTACTCGCCGGTCGCGGCGTTCAGACCCCAGCCGACCGTCAGGTTGCGGACCTTCTCCACGACGACGCCACCCTCGAGACCACCGTTGACGGCGATCTGCTTGAGCGGGGCCTCCAGGGCGAGCTTCACGGCGTTGGCGCCGGTGGCCTCGTCACCCGTGAGCTCGAGCTTCTCGAAGACCGCGGAGGCCTGGAGCAGGGCCACGCCACCACCGGCGACGATGCCCTCCTCGACGGCCGCCTTCGCGTTGCGAACGGCGTCCTCGATGCGGTGCTTGCGCTCCTTGAGCTCCACCTCGGTCGCGGCGCCGGCCTTGATGACGGCCACGCCGCCGGCCAGCTTCGCGAGGCGCTCCTGGAGCTTCTCGCGGTCGTAGTCCGAGTCGGAGTTCTCGATCTCGGCGCGGATCTGGTTGACGCGACCCTGAACCTGGTCGCTGTCACCGGAGCCGTCGACGATCGTGGTCTCGTCCTTGGTGATGACGACCTTGCGGGCGCGGCCGAGCAGGTCCAGGCCGGCGTTCTCGAGCTTGAGGCCGACCTCCTCGGAGATGACCGTGCCGCCCGTGAGGATGGCGATGTCGCCGAGCATGGCCTTGCGGCGGTCGCCGAAGCCCGGGGCCTTGACGGCGACGGACTTGAAGGTGCCGCGGATCTTGTTGACGACCAGGGTCGACAGGGCCTCGCCCTCGACGTCCTCGGCGATGATCAGCAGCGGCTTGCCGGACTGCATGACCTTCTCGAGGAGCGGCAGCAGGTCCTTGACCGAGCCGATCTTCGAGTTGACGATCAGGATGTACGGGTCGTCGAGCGACGCCTCCATACGCTCCATGTCGGTGGCGAAGTACGCCGAGATGTAGCCCTTGTCGAAGCGCATGCCCTCGGTGAGCTCGAGCTCCAGACCGAAGGTCTGGGACTCCTCGACCGTGATGACGCCTTCCTTGCCGACCTTGTCCATGGCCTCGGCGATGAGCTCGCCGATCTGGGTGTCGGCGGCGGAGATGGAGGCCGTGGAAGCGATCTGCTCCTTGGTCTCGACATCCTTCGCCTGCTCCAGCAGGGCGCCGGAGACGGCCTCGACGGCCTTCTCGATGCCGCGCTTGAGGGCCATCGGGTTGGCGCCGGCGGCCACGTTGCGCAGGCCCTCGCGGACGAGCGCCTGGGCGAGCACGGTGGCGGTGGTCGTACCGTCGCCCGCGACGTCGTCCGTCTTCTTGGCGACTTCCTTGACCAGCTCGGCGCCGATCTTCTCGTACGGGTCCTCGAGCTCGATCTCCTTGGCGATGGAGACACCATCGTTGGTGATCGTGGGGGCGCCCCACTTCTTCTCAAGGACGACGTTGCGACCCTTGGGGCCAAGGGTGACCTTGACGGCGTCGGCGAGCTGGTTCATCCCGCGCTCGAGACCGCGCCGGGCCTCCTCGTCGAACGCAATGATCTTGGCCATCTGAAGTGGTCCTCCAGGACTGGGGTTCCCCCTGCGCCGTCGGCACGATGGGGAGGGTTGGATTGCTCCGGACCGCGCCCGCGCCCGCGACGGACGGCCTGCGTGCCCGGCGGTTCCTTCCCGCCGGACCCTGCGGGCCTCACCGACCCGGTCCTGTGTAGTAGCACTCTCACCAGGAGAGTGCTAACGCCAATGATTAGCACTCGACCCCTCCGAGTGCAAGCGGCTTGGGTGAACGCCCCGCCCCCGCCCGGCCCCCGGCGCGGCGGGCAGCACGAAGGGCCCGTACCCCTCCTCCGAGGTGCGGGCCCTTCGTGTGTATGCGTCGGTGGTCGATCGCGCCGGGACTAGACGGCGAGCTTGACCATGTCCGCCTGCGGACCCTTCTGGCCCTGCGAGATCTCGAACTCGACCCGCTGACCCTCTTCAAGGGTGCGGTACCCGTCCATCTGGATGGCGCTGTAGTGGACGAACACATCCGCACCACCGTCGACCGCGATGAAGCCGTAGCCCTTCTCCGCGTTGAACCACTTGACGGTGCCCTGAGCCATGCCTAACTCCCCTATTACTGGCCCTTGCGCAGGACCGCACTTCGCGGTCCCGGGTCAGAACTTGCGCCGGAACGCCTCGACCGGGGCTGAATGTATCCGCACCGCTGCTGTCTGCAACAGGTCAATCCGACGAGAATTCTGGACACGGGGATACATTGAAATAGAGTGAAAAGTTGGCAGATTCTCGGGCAACTCGGACCCGGCATATCTCGCCAAAGCCCCATACCGCACTCGCACATTGACTCAATGTCAACCATCACGCGACCCGCTCATATGCGGCGGGCAAGTACAGCGGAGGGGACTTCCCCAACTCTACCGCGCCCAACCAAGCAGAATTACCCCCTCCGCTTTTACCGGAAGGGGTAATTCTGGGCTTTCGCGTATCAGCAGCCGCCCGCGACGGCGGGAATGATCGAGACGCCCGCGCCGTCCGGCGTCACCGCGTCCAGACCGCCCTCGAAGCGCACGTCGTCGTCGTTGACGTAGACGTTCACGAAGCGGCGCAGCTTGCCCTGGTCGTCCAGGACACGGGCGGAGATGCCCGGGTGGTTCGCCTCCAGGGAGGCGATGACCTCGGAGAGGGTCGCGCCCTCGGCGGAGACCTCCGCCTGGCCGCCGGTGTAGGTGCGCAGGATGGTGGGGATGCGGACGTTGACGCTCATGGCGCTACTGCCTTTCCGGGGTTCAAGGGGGGGAGGGGGTGTCCGGCGGATCAGGGCCGGACCGCCTAGACCAGGCCGGCGGCGCGGAACGCGTCCAGGCTCGGGCGGATGGTCGCCGTCTGCCCGCTGTCCGCGGCCACCGCCTCCAGGGTCTTGAGGCCGTCACCGGTGTTGAGGACCACCGTGGTCAGAGCCGGGTCGAGCTGCCCGTTCTCGATGAGCTTCTTCGTCACGCCGACGGTCACACCGCCCGCGGTCTCGGCGAAGATGCCCTCGGTCTGCGCGAGGATCTTGATGGCCTCGACGACCTGCTCGTCGGTGACGTCCTCGACGTAGCCGCCCGTACGGCGGGCGATGTCCAGGACGTACGGGCCGTCGGCCGGGTTGCCGATGGCCAGCGACTTGGCGATGGTGTTCGGCTTCTGCGGGCGGACCACGTCGTGGCCGGCCTTGAAGGCCGTGGAGACCGGGGAGCAGCCCTCGGCCTGCGCACCGAAGATCTTGTACGGCTTGTCCTCGACGAGCCCGAGCTTGATCAGCTCCTGCAGACCCTTGTCGATCTTCGTCAGCTGCGAGCCGGACGCGATCGGGATCACGATCTGGTCGGGCAGCTGCCAGCCGAGCTGCTCGCAGATCTCGTAGGCGAGGGTCTTGGAGCCCTCGCCGTAGTAAGGACGCAGGTTGACGTTGACGAATCCCCAGCCCTCGCCCAGCGGGTCGCCGATGAGCTCGGAGCAGAAGCGGTTGACGTCGTCGTAGTTGCCCTCGATGCCGACGAGGTCGCCGCCGTACACACCGGCCATGACGACCTTGCCCTGCTCCAGGTCGTGCGGGATGAACACGCAGGAGCGGAAGCCGGCCCGGGCGGCCGCGGCGCCGACGGCGCCGGCCAGGTTGCCGGTGGAGGAGCAGGACAGGGTGGTGAAGCCGAAGGCGCGGGCGGCCTCGACGGCGATGGCCACGACGCGGTCCTTGAAGGAGTGCGTCGGGTTGCCGGAGTCGTCCTTGACGTACAGCTTGCCGGTGAAGCCGAGCTCCTTGGCCAGGTTGGCCGCGTCCACGAGCTTGGTGAAGCCGGGGTTCAGGCTGGGCTTGGAGGCCACGTCCGCGGGGACGGGCAGCAGGGGGGCGTAGCGCCAGATGTTGTTCGGTCCGGCCTCGATCGCGGCGCGCAGCGCTTCGGGGTCTCCGGTGGGAAGGTCGTAGGCGACTTCCAGCGGACCGAAACACTCGACGCAGGCGAAGATGGGTCCGAGCTCGAAACGGGTACCGCACTCACGACACGAGAGGCCGGTGGCAGGTCCGAGATCGACAGAGGTGGCGACAGTCTGTGCAGCCATGATGGCGAGGCCCTTTCTCCTCATCTTCCCCATGGCGCACTTCGCCATGAGACGGAATTGGCACCTTCCCTAGCCGGGGACCTCGCTGCTGCAAGCAAGCGCGAGAACCGACTGGAGGGTTGCCGGGGCTTCAACGGGCCGTGTCCCTCTGCCCCTCTGGATGAGCGGTATGGCACCGGTGCGCGCGCTCTGCGGCGCGTCCGGGCATTTGTGCGCGGGGACCCCCGGCATGCGGTGGTCCTTCGCGTTGTTCAAGACTGTAACCGAAGGCCCGGACGGTTGAGACAGTCGTCCGAACCGCGAGATGGATCACTTTTCGGCCGAAACCGCCGAGGGGCGACGGACGACCGACGGACGAGCAGGGAGTACTGAACGTGCTGGAAGAGGTGGAGCGCTGGTTCGCGGACCGCTCCTGGTCCGCGGCCGACCGACCGCTCGACCAGCTGCTGGCCGCCAAACGGGCGGCCGGCACCACGGTCAGCGTCGTCCTGCCCGCGCTCGACGAGGAGGAGACGGTCGGCGCGATCGTCGAGGTGATCCGGCGCGATCTGATCGACGGGCTGCCGCTGCCGCTGGTCGACGAACTGGTCGTGATCGACTCGGGCTCCACCGACCGGACCGCCGAGGTGGCCGCGAAGGCCGGCGCCCGGGTGGTGCACCGCGACGACATCCTGCCGCGGATCCCGGCCGTGCACGGCAAGGGCGAGGTGCTGTGGCGCTCCCTGCTGGCGACCACCGGGGACATCGTCTGCTTCGTGGACGCGGACCTTCGGGACTTCTCCTCCGCCTTCGTGTCCGGGATCGTGGGCCCGCTGCTGACCGAGCCGGACGTGCAGTTCGTCAAGGCGATGTACGACCGCCCGCTCGGCACGGAATTCGACGGGCTCGCCTCCGGCACTCCCTCCGATCCGCTCGCCTCCGGCACTCCCTTCGATCCGCTCGCCTCCGGCAAGACCCACGGCCAGGGCGGCCGGGTCACCGAGCTCGTCGCCCGCCCCCTCCTCAATCTCCACTGGCCGCAGCTGGCCGGCTTCGTCCAGCCGCTGGGCGGTGAGTACGCCGTGCGCCGCGCCCTGCTGGAACGACTGCCCTTCCCCGTCGGGTACGGGGTCGAGCTCGGCCTGCTCGTGGACGCGCTGCACACCGTCGGACTGGACGCGCTGGCCCAGGTGGACGTGGGCGTACGGCTCCACCGCCACCAGGACGGCCAGGCACTCGGCCGTATGGCCGCGGCGATCTACCGGACGGCGCAGCTGCGGCTCTCGCGCGGGCATCTCGTACGGCCCGAGCTGACGCAGTTCGTGCGCGGCCCCGAAGGGTTCGTGCCGCGGACGTACCCCGTGGACACCGAGGAGCGGCCGCCGATGGCCGGGGTCGAGGAGTACTCCGGCCGCCGGGTGGCGTGAGGGAACTGACGTTTGAGCAGGCGGGCCCCGGGCTAGGTTCGCCGCATGGCTTCCCAGGTACTCGTTGCAGCGAACCGCGGCCCGCTCTCCTACGATCTCGGCGACGACGGCACCCTCACGGCCCGGCGCGGCGGGGGCGGACTCGTCTCCGGCCTCTCCGCCGCCCTCGCCCGCCAGCCGGAGGCGCTGTGGATCTGCGCGGCGCTATCGGACGCGGACCGGGAGGCGGTCCGCCGGGGCGTCTCCGAGCCCGGCGTCCGGATGCTGGACATCGATCCCACGACGTACGACGACGCGTACAACGGCATCGCAAACTCGGTGCTGTGGTTCACCCACCACCACCTCTACGACATCCCGCGCGAGCCGGTCTTCGACGCGGAGTTCCGCCGACGGTGGGATTCGTACGTCGCGTACAACCATGCCTTCGCGGTGGCGCTGGCCGAGGAGGCGGGCGAGGGCGCGGCCGTGCTCGTACAGGACTACCACCTGGCGCTGGTCCCCGGTGAGCTGCGGGAGCTGCGGCCCGATCTGAAGATCAGCCACTTCACGCACACCCCGTGGGCCTCGCCGGAGTTCCTGGGGATGCTCCCCGACGACATCCGCCTTCAGCTGGTGCGGGGGATGCTCGGGGCGGACGTCGTGGGCTTCCACACCTGGGCATGGGCGAACGGCTTCATGGCCGGCGCGCACATCGACGACGCGAGCGGCACCGCCCGCGCGATCGGGGACCCGCAGCGCAGGGTGCAGCACCAGGGGAGGGGCGCGCGCATCCGGTACACGGACGTGGCCGTGTACCCGCTGGGTGTGGACGCGGACGAGCTGCGTGCGCTGGCGCACCGGCCCGAGGTGAACGACAAGCTGGCGGCGCTGCGCGCGGAGGTCGGGGACCGCAAGACGATCGTCCGGGTGGACCGGACGGAGCTGTCGAAGAACATCGTGCGCGGGCTGCTGGCGTACCGGGAGCTGCTGACGGTGCACCCCGAATGGCGCGGGCGGGTGGTCCACCTGGCCTCGGCGTACCCCTCCCGGCAGGACCTGGCGGTGTACCGGTCCTACACGGAGGCGGTACGGGAGCTGGCGGAGCGGATCAACGAGGAGTTCGGCGCGCCGGACTGGCAGCCGGTGCATGTGTCGGTGAAGGACGACTTCGCCCGCTCCCTGGCGGCGTACCGGCTGGCCGACGTGGCGCTGGTGAACCCGGTCCGGGACGGGATGAACCTGGTGGCGAAGGAGATCCCGGTGGTGTCGGACGCGGGGTGCGCGCTGGTGCTGTCGACGGGGGCGGGGGCGTACGGGGAGCTCCGCGAGGACGCGCTGACGGTGAACCCGTACGACGTGTCGGCGACGGCGGAGGCTTTGCACGCGGCGCTGTCCATGCCGGCGGACGAGCGGCTGGAGCGCACCAAGCGCCTGGCCGCCGCCGCCACCGCCCTCCCCCCGACGGCCTGGTTCACGGCCCAGCTGGACGCGCTCCGCGAGGCGTAGGCCCGGCGGGCGGGTGGTCAATCCAGGTCGTCCGGGTCGAACTGCCAGTACGCGGTCTCGCGGTAGTTCGCGGACGGCGGGTGGACCTCGACCGTGACCGGGGTCCCCTGCGGGCCGGGCGCGATCCTCACCTGGACGGTCCGCTTGCCGCCCTTGCGCAGGGGCGGCATCAGGGCCGAGGCCGCCTCGTCCTCGTTGAGCCAGGTCAGCGTGGAGCCGGTCGGGTAGTGATCGGAGGACTTGCCCGCCCGCACCACGACGGGGGCGTCGGCGATCGTGCTGACGCCGGTCTTCTTCGACTCACCGCCCGGGTTCAGTGCCTCGTCGGTGCCGTTGGCGTAGGTGATGGTGAAGCGGTAGGCCCCGTCGTCCTCGCGGCGGGGCCGGCCGACCGTGACCTTGAGGTCGTCGACGTACCGGGCGGTCGCGCCGGGGGCGAGCGGGTCCACCACGCTGGCGGAGGGGCTGTCGTTGTCGAGGTGCCCGCCGCCCTGCAGGCTCTTCTCCATCCCGGCCAGCGCCGCGGCTCCCAGCAGCACCAGCACGGCGACGACGAGCAGCGCCACCGCGCAGCCGGTGAAGCCGCGGGAGCTCGTGGTGGTCGCCGTGTCGGGGGTCGGGTCCGTGTCCATGCACGTGACGATAGGAGTGGCCCGGGCGGCGGATCATGAGCGTTCGTACTCAAAGACCTGCTGGGTACACGGGTACCGCGTGCCGGCACCCGGGCGTCAGCCGCGGATGGCTCCGGCCAGCGCGGCCAGGAAGGCCACCACGTCCGCGGGGCCGTGCAGGACCAGGTCGGCCCGGGCGGCGAGTTCGGGGACCTCGGCCGAGCCGCTGGCCACCAGGAGCCCCGGCATGCCGTCGGTACGGAGCTTCTCCACGGCCGCGTACGCCGCGAGGTCGCCCAGGTCGTCCCCCGCGTACAGGACGGCCTCGGCGCCCGTCTCCGCGAGGTACTCGGTCAGGGCCACTCCCTTGTCCATGCCCGGCGGCCGCAGCTCCAGCACCGCCCGCCCCGGCTCCACCATCAGCCCGTGGCGCGCCGCCAGCTCGGCCAGCGGCTCGCGCAGCGCGGCGAACGCCGCGTCCGGGTCGGCCGCCCGCCGGGTGTGCACGGCCAGGGCCCGGCCCTTCTCCTCGATCCACGTACCGCGCCAGGCGCCGATGGAGTCCAGGAACCCGGGCAGCTCCGCCCGTACGGCGGCGACCCCGGGGTGCTCGGCCGGGGCGTGCACGATGCCGGTCACGGCGTCCCAGCGCTCGGCCCCGTAGTGGCCGAGGACCACCAGGTGCTCCAGGCCCGGGGCGCCGGCGAATCCCCCGTAGCGGACCGCGACCCCCGCCGGCCGGCCGGTGATCACGGCCACCGAGGCGACCTCCGGGGCCAGGGCGGACAGCGCCGGGACGGCTCCCGGGTGGGCGCGCGCCTGGTCCGGGTCCGGGACGATCTCGGCGAGGGTGCCGTCGAAGTCGAGCGCGACCACGGATCGGCGGGGCACCCGGAGGAGGGCTTCGAGTCCCTCCCGTCCGGCGGCGGTGACGGGCATCGGCATGCTGTGCGGATGGCTCCCCATGGGGACGACCCTAACGGCCCTTCCGGGCCACGGCTACGGCGCGGCGCGGGGCTCCGGCGCCCGCTTGCCGGGGCGGTGTCAGCGCCGGGCCCGCTGCGCCTCGCGGATGCGGCGGAGCCGGTTGACGGTACCCGGGGCGTGGGCCAGCGCCCGCGGGTCGTCCATCAGCACGTTGAGCAGCTGGTAGTAGCGGACCGGGGTCATCCCCAGCCCTTCCCTTATCGCCCGCTCCTTGGCCCCGGGACCGGGCCAGGTGCGTCCCTCGTACGCGAGCACCGCGGCCTCGGTGGCCGTCAGCCCCACGTCGTCCGTCATACCGCCAGATTAACGCCGCCCTGTGACACCCACCCGGCCCAGGCCCCCGGGTCCGGCCGCCGAGGGGCGGCCGCCGAGGGGCACGCCCCTCGGCCGGCGTCGCGTCAGTGCGCGTCCGCCTTGCGCGCCGACTCGGCGATGTCCTCCAGGACCTTCGCCGGCTGCCCGCCCGGCTGCACGCTCTTGCCGATGTTCTGCTTGACGTCCTCGCTGACCCCGGCCCAGGACTTCTTGCCGACCGGGTAGAGCCGTGCGTTCGGCAGCGCCTGCAGGAACGTCTTCAGCTGCGTGGCCGAGCCGCCCGTGCTGGCGTCCATCGCCCGGTAGCCGGTCGTGGTGACCGGCAGCAGGTCGTACTTGTTGGTGAAGGCCGTCACGTTCTTCGCCTCGTACAGGTAGTCCAGGAACTTCCCGGACTCCTTGCGGTGGCCGTTCTTGAAGGCCATGACCCAGTCCGCGACGCCCATCGTCGGGTGCTCGGTCCCGTCGGCGGTCGGCATGGCCACCATGCCGAACTTCACGCCCTTCTCCGCCGCCTGCTTCAGCAGCGTGGGGTGGCCGTTGAGCATGCCGACCTCGCCCCGCATGAAGGCGTCGAAGGCCGTCTGCCGGTCGGTCTTCGACGGTTCCAGCGCTCCGGTCAGCCCCTGGCCGACCATCTTGTCGCGCAGGAACTCGAACGTCTTGACGTTGTCCGCGGAGTCGATCGCGTACGCCTCTTCGTTGTCGGTGTAGCCGCCACCGCCCGCGAGCATCCACATCATCGACTCGGCCTGCGCCTCCTCGCGGCCCAGCGGCAGCGCGAACGGCGTCGCCACACCCGCCGTCTTGAGCTTCTTCGCGGCGGCCTCCAGGTCGGCCCAGCTCTTCGGCTGCCACCCGCCCTTGGTGTCCTTCGGCACGACCCCGGCGTCCGTCAGCAGCTTCTCGTTGTAGAAGAGCAGGCGGGTGCTGGCCACGAAGGGCATCCCGTACTGGACCCGCCGGACCTTGCCGGCGTCCGCGAGCGGCGCCAGGAAGTCGGCCTCGGTGCTGACGGAGAGCAGCTCCTCCGCCGTGTACAGCTTGCCCGCGGCCGCGTAGTCGGCGTACGCGCCGATCTGCGCGATGTCGGGGGCCTTGCCGGCCTTGACCATCTCCGCGACCTTGGCGTCGACCTCGGACCAGGAGTAGACGCTGACCTCGACCTTCACGCCCGGATGGTCCTTCTGGAAGCCGGCGGCGAGGTCCTTCCAGTAGCCCGCGGAGGAGTTCTGCGGATTGTCCCCGTAGTCGGCCGCCACGACCCGCAGGGTCACCTCGTTGTCCCCGGTGATGCTCCCCACGGCTCCGCAGCCGGTGAGTGCCGCGGCGGTCAGGCTCAGCGCGGCGCCGGTCGCGGCCAGGCTCAGGTAACGGCCCTTCACAGTTCTCGATCCACCCCTTGTTGTACGTACGATCCACGTAAGGTCTACACCACTTTGGCGGCTCGTCCACATCCGGAACGCACAGTGTCCGTTTGGTCGCCCGGCCAAGGTCTTCGATTTTGTATGGCCGCTCAACAATCCCCTTCAATGGACTAGACCTTTCCCCGCCGAGCACGCGAGACTGTCACCTGTGAAACCCGTGAAACACGCCGTGAAGCACGTCATCGCCCTCGATGTGGGCGGCACCGGGATGAAGGCCGCCCTCATCGCCGACGACGGCACACTGCTCCACGAAGCACGCCGCGCCACCGGCCGCGACCGGGGCCCGGACGCCGTCGTCGAGACGATCCTGGAGTTCGCCGCCGAGCTGTCCGGGCTCGGCCTCGAGCGCTTCGGCGTGCCCGCCTCCGCGGCCGGCGTCGCCGTCCCCGGCATCGTCGACGCCGAAAACGGGATCGCCGTCTACGCGGCGAACCTGGGCTGGCGCGACGTACCCATGCGCGAGCTGCTCAGCAGACGGCTCGGCGGCATCCCGGTGGCCCTGGGCCACGACGTCCGCACGGGCGGACTCGCCGAAGGCCGCATCGGCGCCGGCCGGGGAGCCGACCGCTTCCTGTTCGTCCCCCTCGGCACCGGCATCGCCGGCGCCATCGGCATCGCCGGCCGCATCGAGGCCGGTGCCCACGGCTACGCCGGAGAGATCGGCCACATCGTGGTCCGCCCCGGCGGACCCGCCTGCGGCTGCGGACAGTACGGCTGCCTGGAGACCCTCGCCTCCGCCTCCGCCGTCAGCCGCGCCTGGGCGGCCGCCTCCGGCGACCCGGCGGCGGACGCCGCGGACTGCGCCAAGGCCGTCGAATCCGGCGACGACCGCGCCCACGAGGTGTGGCTGGCCGCGGTCGGCGCCCTCGCCGACGGCCTGGTCACGGCGATCACCCTGCTGGACCCGCGCACGCTGATCATCGGTGGCGGGCTCGCCGAAGCGGGGGAAACCTTGTTCACACCACTGCGGACGGCCGTCGAGGAGCGCGTGACGTTCCAGCGGCTGCCCGACATCGTTCCGGCGGCCCTCGGGGACACCGCCGGATGCCTGGGCGCAGGGCTGCTCGCCTGGGACCTACTCGCCACGGAGGTACCTGCCTGATGTCCGGAAGCGCACACAGCACCGTTCTCTCCGGCGCCAGGGTGGTCCTGCCCACCGGGACCGTGGCGGGCGGCCGCGTCATCGTCGACGGCGAGCGCATCGCCGGCAGCGCCGGCGAGGGCGCGCGGACCGTCGACCTGTCCGGGCACTGGCTCGTCCCCGGCTTCGTGGACATGCACAACCACGGCGGCGGCGGCGCCTCCTTCACCTCCGGCACCGCCGAGGAGGTCCTCAAGGGCGTACGGACCCACCGCGAGCACGGCACGACCACGCTCGTCGCCTCCACCGTCACCGGCGACCTGGACGAACTGGCCCGCCGCGCCGGGCTCCTCGCCGAGCTGACGCAAGCGGGCGAGATCGCCGGAATCCACTTCGAGGGGCCGTTCATCAACCCCTGCCGCAAGGGCGCGCACAAGGAGGACCTGCTCCGCGACCCCGACCCGGCCGAGGTCCGCAAGCTGATCGACGCCGCGCACGGCGCCGCCCGGATGTTCACCCTCGCCACCGAGCTCCCGGGCGGGCTGGACTCCGTACGGCTGCTGGCCGAGCACGGGGTCATCGCCGCGATCGGCCACACCGACTCCACCTACGAGCAGACCCGCCAGGCCATCGACGCCGGTGCCACCGTGGCCACCCACCTCTACAACGCGATGCCCGGCATGGAGCACCGCGCCCCCGGCCCCATCGCCGCGCTGCTGGAGGACGAACGGGTCACCGTCGAGCTGATCAACGACGGCACCCACCTGCACCCGGCGATGCTGGAGCTGGCCTTCCACCACGCGGGCGCGCACCGCGTGGCGCTGATCACCGACGCGATGGACGCGGCGGGCTTCGGCGACGGGATCTACCACCTGGGGCCCCTGGAGGTCGAGGTCAAGGAGGGCGTGGCACGCCTCGTCGAAGGGGGTTCGATCGCCGGCTCCACGCTGACGCTGGACACCGCGTTCAAGCGGTCCGTGACCCTGGACAAGCTGCCCGTCGAGTCCGTGGTGCAGGCGATCTCGGCCAATCCCGCCAAGCTGATCGGACTGTACGACGAGGTCGGCTCGCTGGAGCCCGGCAAGTACGCCGACCTGGTCGTCCTGGACGCCGAGTTCGAGGTCAAGGGCGTCATGCGGCGCGGCGAATGGATCGTGAATCCGCTGGTCTGAGCGGGTATCGGAAGCAGCGGGCGGCCCGTGGGACTGGGCCGCCCGTACTGGTGTTTGGCATGATCCCGGCACACACCGAGACCGGGGCCTGCCATGATCCTCACCGTGACGCTCAACACCGCACTCGACGTCACCCACCATGTACCGAAGCTGATTCCGCACGCCTCGCACCGGGTCGGCGCCGTGACCGAACGGCCCGGCGGCAAGGGACTCAACGTCGCCCGGGTGCTGGCCGCACTCGGCCACGAGGTCACCGCGACCGGCTTCGCGGGCGGCCGCACCGGCGCCGCCGTACGCGAACTGCTCGCCGGCTCACCGCGGGTGACGGACGCTCTGGTCCCCTGCGCGGGCACCACCCGGCGCACCCTGGCCGTGGTCGACGGGGCCTCGGGAGACACCACGCAGTTCAACGAGCCGGGCCCGCAGATCGGTTCCGCGGAATGGGCCGCCTTCCTCGACCGCTACGAGGAGCTGCTGGCCGGGGCCACCGCGGTGGCCCTGTGCGGCAGCCTCCCGCCGGGCGTGCCGGTGGGCGCGTACGCGGTGCTCGTACGGGCCGCCCGCGCGGCCGGGGTCCCGGTCCTCCTGGACACCAGCGGAGAGGCCCTGCGCCGCGGGGTCGCCGCCCGGCCCGAGATGATCAAACCGAACGCCGCCGAGCTCGCCGAGCTGACCGGCTCCCGCGAACCGCTCCAGGCCACCCGCGACGCCCGCCGCCGCGGCGCGCACGCCGTGGTGACCTCGCTCGGCCCGGACGGGCTGCTGGCGGCCACCGCCCAGGGCACCTGGCAGGCGGCCCCGCCGCGCGCCCTGACGGGCAACCCGACCGGAGCCGGCGACTCCGCGGTGGCGGGCCTGCTGTCGGCCCTGGCGGAGGGCCTGGACTGGCCGGCCCGCCTGACCCGCGCGGTGGCCCTCTCCGCGGCCACGGTCCACGCCCCGACGGCGGGAGACTTCGACCCCCGCACCTACGAGGAGGTACGGGGGTCGGTGAAGCTGACGGCCTGCTAGGGGGCCTGGGGCCGGCCGGCGCGGGAAGGGCCGATCAGCCCTTCTCGAGCCAGAGCTGGTCGAGATTGACCTCGCACTGGTTCCCGGCCTCGCACGAGATCTTGACCGTGTTCGTGCCCTGCTTGAGCGTCACGAGCGACCAGGTGTTGGTCCAGCCTTTGTCCCACTCCCCCGGCTTGGCCCCGGAAAAGTTCTTCATGTTGATCGGCCGGGACTGCGCCTCGCCGTTGATGGTCAGCGTGGTGCTGGCGTCCTTGCCCGGCACCCCGTAGACCATCTTCAGCTTGTACTGGCCCGCCTTGGCCACGTCGACGGTCCAAGTCGCCGCCGCACCGCCGGCGTTCAGGCCGCCCACGTACTGGCCGCCCGCGCTCTTCGCGCCCGGGACGGTGCCCTCCAGGTGTGCGCCGCCCGTGAGGGACATGCCCGCGCCCGAGGCGTCCGCCTTGGGCAGCGGGGCCTCCGCGGACTGCGACGGGCTCGGCTGGGACGACGAGGAGTTCTGCGGCTGCGCGGACTGCTGCCCGCCCGCCGTGTTGCCCTTGCCGTTCTTGTCCTTGTCCTTGTCACCGAAGGTCACGGCCGCGCCGATGCCGATCGCGACCGCGGCGACCACCGCGACCGCCGCGATGAGCATGCCCTTGCGGCTGGAACCGCCGCCTCCGCCGTTGCCGCCGTGGCCGCCCGGCGCGGGGATCGTCGCCGTGGTCTGCCCCTGCTGCGGCGGAACCCCGTAGCCGCCCGCCTGGAGGGCTTCCGGGGCCTGGTACTGGGCCTGGTAGCCCGGCGGCTGCTGCTGTTGCGGAACCTGGGCGCCGCGCTGGCCGCCGTACGTCCGCTCACCGACCGTGCGCACCTGGTTGTACGAGGTACGGGGGACACCGGGCTGCACGCCGGGCTGACCACCGACCGTCGGGCCGGGGTAGCCGTATCCACCGCCCGGTGGGGGCGGGGTGGCTCCGGCGGCCTGGCCGTCCGCGTAGAGATAGCCGAACGGATCGTCGTCCTCGGGCTTGTTCGCCCCACTGTTCGGGCCGTGGTTCGCGGGCGTCGTCATCGCAGGTCACTCCTTTCGACCCACGGGAGCCTACCCCGAACACGTGCACCCACGGGCGGCCGATCGCCTCATCCGGCCCGGCGGTGGGCCTTGGAGCGGGACCTTTTCTCGATGTACATCCGCTGGTCGGCGGAGCGCAGCACCTCGTCCGCCGACATCCCGCAGCTGGCCCATCCGATGCCGAAACTCGCGCCCACACGGACCGCGCGGCCGTCCACCCGGATCGGCGGGATGATCGCGTTGCGCAGCCGGACGGCCAGGTCGGCGGCGTCGGCCGCGCCCAGTCCGTCCGCGAGGACGACGAATTCGTCACCACCCAGCCGAGCGACGGTGTCACCGTCCCTGACGCCCGTCGTCAGCCGCCGGGCCACCTCGATGAGGACCGCGTCACCCGTGTGGTGGCCGAACCGGTCGTTGATCGACTTGAACCCGTCGAGGTCGCAGAAGAGGACCGCGAGCCCCTTCGTCCCGTCGTCGGCGTCGCTCGCGGGCGCCACCGTGTGCACGTGGTGCTCGTACGGCCCCGGGCCCGCGCCGGGTCCGCCCGGCCCGGGCACCCCCGGGGTGCCGGTACCGGGCACGGCCGGGGCGCCCGGGTACTCGAAGGGCTCGGGGTACGCGTCCGGCCGAAAGCCGTGCCCCCCGACGGCACCACCCGCCTCGATCCCGCCGCCCGCGTGCGCCGCGTGCCCGTTGTGGGCCCCGTGGCCGCCGTGCGCACCGTGCCCCTCGTACGCGGCGTCGAGCGCCTCCACGGCGGTGGCCCGGACCGACTGGGGCCTGCGGCACAGCCGCGCCCCGAGGCGGGAGCGGAGCTCGGCGCTGTTGGGGAGGCCGGTCAGCGAGTCGTGGCTGGCCCGGTGGGCGAGCTGGAGCTCGTGGCGCTTGCGCTCCTCGATGTCCTCGACGTGCGTGAGCAGGAAGCGCGGCCCGTCGGCGGCGTCCGCGACGACGGAGTTGCGCAGCGAGACCCATACGTACGTGCCGTCGCGCCGCCCGAGCCGCAGCTCGGCCCGGCCGCCCTCGGCGGAGGTCCGCAGCAGGGTCCCGATGTCCTCCGGGTGGACCAGGTCGGAGAAGGAGTACCGGCGCAGCACGGAGGCGGGCCGGCCCAGCAGCCGGCACAGCGCGTCGTTGGTCCGCAGCAGCCGCCCGTGCTGGTCCCCGCCCATCTCGGCGATCGCCATGCCGCTGGGCGCGTACTCGAAGGCCTGCCGGAAGGACTCCTCGCTCGCGCGCAGCGCCTGCTGTTCGCGCTCCAGCCGGACCAGGGCCCGCTGCATGTTCGCGCGCAGGCGTGCGTTGCTGATCGCAATCGCCGCTTGGAAGGCGTACATCTGGAGCGCTTCGCGGCCCCACGCGCCCGGGCGGCGCCCGTTGCGCGGTCTGTCCACCGAAATGACACCCAGAAGTTCCCCGCCGGACGCGTACATGGGGGCGTAGAGCCGGTCCTCGGGGTGCCACTCGTCCGCGAAGCGCGGATCGGGGCCGTCCGTGTGCCACTGGGGCACGTCGTCCTCGAGGAGGACCCAGCCCTCGGTGTGCGGGATGAAGCGGAGCCCGTCCCAGCTCTCACCCATCGTCAGACGGCGCTCCCAGGAGGCGCGGGAGCCGACGCGGCCGGTGATGAGCGCCTCGGCGGCGGGGTCGCCGGCGAAGGCGGCGACGACGAGATCCCCGTCAGGGCGTACGAGGTTGACACAGGCGAGTTCGTAGCCGAGGCCCACGACGATGCCGTCCACGACGGTCTGCAGGGTGTCCGCCAGGCTCCTGGCCGTGTTGAGCTCGGCCACCACCTGATGAAGCTGCCGCAGGGTCGCAAGACGGACGTACGGCTCCGACTCGGTCTCCATTGCTCGCTCTCCCCGAGACCTCGACAGCAACTCCAGGTTTGTCATCGGCGTTTCGTTGCGGTGTCCCGTCCACTGAATCACAGTGAGCTGTGCCGCCGGTACACAGGGTCAACAAATCTTGCCCTCTGTGACTCAAGTCACATGAGATGAATAAAGGTGGGCGATGGGGGTCGTGTCACCTGGGAGCGCTCCCCCGCCTTCCCGCGAGCAAACGATACGCCCGGGCCTAGGCCAAGGGGCGGGGACGCGGCTCGGACTCGGGCCCGATGCGTGACGCGGGAGGGCGAGACTAGCGTTCCCAACGTGCCGAAGACGACCCCTGTACCCGTGCCGATCCCCGCCACCCTTCATCCTGAGGGCGTGAGCAACGACGAGTTCCGTGCCGCGATGTCCCGACTGGCGGCGGGCGTGTGCCTGATCACCGCGCACGAGCCGCCGCTGACGCCGACCGGCCCGGACGGCGAGGACGTCGGCATGACGGCGACCGCCTTCATGTCCGTGTCCCTGGACCCGCCGCTGGTGCTGGTGAGCCTGCGCGAGGGCTCCCGAATGGACGACCTGCTCGCGGAGCAGCCGCTGTGGGCGGTCTCGGTGCTCGCCGACCACCAGGTGCAGGTGGCGAGCCGCTTCTCGATGAAGAACCGCATCAGCGACCGGCTGCTCTTCGCGGACCTGCCCCACGGGCGCGGCGAGGTCTCGGGGGCCCCGCTGCTGACGGGCGCGCTGGCCACCCTCGAATGCCGTACGGAGAACCGCGTCGAGGCGGGCGACCACACCCTGGTCATCGGCCGCGTCCTGACCGCAACACTCCCGTCCCCGGACTCCCCGCCGCTGGCGTACTTCCGGGGCCGCTACCGCCATCTGGCGGGCTGAGGTCCCGGCAGCGCCGCCGGTCGCTACCAGTCGCGGCCGGTGCGGCCGCGCTTCGTCTCCGCCCGGGCCTTCTTCTCGCGCAGGCGCCGCTCGTTGATCCCCCGCGGGATCTTCGTGGCGCGGCGCGCCCTCGGCGGCGGGGCGGTGGCCTCCGCGAGCACGGACGCCATCCGGACCAGCGCCATCTCCCGGTTGCGGAACTGCGACCGGTGCTCAGAGGCCCGTACGGTCAGCACCCCGTCCACCAGCCGGGACGCGAGCCGCTCCAGCGCCCGCTCCTTCCACACGTCCGGCAGGGCCTTGGTCGCCGCCACATCGAATAGCAGCTCCACGCGCGAGTCCGACGTGTTCACGTGCTGGCCGCCCGGCCCGGAGGATCGCGAGAAGCGCCAGGCGAGCTCCGCCTCGGGGAGCACGACCGAACCGCGGATGACATGGGGACCAGGCATGCCCCCTATGATCCAGCCCCGCGCGATGCCCGTCACCCGTATTTCGCCGCCGGATTCCGTCATCGTGTTCGTCACGGTGTTCAGACGCGCGGAACCTACCGGCCCCCTCGCCGCGTTATGAAGGTCAGCGGTACCTTGGCCACGATCTCGCGGCCATCTGAAGACGAAGGGACACCAGTCAAAATGGCAGTAAGCCTGTCCAAGGGCGGCAACGTCTCGCTCACGAAGGAGGCCCCCGGCCTCAGCGCCGTCACGGTCGGCCTCGGCTGGGACGTCCGTACGACGACCGGTGTCGACTTCGACCTGGACGCCTCCGCCATCGCGGTCAACACGATGGGCAAGGTCGTCTCCGACGGTCACTTCGTCTTCTTCAACAACAAGTCCACCCCGGACCAGAGCATCGTCCACACCGGTGACAACCGCACCGGCGAGGGCTCCGGCGACGACGAGTCCATCAATGTCAACCTCGCCACCCTCTCGGCCGATGTCGACAAGATCGTCTTCCCGGTCTCGATCTACGACGCCGAGGCCCGCAGCCAGAACTTCGGCCAGGTCCGCAACGCGTACATCCGCGTCGTGAACCAGGCCGGCGGCGCCGAGATCGCCCGCTACGACCTCTCCGAGGACGCGGCCACCGAGACCGCCATGGTCTTCGGCGAGCTCTACCGCAACGGCGCCGAGTGGAAGTTCCGCGCGGTCGGCCAGGGGTACGCCTCCGGCCTGACCGGCATCGCCCAGGACTTCGGCGTCAACGTCTGAGTCCGAGGCAGCGCCTGAGCCTGAGCCTGAGCGGCTGACGGCAGCAGTGGCCGAAGCCCCCTCCCGGCCGTCCGGGGAGGGGGCTTCGCTACGGTTCGGCAGGTGATCCTGCAACCGCTCGTGCCCGTGGACGGCGCACTGCCGGGCCCCGTCCTCACCGAGATCGCCGCGCTCTACGCGACCAACCACGCCTTCTTCGAGCTCAGCGGGGATTTCCCCGACCCACGCCGCATCACCGTGGAACAGGTCGCCGCGGCCCTCGCCGACGAACTCGCCCACGAAGGCGCCGAGGTGCTCCTGGCCCGCTCCGCCGGCCGGCTGGTCGGCCTGGCCGCCACCCTCGCCCACCACCCCGATCCGGCCTCCGGCGACCCGGACCCGTGGATCGGCCTGCTGCTCATCGACGCCACCGCGCACCGCACGGGGTACGGGCGGGCCGTCGCCGGCCTCGTCGAGGACCGCTTCCGCGCCGCGGGGCGGAGCGGCGTACGGATCGCCGTACTCGACGACAACCCGGCCGGCCTGGCGTTCTGGCGGTCCCGGGGCTACACCTCGCTGCGCCACGCCCGGGACCGCGAGCACGGCCGCGAATGCACCGTGATGCGCAAGGCCCTGTAGGAGGCGCGGGCGCGGCGGGCGGGCCCGTACGGACGCGGGCCGTACTGACGCGGGCCGTACTGACTACTTCGGCCGGCCCTCTCCGTACAGCCAGACGTCCCAGACCTTCTTCAGGTCGTGCCCCGTCGACCGCTCCGCGTACGCCGTGAAGTCGGCCGTGTTCACGTTCCCGTACTTGTGGTCCGTGGCCCAGCCGCGCAGCAGGGCGAAGAACTTCTCGTCGCCGACCTCCTGCCGGATCCGCTGGAGCACCATCGCGCCCCGCACGTACACCGGGGTCTCGGAGATGTCCTTGGCGCTGGGCGGGGCGGCGGGCGGGAAGGCGGCCCAGTCGGAGCCGGCGGCCTTGTCCACCGTGGTGTCGCCTGTGAGGAAGGCGTCGAAGTGCTGCTGGGCGGTGGTCCCGCCGTGGTCCTCGGACCACAGCCATTCGGCGTAGGTCGCGAAGCCCTCGTTGAGCCACATGTCCTTCCAGGACTTCGGCGACACCGAGTCGCCGAACCACTGGTGGGCCGTCTCGTGCAGGACGAGGTTCTCGTCGGGCGCGCCGGAGAAGACGGGTTTGGTCTGCGTCTCCAACGCGTACGTGAGGGACTCGGCCGGCAGCACGATGGCCCCGGCGGTGCCGAAGGGGTAGGGGCCGAACCGGCGGCTGCCCCACTCCACGATCTCCGGCAGCTTCGCCAGCGCCGGGGCGCTGGCGGCCGCCTCGGCGGGCGCGACGGCCTCGTACAGGGCGACCCCGGAGGGGGTCCGGCCGGTGGTCACCTTGAACTTCCCGATCGCGGCGGTGGCCAGGTAGCTCGCCATCGGCTCCGGGTTGTGCCAGACGAACGCGGTCTGCCCGTCGGCGGTGTCGGTCCGGGAGGTCAACTCGCCGTTCGAGACCGCCTCGTAGCCCTTGGGCACGGTCAGGGTGATGTCGTACGTGGCCTTGTCGCTGGGGTGGTGGTTCCCGGGGAACCAGGCCATCGAGCCGATCGGCTCGCCGACCCCGACGGCCCCGTCGGCCGTGGCGATCCAGCCCTCCTCGGAGCCGTCCGCGTCCTCGATGGGCTTCGGCTTGCCGCGGTAGTCGATCTCCGTACGGAAGACCTCGCCCTTCTTGAGGTCCTTGGCGGGGCGCACCGTCAGCTCCCGGCCGGTCCGGTTGTACCGGGCGCCCTCGCCCTGCACGGTGACGCCCTCGACCTCCAGGCCGGCGAGGTCGAGGTTGAAGGAGCTGAGCCCCTGCTCCGCACGGGCGGTGATGACGGCGGTGGCGTTCAACTCCCCGTCGGCGGGGTCGTAGCCGAGGTCCAGGTCGTAGTGCTCGACCTGGTAGCCGCCGTTGCCGGCCTTGGGGAAGTACGGATCGCGCAACCCGGACGCACCGGGCCGCCCCTGCACCGTGTCGGCCGTACACGCCGTGGTGAGGGCGAGCAGGGCGGCAGCGGCGGCTGCGGGGGCGGCGGAGGTGAGGCGGGAGAGAGCGCGGCGGTGATGCACGCGCCCGATCCTATGCGGGCCCGATGTCGTACTTCGGGGTGATTACTTCTCGAGGGAGTCGGCGCCGGCCTTGGCGTACTTCTCGTCCAGGTCGCCGGACGGGGCGCCGGCCACGCCGATGCCGGCGACCGGGGCGCCCTTGGCCTGGACCGGGGTGCCGCCGCCGAGGAAGAGGGTGCCGGGGATGTCCTTCAGGTTCGGGGTCTGGGCGAGGCGGCCCGCGAGCACCGAGGTCGGGGCGTTCCAGGACACGGCGGTGTAGGCCTTGCGCTGCGCCGACTCGTAGGACTGCGGGCCCGCGCCGTCGCCGCGCAGGGTGACGATGGTGTTGCCGCTCCGGTCCACGACCGCGACCGTCACCTTCTGGTTCTCCTTCTGCGCGGCGTCCAGCGCGGCCTGGGCGGCGCGGGTGGCGGCGTCGACGGTGAGGTGCGTCGTGGTGGTGAAGTTCTTCTCGTTCGCCCCGCCGTCCTTCTTCGCGGAGGCGGCGGCCGGGGCGGTCCCGGCCTGCGCGGCGCTGGCGCTGACCGCGCCGAAGGTCCCGGCGCCGAGCGCGACGGCGAGGGCGGTACCGGTGAGAACGCGGGTGCGGGTGTTCATTTCTGCTGCTCCTGGGTGCGTCGGCTGAGTACGTCGCGGCCGTCGGGTACGTCGGCTCGTCCTGCTGCTCCAAGCCTGGGGCCGTACCCGGCGCCGACCCGTCCGCGTACCGGCTCGCGACGGCTGCCGCACCGGTTGACGCCGGGGTCGACCGATCGGTGGATGCGGGCGGGGTGCGAGTACGGATGGGATGGTCGGCGCCATCGCGTACGACCAGGCACGATGGAGGAGCCAGACACCGACCCGGGAGCCCGCTGTGAGCCACGTGAGCCGCGTACCACCGCCGGCGCCGGGGGCCGCGGGTACGCCGGGGAGGGCGGACACGCGGACCCTGGCGGCGGTCATGCACACGGCCTTCTTCCTGCTCCTCGGCGCCTCGGTGGCCCGCTTCCTGCTGCGCCACCCCGGCTCGCCCAGCACCCCGTGGATCATCGCCCTCAGCATCGCGCTGGCCCTGCTGTACGTACTCGGCCCCGCACTCGGGGCCGCGCCCACCGTGCGCCGACTGCTGTGGCTCGGGCTGGTGGTGGCGGTCTGGGTGGTCCTGGTCGTCCTGGCGCCCAGCTTCGCCTGGTGCGCCGTCCCGCTCTTCTTCACCGCCCTGCGCACCCTGCCGCCCCGCGCCGCGATCGTCCTGGTGGCCCTGCTGACGGTGTTCGTGGTGGCGGCCCAGCTCAAGCTGTCGCGCGAGTTCGACCCGAACCTGCTGCTGGCCCCGCCCGCGATCGCGGCCCTGGCCACGGCAGTCTTCGTCCACATGGAGCGCCAGGCCGAGTCCCAGCGCGCGCTGATCGACGACCTGATCCGCACCCGCCGCGAACTGGCCGCCACCGAGCGCCGCGAGGGCACCCTCGCCGAGCGGCAGCGGCTGTCGATGGAGATCCACGACACGCTCGCCCAGCACCTGTCCAGCCAGCAGATGCTGCTCCAGGCCGCGGACCGCACCTGGGACACCGACCCGGCCACCGCCCGCGCGCACGTGCGCACCGCCACCGGCATCGCGGCGCGCGGGCTGGCGGAGGCGCGGCGGCTGGTCCACGATCTGGCCCCGCCGGAGCTCGAAGGGGGCGGGGGTCTCGCGGACGCGCTGCGCGCGCTCGACGCGGGCCCGGACGTCGAGGTCCGCTTCCACCTGGAGGGCACGCCGGCCCCGCTCCCGGACCGGGTCCAGTCGGCACTGCTGCGGATCGCTCAGGGCGCGCTGGCCAACGTACGGGAGCACGCGCACGCCCGGACCGCGGCCCTGACCCTGAGCTTCCTGGGCGATCAGGTGGTCCTGGACGTCGCGGACGACGGCGCGGGCTTCACCGAGCCGCGGGAGGCGGCCGGCGACCGCGGCCACGGGCTCCCGGCGATGCGCGCCCGCGTCCGCCAGCTCGGCGGCACCCTGACCCTCGAATCCACCCCCGGCGAGGGCACGGTCCTCTCCGCGGCCATCCCCCTGGAGCCCCCCGCATGACGACCGGACCCGGCCCGACGACGACGATCCTGCTCTGCGACGACCACGCGGTGGTCCGGGCCGGCCTGCTGGCGCTGCTCGGCAGCACGCCCGACATCGAGGTGCTGGGCGAGGCGGGCAGCGGCGAGGAGGCCGTGGCCCTGGCGGCGAAGCTGCGCCCGGACGTGGTGCTCATGGACCTCCAGCTGGGCGAGGGCATCGACGGGGTGGAGGCCACCCGCCGCATCACGGCGGTGCCCGGGCCCCCGCACGTACTGGTCCTGACGACGTACGACACGGACGCGGACGTCACCCGGGCCATCGCGGCGGGCGCCACGGGGTACCTGCTGAAGGCGGAGCGCCCGGAGGAGCTGTTCGCCGCGATCCACTCGGCGGCGGCGGGCCGCACCACGCTGTCCCCGCCGGTGGCGAGCCGCGTGATGGCCCACATGCGGGGTTCGCGCCCGACGCTGACGGACCGCGAGCTGGACATCCTGGGCCAGCTGGCCCGGGGCCTGGGCAACCGGGACATCGCCCGGGCCCTGTTCATCAGCGAGGCCACGGTCAAGACCCACCTGGGCCGCATCTACGACAAGCTCGGCGTGGACACCCGGGCGGGCGCGGTCTCGGTGGCCAAGGAGCAGCGCCTCCTGCCGTAAGGGACGTCCGCACAGCAGCGCCGGCCGCCCGGAGGGCGGTCCTGCGTCGCGGGGCGGGCGGGACTTCGCGGACACCCCCGAGGGCACGTCCGGCGGACACGCCGTGATCCGCACGACACGGCCGGGCGGGCTGTCGCCGCGCCTGCGGGACGGGATCCGGACACCGGGCGGGGCGTGTTCGGACAACCGTGCCGGGATCCCCGGGAATCCTTGTCGTAGACCTGCCAAAGCCGGCCCCCGCCCTGTCACGCTCTCTCGCGCCGCCACCCCGGCCACCGCGAAGGAGCCCGAGTGACCCACCCCACGTCCTCTCGCCGCACCCGCCTCGCCGTCCTCCTCGGGACGGCCGCCGTCCTGACGGCCACGGCGGTGACAGCCCCGGCGACGGCCGCGGCCGAGACCCCGTACGACACCGCCGGAGCCGGCATCGGAGCCGGCATCGGGACGGGAATCGGGCCCGGTCCCGGCGCCGCCGCCGGCACGGGCCACAGCCAGCACGCCGGCACCGTCCCCCTCAGCACCTACTTCACCGGCAGCGCCTACCAGCTCCGCGACCCCGGCCGCGGCAACCAGCGCACCCTCGACGCCATGAACCAGACCGGCGGCGGCACCCTCTTCACCGACCCCGACAACGACTGGGGCGGCACCGGCACCCCCGCCAACCGCCAGTCCGCGGGCGTGGACGCCCACTACGCCACCGCCGTCACCTGGGACTTCTACAAGGGCGTCCTCGGCCGCAACGGCATCCGCGGCGACGGCACCGGCGTCACCTCGCGCGTGCACTACGGCAGCAACTACCCCAACGCCTTCTTCGACCCGAGCTGCTTCTGCGCCAACTACGGCGACGACCCCGTCACCGGCAAGACCCTCGCCACCCTCGACATCGTCGGCCACGAGCTCACCCACGGCGTGATCGCCTCCACCGCCGGCCTCGGCTCCGCCGGCGAGCCGGGCGGCCTCAACGAGGGCTCCGCCGACATCCTCGGCACCGCGATCGAGTTCTTCGCCGACAACACCACCGACGTCGGCGACTACTTCATCGGCGAGCGCGTCTTCGCCGACGGCCCCCTGCGCCGCATGGACCACCCCAGCCTCGACGGCCACTCCCGCGACTACTGGTCACGCGACATCGGCACGCTGGACGCGTACGCCGCCTCCGGGCCCGCCCGGCACTTCTTCTACCTCCTCGCCGAGGGCAGCGGCCCCAAGGAGATCAACAAGATCGCGTACGACTCCCCCACGTACGACGGGTCGAAGCTGCTCGGCATCGGCCAGGACAAGGCCGTCCGCATCTGGTACCGGGCCCTGAGCACCTACATGACCTCCACCACCAACTACGCCCGCGCCCGCACGGCCACCCTCATGGCCGCCGCCGACCTCTACGGGCCGGCCAGTGCGGAGTACGGGCGCGTCGCCGCCGCCTGGACCGCCGTCAACGTCCGCTGACGCGGCCGCACGGCCACCGCCGGGACAGGGACCGCCGCGCACCGGTGACACCGTCGGGCCGCACCCGTGACACCATCGGGTACGTGCTCGACATCGGCTACTCCCTCTCCCGGCGCTTCCCGGACCCCCCGCAGACCGACTACCGCTCGGCGGACGTCCACTCCCTGCGCCACGACCTGTTCTGCGGGGACGTCTACCTCGCCGACACCGTCAAGGACCGGGAAGTGTCCACAGGCTGGGGATGGGTTCCCGTACTGGACTTCGCCTGGGCGCTCTGCGACATCGTCGAGCAGCTCGACCAGGACCCGCGCGGCAGCCGCTCGGCCAACCGCCAGTACGCCGAACTCGACTTCACCGAGTCCACCGACCGCATGCTCTTCGAGCGGCGCTTCGGCTGGGTGGACATCGAGGCCGACTGGATGCCGGCGGAGGAGGAGCCGCTGACCTTCAGCCACCGCCTGCTGCGCCGCGAGGCCCGCGACTTCCTGCACGACGTGATCGCGGACCTGACCGACATGCACGACGCCCTCGCGGACAACCCCACCATCTGGACCCTCCAGTCCCGCTTCCCCCGAGTCCCGGCGTAGCCCGCCGGGTCCGGGCCGAGCCCGGCGGCCGGACGCGCCCCTTCCGGGAGGCTACGAGAGCACGCGGATGCCCAGCTGGGCCGCCAGGGCCGGGGCCAGGTCGAAGAGCTGCGGCGGGCTGATCACCGCACCGGACAGCGCTTCCACCCCGCGCGCGATGTCCAGCTCCGCGGCCCCCCGCAGGTCCACGTCAGCCATCCGCGCCCCCGTGAAATCGGCCCCCCGCAGCGCGCACCCGCGGAACTCCACCCGCTCCAGCACCGCTCCCGCGAAGTCCGCCTCCACCAGCACGCACCCGTCGAAGACCACGTCCTTGAGCCGCGCCTTCCGCAGGTTCAGGTAGTCGATCTTGCCGCCGCGGAACACCACCCGCTCCAGCACGGCCCCGTGCAGCTGCACGCCGCCGAGCCGTGCCTCCACCAGCTCCACGTCCCGCAGCGAAGCCCCGGACAGGTCCGTCCCCACCCCCCGGACCCCCTCCAGCACCGAGTCCAGGATCCGGGCCTTGGCCAGCCCCGTCCCGTCCAGCGCGCACCGCCGCAGCGCGCAGTCCATGAACCGGGCCCCGATCCCCTCCTGCCCCACCAGATCCAGGTCCGCGAACTCCAGCCCGTCGTAGTCCCCGTCCGGCTCCAGCTCACCGCCCTCCCACACGCTCAGCTCCGGCAGCCGCACCTCCGGCCGCCGCGCCGCCTTCACCGTCTCCCGCCGCTGTCCCTTGGCTGCCATCCACCCATCGTCCCCCGCCCCACTGACATCGCCCGCCGGAGCCTTGACCTCAACCACACTTGAGGTCAGAGCCTGTCGCCATGGACACCACGCAGACCTTGCAGACCGCACAGAGCCCGCAGAGCCCGCAGACCCCGCAGACCCCGCAGACGATGCGCGCCATCCGCCTCCACGCCTTCGGCCCCGCCGGGAACCTCACCCCCGAACGCACCGAAATCCCCGTCCCCGCACCCGGCCAGGTCCGCATCGCCGTGGCCGCCGCCGGGGTCCACCTCCTCGACACCGCCCTGCGCCAGGGCGTGCCGAGCCCCGTCCACGCCCTCCCCGAGCTCCCGACGATCCCCGGCCGCGAGGTCGCCGGCACCGTCGACGCCCTCGGCCCCGGCACCGACCCCGCCTGGCTCGGCCGCCAGGTCGTCGTCCACCTCGGCTTCGCCCCCGGCGGCTACGCCGAGTACGCCGTCGCCGACGCCGACCGCCTGCACCCCGTACCGGCCGGCCTCGACCCCGCCCAGGCCGTCGCCATGATCGGCACCGGCCGCACCACCCTGGGGATCCTCCGGTTCGCCGACCTCGGCCCGGACTCCACCGTCCTCGTCCCCGCCGCCGCCGGCGGCATCGGCACCCTGCTCGTCCAGTACGCCCTGAACGCCGGCGCCACCGTCGTCGCCCTCGCCGGCGGCCCCGCCAAAACGGCCCTGGCCGCCGCGAACGGCGCCCACCTCGCCCTCGACTACACCGCCCCCGACTGGCCGGAGGCCGTACGCGAACGCCACCCGGCCGGCGCCACCGTCCTCTTCGACTCCGTCGGCGGCCCCATCGCCCACGCCGCCCTCGACCTCCTCGCCCCCGGCGGCCTCCACCTCGTCTTCGGCTGGTCCGGGGGCCCCATCCCGCTCACCGACGCCGACCGCGCCCGCCTCGCCGCCCGCGGCGTCACCACCGAGAACGTCCTCGGCCCGGCCATGCTCCGGCGGGCCGGCGGCGAGAACCCCCTGCGCCTGCTCGAAACCCGCGCCCTCGCCGAAGCCGCCGCCGGCCGGCTCCGGCCCGCCCTCCAGCGCTACCCGCTCGCCGACGCGGCCGCCGCCCACCACGCCCTGGAGACCCGCGCCACCACCGGCAAGGTCGTCCTCGAACCCTGAAGGACGCCGCCGCCTGCGCCGGACCCCTGCCGGGAATACCGGATGACAGCGGCCCGTATCGCCACGTACCGTCCACCGACGTGGACCCGCTTACCGAAAAACAGATCCGTTCGTCCTTCGTGAACTGCACGAAGGGCGAGGCGGCACGCCTCAAGCTCCCGCTGGACTTCGGCGAACTCCCCTGGGAAGAGCTCGACTTCCTCGGCTGGGTCGACCCCGGCGCGCCGCTGCGGGCCCACCTCGTACGCCAGGACGCCGACGGCACCCCCCTCGGCATCAGCCTGCGCGTCCCGGGCACGAGCCGCACCAGCGCCCTCAAGTCCAGCGTCTGCCAGATCTGCCTCACCGGGCACGCCGCCTCCGGCGTCTCCCTCCTGGTCGCCCCCCTCGCCGGGGCCCGCGGCCGCGAGGGCAACACCGTCGGCATCTACGTCTGCTCCGACCTCGCCTGCTCCCTCTACGTCCGGGGCAAGCGGCAGCCGAAGCTGCGGGCGGGCCGGTACGAGGAGACGCTCACGCTCGCCGAGAAGATCGAGCGCACCCGGGCCAACCTCGACTCCTTCACGGCGAAGATCACCGTCTGACGCCGCACCCCGGCTCGGCGCAGCGACCTCAGCCCCGCGCCGGGCCGAGTGCCGACTCCGGTGCCGGGTCCGACCCCGAGCCGAGCCGCCTCAGCGCCTCGTTCGCCAGCCGGTACACGGACCGCCTGACCTGCCTTGTGCGGACTGCAATGGGGGATGGACCACGGGGGCGACTCGCCTCGGCCGAATCGCAGGGAGGGCACAGATGGACGAGCGCGCGGTCATGCTGAACATGCTCGCCCAGGAGTTGCGTCCGATCGAGCAGGGCATCGAGTGGTTTGAAGCTCTACCGGCCAAGAGCCAGTTCGAGGTTCTGCGGGATCTGTGCGGACACTGCATGCAAGCCCGCGCAACGGAGGAGGACGGGCCGGGGAGCGTGCGACGTGCCGGTCTTCGGCCGACGTATACCCCGGCGGTGCTGATCACGCGTGGGCAGCTGAACGTGCAGCTGGGAAAGATCATCAATCTGCCGCAGGACGAGCGTGTGAAGTCATTTCGGCTGTTGGTCGCGCTCTTGGGGGTGGCGGACGAGCGTCGCCGGGAGCGGTTCTGCGCCGACGGGTGCGGTCACGCCTGGCACCAGTTGGTGGGTGGAACCGATTCGGGAGCTGCCACCGGGTGAGTGTCGGGGTTGTGTGGACTTCCGGAGCTGGCGCAATGGCTGGGGAACATGACGTAGACCCTGCTGGTGGAGCGGCCATGGTCCCCCTGTCCGTCCGCCGGCCGGAGCGTCCGCACCCTGGAAACGTCTGATCGACCTGGCCCCCTGCTCCTCGGCATGGGCCGGGGAGTAAGGGGCCTGTTTGCGTCGGTCCCGAGAATCATTGCGAATCATGCAGGACAGGGAAGCTGCCCACGTCCCATCCTGGTCGGAACGTGTCCACTGGTGGAGGGGAACGGCAATGGCGCGGCGACTCCGGTTCATCGGTACCAACTCCGGCAACAGCGGGTGCCCGACCCTGTACGAGGACCTCGACAGCGGGGAGGTCCTCGTACAGGGCGACGTGGTGACCGATCCTGACGACATCGCCCACCTTCGGAACGTCATGGACGGGGAGGGCTTCGTGATCGTCCCGCGCGTGCTGCTGGCGGATTTCGCTCCCAAGGAAGCGGAGAAGGCCCCCGTGGTGATCAGCTTCGACGAGTTCGAGACCATGTTCGTGACGTGCGAGCACAACGCGTGGCGGCTGGAATCCCGGCGCCGGTATGCCTCCGACGAGGAAACCGACACCTACCGGCGATTCATCACCGGGGAAGACCCCGCCTGGGACCTGGACGACCCCTGGTGCGTGACGCGCCGAGAACAGACTTCGCTGGGCAAACGGTTCGAGCGTGTGCGCATCGTCGACAACCCGCCGACGGTCGGCCAGCGGTACCTGCTGGACAACGCGCGCCGGAACAACGCGGTGGGGGAGGACATTCGGAACCTGTGGCGATCCGATGCCGAGCGTCTCCGGCTCCCGGCTGACGACTTCTGGCTGTTCGACTCCCGGGTCATCGCCTATCTGCACTTCGACGACGAGGACCAGCTGACCGAAGTCGAGCTGATTACCGACCCCGTCGAAGTCTCGCGTGCCTGCCAGGTGCGGGACGCCGCCTGGCATCACGCGGTTCCGTACGACACCTTCGCGGACCAGATGCCGTCCGCCGGGTGAGCACCGACTTCCAACAGGCAAGGATTGCCCTCGGTGCGCGGCTTCGCGAGCTGCGCACCGATCGGCGTCTCACGGGCCGCCAGTTGGCGGTTCGGCTCGGCTGGACCCAGTCCAAGGTCAGCAAGCTGGAAACCGGGCGGCAGACGGCGACGACGGATGATCTGCTGGCCTGGGCCAGCGGCACGGAGCACCCTGGGGCAGCCGAGGAACTGATCACCAGGCTGCGGAGTCTGGAGTCCCGCTCCCGTGCGTGGCGCAGGCAACTGGCCGCGGGCCACAGGCCCGTTCAGGACACGCTCACTGCGGAGTACGAGCGCTCCAGGACGGTTCGGGGCTGGGAGAGCTCCATAGTCGCCGGCATGCTCCAGACCGCCGAGTACGCCCGCCACGTCTTCACCCGCTACGCCGACCTCCACCAGTCCCTCCGGGACACCGAGGAAGCCGTACGGGCCCGCGTGAAGCGCCAGGAGATGCTGTACGAGCCGGGGCGCACGTTCCACATCGTGATGTGGGAGGCCGCGCTCCGGGCGCTCGTGTGCCCTCCTCTCGTGCTGGCCGCCCAGCTCGACCGCCTGGCGGGCGTCCTCGGGCTGGACACCGTCCACTTGGGCATCGTCCCGTTCGGCGCCTCCCTGAAGATCCCGCCGGCCAACGGGTTCTGGCTGTACGACGACCGTCTGGTGATCGCGGAGGACTGGCACGCGGAACTCTGGCTGGACGACGCGGACAGCGTGGGGGTCTACCGGAAGGTCTGGCAGGCACTCTGCGATTCCGCGGTCTACGGTGCGGACGCCCACCGCGTGATCGCCCGCGCCCGGCGGGCTCTCGACAGCCCCTGAGAATCTCCCGGAAGATCACGAACCGGCCCGAGAATCCCGGCGAATCAGCCCCCACAGAGCCAGGTGCTCAGCCCTAGCGTCCCTCTCATGGACAGCTCGCACGAACTGGAGGCAGTGACCCCGGGAACGGTCGTGGAGTCGCTGCGCGAATCGCTGATGGCTGCCGGAATCGTTCTCCCGTCCCTGGGGATCGACCCGCCACCGCCCGGCCCGGCTCTGGTGAGGCTGGGCAATGTCCGCCCCGGCGTCGCCATGAAGCCGGCGCACGGCGGGGCCGGGTTGGCCCCCACCCTCACTAACTCCGCCGCGGTGACCGGTACACCGTTCGGCCGGAGCGAGCCACAGCACCACTCATCCATCACGAGAAGGAGCACGTTCATGGGCGGACAGCACGGCGGCGGCACGGGCTCGGGTCAGGGCGGAAGCCAGCAGGACGACGGCCAGTCGGGCGCCGGTCACGGCGGAGGCGGCTCGGAGGGACAGGACTCCGGTCACAGCGACACGAAGGGCAGCAGCACCAAGTGACCGAACGCGCCACGACGGAGGCCCGCCCCCAGGGGCTGGCCTCCCGGCTCATGGACTCCGGGGCCCTGACCTCCGACTGGCTCCCCGCGTACCGAGCGGTGCTCCGGGAGTCGTTCGTCCCGGATGTGATCTGGCCCGGCGTCGGCCCGGCCGACGGCGGACCTGTGGCGAGCATCGACCGCCGGACCGACCCGGACGCGTGGTTCCGCGCGGTCTACTCGGACACCTCCCTGACCACCCAGTGGGACGACGGAAGCCACACAGGCCCCGAGCGGGGGAACATCCCGACGTGCAGCAACTCCCAGCCCGCCATGGTGTTCTCCATGCTGGCGACCCTGGACGTCCAGGCGGGCTCCAAGGTCCTGGAAGTAGGCACGGGCACCGGCTGGAACGCGGCCCTGCTGTCCGAACGGGCCGGCTCGGAGAACGTCACCACCATCGAGTTCGACCCGGAGAACGCGGCCACGGCCCGAGCCCGCCTGGACGCCGCCGGGTACAACCCAGTGGCCGTGGTCGGTGACGGCTCTCAGGGCTGGGCGGCGTGCGCGTCGTACGACCGGGTACTGATCACGGCTTCCCTGCGGGACATCCCGGCGGACATCATCCGGCAGACCCGGCCCGGCGGGATCATCGTCTCCCCGTACGCCACGGAGTACGGCGGGGAGGCCGTGGTCCGCCTGACCGTCCAGGAGGACGGAAGCGTGTCCGGCCCGTTCGTCGGGTCCTCCGCCTTCATGCGGCTCCGGCAGCAACGCGCTTACCGGAGGCACGTGAAAACATACTTGGGCGGAGAGCCGTGGCCGGCCGATGGCCGCCGGGCGACCACCTCCCTTTCCCCTGAGGATGCGGCCGGCTGGCTCCCCATGTTCGCCATCGGGCTTCAGACGGAAGGCATGTTCCCTTACCCGGAGAAACTCGACGGCGGGCGCTACACGCTCTGGCTCCGGGACACCCAGGTCACCTCCTGGGCGTCGATCGACTTCGTTCCCGGCGCGGAGGAGTTCGAGGTCTACCAGTCCGGCCCGCGGGAGTTGTGGAGCGAACTCACGGCCGCCCATGCCTGGTGGGACGACCGGGGCCGCCCGGACTTCGAGCGGTTCGGACTCACAGTGAGCCCCAACGGCACCGCCCGTGCCTGGCTCGACTCCCCGGAGCACCCGGTCCCGGCCGTCGGGTAGCCGGACGGCGCACCCGTCCGGTGCCGCCGTCTCGCGGTCCCGGACGGGTGTCAGGCGGCTACTCCGCCCCGCCCAGCTTACGGAGGGCGTCGTCCGTCAGGCGGTTCACGGTCCACTCGTCCATTGACACCGCTCCGACTGATCGATAGAAGTCGATGGCAGATAGATTCCAGTCGAGGACCGCCCACTCCAGGCGCTCGTACCCGCGCTCCACGCAGATCCGCGCCAGCTCCGCCAGCAGCGCCTTCCCGTACCCGCCGCCGCGCGCGCCGGGCCGTACGTACAGGTCCTCCAGGTAGATCCCGTGCACCCCGCGCCACGTCGAGAAGTTCAGGAACCAGACCGAGAACCCGACGGCCTCCCCGTCCTGCGTCTGCGCGATGTGCGCGAACGCCGCCGGCCGCTCCCCGAACAGCGCCTCCCTCAACTGCTCCCGCGTCGCCCGCGCCTCGTGCGGCACCTTCTCGTACTCCGCGAGCTCGCGGATCATGGCGTGGATGACGGGAACGTCTTCGACGACAGCGCTACGGATCATGCCGGCAGCCTAGGGGGTGATTGCCGATCAGGCCGGGCCCGCAGCGTCACCGGCGGCCCAGCAGGGCCTCCGCCACCAGCAGTTGCTCCTCGTCCAGCTCCTGCTCCCCCTCCTCCACGTCCCACAGGCAGTTCTGCAGCACCCGGCCCAGCGTCCACGCGCGGGCCCGGGCCCGGTCCCGGGCGAGCGCCGCCGTCAGGGCGTCGAAACGCCACCGCACCTCGTTCACCGCGAACTCGTTCCGGATCGCCGGAAGCAGCTCGAAACCCGGATCGCCCGCCAGCGGCTTCGGGTCGATGGCCAGCCACGGCTCCCGCCCGCCCGCCAGGACGTTGCCGTAGTGCAGATCCCAGTGCAGCAAGCGGTCCCCCGGCTCGCCCGCCACCTCCGCCAGCGCCGCCGCGCAGTCCGCCACCAGCCCCCGCTCCCGCCCCGGCGCCACCCGCTCCAGCGCCGCCGGTACGGACTCCAGCATTTCCGCGGCCACACCCCCGAGCCCCCGCACTCCGGCCGGAGCCCGCACCTGTGTGAGCCGCGCCAGCAACTCCCCCACCACCCGTACCGCCTGCCGCGCATCCCGCTCCGCCAGCTCCGACAGCGGCCGCCGCTCGTCGAGCCGCTCCAGCAGCAGCGCGCCGGTCGCCGCGTCGTGCGCCAACAGCCGTACGCTGCCCCGCCCGTCCCACGCGCGGAGCGCGAGCGGCTCCCCGGCGCTCTCCTCGTCCACCCGCCCCAGCTTCAGCACGGCCGCCGACCCGTCCGCCCGCTCCACCGGCAGCACCAGGGCCGTCACCCCGTGCATCCCGGGCCCGGTGCGCCGCAGGTCCCAGCGCTCCAGGAACTCCGCCGCCCGCGCGGGCAGTGCGGCGATGAACTCCCGCCCCGCGTCCCCTTCGTACCCGATCTGCGCCCGCACCAGCCCGTCCGGAATCTCCACCATGGGCCCTAGGTCGTGTCGTCAAAGTCCCGTCTGGCCGGCGGGGCCTGGCACGCACGCTCGCCGCGTTGTCGTCGGTCACCGACGCTCCGCGTCGATT
>NZ_JBHYXN010000019.1:0-146043 GCF_042752335.1 Streptomyces sp. NPDC059355 | reverse complement strand
GTCCTCACTGCTGCCTCCCGGTAGTCCCGGTGCGTCGGGTGGTTCGGGCACGGGAGCGGGGACCGGCCGCCGGGCCGGGCGCCCGACCGGGCCGAGCTGCGCCGCCTGGTGGCCGGGATGAGCCTGGCCGAGAAGGTCGGGCAGCTCTTCGTATCGCGCGCGTACGGGCATTCGGCGACCGATCCGGACCCGGCGGACGCCGAGCAGAACCTGAAGCTGTTCGGGGTGCGCACCGCAGCCGAGCTGGTCTCCCGCTACCACCTCGGCGGGATCATCTACTTCTCCTGGGCCCACAACACCCGCGGCCCGCAGCAGATCGCCGAGCTGTCGGCCGCCCTCCAGCGGGCGGCGGCCGGAACCGGTTCCGGTGTCCCGCTGCTGCTCTCCACGGACCAGGAGCACGGCGCCGTGGCGCGCATCGGCAAGCCCGCGACGCTGTTGCCGGGGGCGATGGCCCTGGGGGCGCGCCACGGGGAAGGCGGTACGGGCGGGGCAGGCGGTACGAATACGGGTACGGGTGGTACCGGATCCGACTCCGGATCCGACTCAGACTCCACGGCCACCGCCGAGGCCCGCCGCGCCGCGCGCATCGCGGGTGCCGAGCTGGCCGCGATGGGCATCCGGCAGGACTACGCGCCGGTGGCCGACGTGAACGTCAACCCGGCCAATCCGGTGATCGGCGTCCGGTCCTTCGGCTCCGACCCGCAGGCGGTGGCGGCCCTGGTCGCCGCGCAGGTCCGCGGCTACCAGGGCGCCGGAGTGGCCGCCACCGCCAAGCACTTCCCGGGCCACGGGGACACCGAGACCGACAGCCACGTCGGACTGCCGGTGATGCGGCACAGCCGGGCCCAGTGGGAGGAGCTGGACGAGCCGCCGTTCCGGGCGGCGGTGGAGGCCGGCGTGGACGCCGTGATGACGGCGCACATCGTCTTCCCCGCGCTCGACCCCTCGGGGGACCCGGCGACCCTCTCCCGGCCGATCGTGACCGGCATCCTGCGTGAACGCCTCGGCTTCCGCGGGGTGGTGGTCACCGATGCCCTCGACATGGCCGGGGTACGCCAGAAGTACGGGGACGACCGGGTCCCGGTACTGGCCCTGAAGGCGGGCTGCGACCAGCTGCTGAACCCGCCGGACCTGGGCCTCGCGCACCGCAGCGTGCTCGCGGCCGTCGAGGCGGGCGAGCTGACGCAGGCCCGGATCGAGGAGTCGGTGCTGCGGATCCTGGAACTGAAGGCCCGCCGGGGCCTGTTCGACGCGGCGCACACCGCCGCCGGGCAGACGGACACGCTGGTGGGGATCCCGGCGCATCTGACGGCCGCGGACGAGATCGCGGCGGGTACGACGACCCTGCTGGCCAACCCCGTCAAGCTGCTGCCGCTGGACCCGGCGGCCGCGCCCCGGGTGCTGGTCACCGGGACCGACCCCGCCTCCCCCAGCGGTACGACAGGACCCCCTACGACGGTACTGGCCCGGGAGCTGACCGCCCTGGGCTGCCGGGCGACGGCCGCGCCGCCCGCCCGGGCGGTGGCAGCGGCTCCCGGCAACGCGGCGGTACTGGTCTGCACGTACAACGTCCCCGAGGGGGACGATCCGCAGCGCACGCTGGTCAAGGAGCTGCTGGCCACCGGGGTGCCGGTGGTCCTGGTGGCGATCCGCAATCCGTACGACCCCGCCCGGCTGCCCGCGTGCGCGGCGGAGCTGGCGACGTACACCTGGACGGACGTGGAGATGCGGGCGGCGGCCCGGGTGGTCACCGGGGCGGTACGGCCCACGGGCCGGCTCCCGGTCCCGGTGCCGGGCCGCTACCCGCTGGGCCACGGGCTCTCGTACGACTGAGCGCGTACGACAGCCCGCAGCCCGCGGCGGGGCTACGGCCGCAGCTGCGGCTCGCGCTCCAGGTCCTTCCGGTCGAGCACCGCGTCGGGCTTCGCCAGCGGCGTCGCCCGGCCCGCGTCGGCCAGCGCGGCGGTCGGCGCGACCCCGGCCCACTGCAGGATCTTCTGCGTGGCCAGCGCCTTCTCGCCGTCCATGAGCTTGGAGACGCTGGCCCCGTGGTTGGCGCCCGGCGCGATCATGACGTAGCTGTCGCGGACGGTGTAGCCGAGGTGGAACGGTTCTGCACCCCACGGGTCGTTCTGCCCGTACACGAACAGCATCTGGTTGGCGTTGTTCTTCACCCAGTTGTCGACGTCCGCCATGACCCCCGGCTGGAAGGTCATCGGGATGTCGCGGGGCACGAAGTTGCGCGGCGGCTGGTAGCCGTAGCGGCTCAGGCCCTTGAGGTGCGGCTGCTTGATGTCGGGCGAACCGAGCTGCGTGCCCGCCTGGTAGTAGTACGGCGTGTACGTCTCCAGGCCTTGGTCGGCGTAGGCCGAGAAGCCGGAGATCGTGTCGATCGAGTCCCAGATCTCCTGGTCGCTCGCGGTCGCGGCGGCCGGGATCGAGGCGCAGTCGGCCAGCAGGCTGTACTGCCAGAAAGCCCACACGTAGTCGAGCACGACGGCCTCGTAGGCCTTGTCGAGGCTGCCGACGGTGTTGAAGGTCCAGCCGTTCTCGGCGGCGGCGGCCGTGTACTTGGCCTCCAGCGGCTCACGGCGTACGAGCGCCTCGCGCTGCACCGCGTTCAGCTTGTCGCGGCACTCCTTGGTGCCGACCTTGGCGAAGAACCGGTCGTACGCCGAGTCCTCCTTGTTGACGACGTCGTTCGGCGCGACGTACGCGACGACACCGTCCATGTCGCGCGGGTAGTAGCGCTCGTAGTACGTCGCCGTCATACCGCCCTTGCTGCCGCCCGTGGCCAGCCAGTTCTTCTTGTAGACCTTCTTCAGGGCGGTGTAGATGCGGTGCTGGTCGCTGGCGGCCTGCCAGATGTCCAGGTTCGCCCAGTTGGCCGGATCGGGCCGGGAGGGCGTGAAGAACCGGTACTCCAGCGACACCTGGTTGCCGTCGACGATGGTCGTCGGCTCGCTGCGGCGCGGGCTGGTGTTGACGTTGTAGCCGGAGGTGAAGAAGACCGTGGGCCGGGAGACGTCCTTGTGCAGCAGGGTGAGGCGCTGCTTGAAGGTGCCCTTCGACGGGTTCCGGTGGTCGACCGGCTGCTCGTAGTTCAGTACGAAGAAGCGGTACCCGGGGTACTCCTTCTCCTCGATCAGACTCATCCCCGCGATGCCGAGGATCTCGTCCTTGATGTCCGTCGCGGCGGACGGCCCTGCGGCGGTGGCCGCCTGAGCCGTGAAGCCGGCTGTTCCCATGGTGCCGATCAGCACCACGAGTGACAGCAGCCAGCCGAGCGTCTTGCGCATTCACCCTCCCCTTGAGTTCACTTCGGTCGCCCGTGAACCTAGCGGGGTCAACGCGCCGCTGACCAGACCTAGTTGGGCCGCTCGTTCAGCACAGAATCCAGCCGGAATCGACGGATCCGGCCTCGATGCTCCCCTTTACATACACGCAGCGGCTGATCGCACCGACAGTGACAGGTCCGGCATATCGGGTGAATTGCCCGGCATCGCGGACCGGGACCCCGCCGCGCGGCTGGATGCTCACCGCCATCGCCCGGCGCCGGCCCGGATCGCGGGCGACGGTCACCGCGCAGGCCTGCGTACGGCTCTTGTAGACGCGCACCTCACCCGCCTGCAGCGGCAGCGTCCTGACCAGGTCACCGCCGCAGCCGCCGGTCGCCGCGTGCGCCGGAGGCGCCGCGAGCAGCCCGCCCGCGCACAGCATCAGCCCGGCCACGAACACCCGTGCCGACGCGGCCCCCCGGCCGCGCCCTTTCCGCCCGTGCTCCACTCTGCCCCCCGATCGGTCGTACGCAACACGTACGCACGTACGACGCGCAGACCCCCCGGAAGGTTGCCTACAGCAAGATCCGGGGGGTCTGCGGGCCGGTGCGGGCCGGTGGCGCGGGTCAGGCGGCGGCGCGTTCGTCCTCGCCCACGAAGGTGCGCCACAGTTCGGCGTAGCGACCGCCGCGGGCCACGAGTTCGGCGTGGGTGCCGTCCTCCACGACCCGGCCGCGGTCCATGACCACGACGCGGTCGGCGCGTGCGGCCGTGGTCAGCCGGTGCGCCACCACGAGGGTGGTGCGCTTGCCGGCGAGCCGGTCGGTGGCCTGGTTGACCTGGGCCTCGGTGGCCAGGTCGAGCGCGGCGGTGGCCTCGTCGAGCAGCAGCACGTCCGGGTCGACGAGTTCGGCGCGGGCCAGCGCGATCAGCTGGCGCTGTCCGGCCGAGAGGTTGCGGCCGCGCTCGGCGACGGTGTGCAGGTAGCCGCCGTCGAGGGTGGCGATCATGTCGTGGGCGCCGACCGCGCGGGCGGCCGCCTCCACCTCGGCGTCACCCGCCCCGGGCCGCCCGTAGGCGATGGCGTCGCGGACCGTCCCCGGGAAGAGGTACGGCTCCTGGGGGACGACCCCGAGCCGGTGGCGGTAGGCCGTCAGGTCGAGCTCCCGCAGATCGGCGCCGTCGGCGGTGACCCGGCCCGAGGTCGGGTCGTAGAACCGGGCCACGAGCTTGACCAGCGTGGACTTGCCGGCGCCGGTCTCGCCGACGAAGGCGACGGTCTGGCCGACGGGTATGCGCAGGCTGATTCCGGCCAGCGCGTCGCCCTTCTCGCCGCGCTCCTCGGCGGTGCCGTACGCGAACCGCACGTCCTCGAACGCGATCTCGCCGCGCAGCTCCTTCACCGCCCGCGGATCGGTCGGGCGGGGGGTGCTGGTGGGCTCGCGCAGCAGCCCCTGGATCCGGCCGAGCGAGACGGTGGCCTGCTGGTAGCCGTCGAAGACCTGGGAGAGCTGCTGGACGGGGGCGAAGAACAGGTCGATGTAGAGCAGGTACGCCACCAGCGCGCCGGTGGTGAGGGTGCCGGCCTCGACCCGGCCCGCGCCGACGATCAGCACGGCGGCCGCGGCCCCGGAGGACAGCAGCTGCACGAAGGGGAAGTAGACGGATATCAGCCACTGGCCGCGCACCCGGGCCTCGCGGTACGAGTCGCTCCGCTCCGCGAACCGGGCGGCGCCGGCCCGCTCGCGGCGGAAGGCCTGGACGATGCGCAGCCCGGAGACGGACTCCTGGAGGTCGGCGTTGACCAAGCTGACCCGGTCGCGGGCGAGCTCGTACGCGGCGACCGACTTGCGGCGGAACACGATCGTGCCGACGACCAGCACGGGGAGGGTGGCGAAGACGATCAGCGCGAGCTCGACGTCGAGGACGAGCAGGGCGATGAGGATGCCGAAGAACGTGAAGACGGAGACGACGGCGGTGACGAGCCCGGTCTGGAGGAAGCTGGACAGGGCGTCCACGTCGGTGGTCATCCGGGTCATGATCTTGCCGGTCAGCTCGCGCTCGTAGTAGTCGAGGCCGAGGCGCTGGAGCTGGGCGAAGATCTTGACGCGCAGGGCGTACAGGACGCGCTCGCCGGTGCGCCCGGTCATCCGGGTCTCGGCGAACTGGGCGGCCCACTGCGCCACGACGACGCCGAGCGCGAGAACGGCGGCCACCCAGACGGCGCCGAGGGCGGCCTGTTCGACGCCCTTGTCGATGCCGTGCCGGATCAGGATCGGGAGCAGCAGCCCGGAGCCGGCGTCGACGGCGACGAGGGCGAGGCTGATGGCGAGCGGCGCCCAGAAGCCGTGGAGCAGGCGGCGCAGGTTGTAGCTCTTCTCGGCGGCCGCGGCGCGGTCCTCGTCCACGGCGGGCTCGTCGTCGGCGGGCGGCAGAGCGGCCACCTGCGCGAGCAGCTCGGGGGTGGCCGGCATACCGGCGACGGCGCCGGCCACGGTGGCGCCGGGGACACCGGTTCCGGGTGCGCCGGTCGCGGCCGCGGTCCCGGCGGAGGCCTCCGCTTCCTCTTCCTCTTCCTCCTCTTGTTCCTCCTGGCGGCGCCAGAGTTCGGGGGTCACCCCGTCCACCACTCGCCGCTTGGCGTTGACCGGCTCGGAGTCGATCTCGGCTTCGAGCTCGATGTCCCGTTCGAGTTTCCCGTCGATGTCCCGTTCGAACTCGGTCATCGCGGGCGCGTCGGGCGTGCGCGGCGAGCCGGCGCCGAGCGCGTCCGGGTCGGTGAGCAGCCGCCGGTAGAGGGGCGAGCGGCGCTCCAGTTCCTCGTGCGTGCCGATGTCGGAGAGCCGCCCGCGGTCGAGTACGGCGATCCGGTCGGCCAGCGCCAGCGTGGAGCGACGGTGGGCGATGAGGAGGGTGGTGCGGCCTGCCATGACAGCGCGCAGCGCCTCGTGGATCTCGTGCTCGACGCGGGCGTCGACGGCGGAGGTGGCGTCGTCGAGGAGCAGCAGCCGCGGGTCGGTGAGGATGGCCCGGGCGAGCGCCATGCGCTGGCGCTGGCCGCCGGAGAGGGTGAGCCCCTGCTCGCCGACCTTGGTGTCGTACCCGGCGGGCAGGGCCTGGATGAACGATTCGGCCTGGGCGGCGCGGGCGGCGGCCTCGATCTGCGCGTCGGTGGCGTCGGGCCGCCCGTACGCGATGTTGGCGCGGATGGTGTCGGAGAAGAGGAACGAGTCCTCCGGCACGAGCCCGATGGCGGCGCGCAGCGAGTCGTACGTCAGCTCGCGTACGTCGTGCCCGCCGACGCGGACGGCGCCGCGGTCGGCGTCGTAGAAGCGGGGCAGGAGGAGGGAGACGGTGGACTTGCCGGAGCCGGAGGCGCCGACGACGGCGACGGTCTCGCCCTCGGCGATGGAGAGCGAGAACCCGTCGAGGACGGGCCGCCCGGGGTCGTACCCGAAGCCGACCGCGTCGAACTCGACGGTGGCGGGGGCGTCGGCGGGCAGCTCCCGCGTGCCCTCTTCGATGGCGGGCTCGGTGTCGATGAGCTCGAAGACGCGCTCGACGCCGGCGCGGGCCTGCTGGCCTACGGTGAGGATCATGGCGAGCATGCGGACGGGGCCGACGAGCTGGGCGAGGTAGGTGGAGAAGGCGACGAACGTGCCCAGGGTGATGTGCCCCTGGGTGGCCATCCAGCCGCCGAGGCCCAGCATGGCGACCTGCCCGAGGGCGGGTACGGCCTGCAGGGCGGGGGTGTAGCGGGAGTTGAGCCGGATGGTCCGCATCCGGCCGGCGAACAGCCGGCGCCCGGCGTCGCGCAGCTTGCCGGTCTCCTGCTCCTCCTGGCCGAAGCCCTTGACGACGCGGACGCCGGTCACGGCCCCGTCGACGACGGTGGCGACGGCGGCGGCCTGGCCCTGGGCCCACCAGGTGGCGGGGAAGAGCTTCTTGCGGCTGCGCTTGGCGATGAACCAGAGGGCGGGGGCCATGAGCAGCGCGACGAGGGTCAGCAGCGGGGACAGCGCCAGCATGATGCCGAGGGATATCCCGAAGAGGAGGAAGTTCCCGATGGTCATGGGCAGCATGAAGAGCAGCCCTTGGATCAGCTGGAGGTCGCTGGTGGCGCGCCCGATGACCTGGCCGGTGGACAGCTCGTCCTGGCGGCGCCCGTCGAGGCGGGCGATGGTGTCGTACATGTCGGTGCGCAGGTCGTGCTGGACGTCGAGCGCGAGGCGGCCGCCGTAGTACCTGCGTATGTAGGTCAGTACGTACACGAGGACCGCGGCGCCTATGAGGAGCCCGGCCCAGACGCCCATGGGCTTGGTGTGGTCGCCGATGACGTCGTCGATGATGACCTTGGTGACCAGGGGTACGAGTGCCATGACGGCCATGCCGGCCAGTGAGGATCCGAGGGCGAGCAGCACATTGGTCCGGTACCGCCAGGTGTAGGCGGTCAGCCGCCTCGCCCAGCCCTGTTTCTCGCCCGCTGCCGTCGCTGCCGCCGCCACGTGGTCCTCCCCGTTCGTCCAGTCCTGCCGCTCCCCCAACGCCCCGACCGGCGGATTTCATCCCGCTGCAACAATCGCACCGGCGTGCGGACCCCGCGCGCGGACTTCACCCCACCGGGTGACTGCTCATGCGCTCCGGCTACTGGGCGTCGAACTCGTACTCCAGCACGTAGGCGGAGGCATCGAGGGTCATCTCGTTGACCTCGACCGCGCGACCGTCGGCGGTGAAGGCGGTACGGCAGACCAGGACGACCGGGGTCCCGGACGCGAGAGCGAGCCGGTCGGCCTCCTCCGGGGTGGGCATCCGGGAGCGGACCTCTTCGCGGAACCGCACCGGCTTGCGGCCGAGGTCCGCCAGCCGGGCGTAGATGCCACCGGGGCCGGAATCCGGCTCCGCGATGGCGGTGCCGGCGGTGAGGGCGGCGTCGAGGTAAGAGGTCGCGGCCATGACCGGCTTGCCGTCGAGGAGGAACCTCCTCCTGCGAACACGGACGATCTCCCCCACCGAAAGGCCCAGGGCCGCGGCCACGCCGGCGGGAGCACGCTCCTCGGACACACCGAGGAACTCCACCTGGGGATCGCGTCCATGGCCGTCCGCGGCCCAGATCGAGCCGCCGGCTCCCCAGACCTCGACGGAGAGGCGCTGGATCCCTCTGCGGCGCAGGCCGACCTTGAACTCGCGTACGAAAACTCCGGCGCCTTTGCGCGCCTCCACCAGCCCTTCGGCCTGGAGGGCGGCGAACGCCTGCCGGGCCGTCATCCTGGCGACTCCGTACGTGCCCATCAGTTCACTCTCACCGGGCAGCCGATCCCCTGGACCGTACCGACCTGCGGCAATGGACTCCTTCAGCGCGGTGGCGATGCGCTGGTACTTGGGCTGCCGTTTCTCGGCGCCACTTGGCATACGAACCTCCTGATCACCTCCGGACAGCCTAGGGCGCGCAACAGGTCAAGAAGCGCTTGCGGCCCATCGGCTCCCCACACCAGGAAGACATATCTAGACATCTCCTTGACCGACCCGCAAGCCGACGCTTCACTGGAAACCTATCTAGATAGGTGAGGTGATGTACGTGGCCCCCGCTGACGGAGCCTTCTGGCTCCTGCCCCGGACCCCGCGAACCCCCGGCTGGGCGCGCGCCTTCTTCCGGGCGCAGGCCCGTTCCTGGGGCGTCGCCCCGCAGATCGCCGAGGCGGCCGAGCTGGCGCTGTCGGAGCTCGTCACCAACGCCGTGCGGCACGCCCGCGCACCCCGCGGCCGCGAGATCGGGGTGAAAGCTCTGTGGGACGGCGCGTGCCTGCGCGTCGAAGTCGCCGACGCCGGCCCCTGGACGGATCTGGAGCCCCGGGCCCACCGGACGGACGACGAGAACGGTCGTGGACTCGCCGTCGTCGCCGCCGTGGTCGCCCGCTGGGGCGTCGAGCCCCGCGCCCACGGCATCGGCAAGACGGTCTGGGCGGATTTTCCAGTGCCTGGCAGCGGTGAGTGAGGGGCACCGAACGGCAAGGCGCGGTTACGCCAGGTGCGTCGGGGCGAACATCTTCAGGGTGGTCGGGAGGACCAGGACGGTGGGGCCCGGGGTGGTCAGGGCCTTCTTCAGGTCCTCGCGGAGGGTTTGCGGGGTCGTCGTCGATGCCGGGACGCCGAAGGACTCGGCCAGGGCCGTGAAGTCCGGGCGGGTGAGCTCGGTTGCCGTCGTGCGGCCCTCGAAGGAGTCCGTCATGTACTCGCGCAGAATGCCGTAGCCGCCGTCGTCCACGATCAGCCAGGTCACGTCCAGGTCGTGCTGCTTCGCGGTCGCCAGGTCCGCGATCGAGTACATCGCGCCGCCGTCGCCCGAGACCGCCAGGACCGGGGTGTCCGGTTCCGCGACGCAGGCGCCGAGGGCCGCCGGGAAGGCGTAGCCGAGGCCGCCGGCGCCCTGCGCCGAGTGCATCGTGTTGGGGTGCTTCGCGTCGAACGCCGACCAGGCCCAGTACGACAGGATCGTCATGTCCCAGAAGGACGGGGAGCGGGCGGGCAGGGCCGCGCGGATCGAGGTGAGGAGCCCGCGCTCCAGCGCCACGTCCTGCGTCGACAGGCGGGTCTCGATCTCCGACAGGAGCAGGCGGACGCGTTCCGGTGCCTGGGGGTCCTGGCGTTCCGGGACCGTCTCCAGGAGGGCCTGGAGGGCCAGGCGGGCGTCCGCGTGGATGCCGAGGGCCGCATGGTTGGACTCCAGCTTGCCGAGGTCCGCCTCGATCTGGACGACCCGGCCCGCCGGGAAGAACGTGTGGTAGTTCGACGACAGTTCGCCCAGGCCGGAGCCGACCACCAGGAGGACGTCCGCGTCCTCCAGGAAGTCCGTCATGTGGCGGTCCTCCAGCCAGGACTGGAGGGACAGCGGGTGGGTCCACGGGAAGGCGCCCTTGCCGCCGAAGGTGGTGACCACCGGGGCGTTCAGCCGCTCCGCCAGCTGCCGCAGCTTGCCCGCCGCGTCCGAGCGGACCACCCCGCCGCCCGCGATGATCACGGGGCGGGAGGCCCGCCCCAGCCAGTGCGCCGCGAGCGCGGTGAGCTCGGGGCGCGGGGCGAGCTCGTGCGGGGTCGCGTCCACGCCGGTGACCTGGGGGATCACCGTCTGCGCGCGCAGCACGTCCTCGGGGATCTCCACCCAGACCGGGCCGTGCGGGGCCGACAGCACCGATTCCCAGGCCTCCGCGATCACGGAGGGGATCTGCGAGGGCGTGCGGGCCGTGTGGACCGACTTCACCACGTCGCGGAACGAAGCCGACTGGTCCCGCAGTTCGTGAAGGTGCCCGCGCCAGCCGCCGCCCAGCCCCGCCACCGGGACCTGCGAGGCGATGGCGAGGACGGGGGCCGAGGCCGCGGCCGCCTCCGCCAGGGCCGGCAGCGCCATCAGCGCGCCCGGGCCGGTCGAGAGCAGCAGCGGAACCGCCTCGCCGGTGATGCGGCCGTACGCGTCGGCGGCGAAGCCCGCGTTGTTCTCCGTACGCAGCCCGATCAGGCGCAGGTCGGAGCGTCCGACCGCGTCGAAGAGGCCGAGCGCGTGCTGCCCGGGCAGACCGAAGACGGTGGTCGCGCCGAGGCCGCGGAGCGTTTCCACGACCAGGTCCCCGCCCGTCCGCCCCGGCGGCGGCGCGAGCGCGGCAGCCGTCTGGGCTTCGGTGGGACGGAGTACCAGGTCGTGGTCGTGCGTCACGTGCGCTTACTCGCCCTTCTCGGGTCCTACTGCGCCTTCTTCGCGGCAGCGATCTGGCGGCTCATGATCGTCGTCAGCTCGTACGCGGTGTGGGAGGCCGCGACCGAGGTGATCTCGGCGTGATCGTACGCCGGGGCGACCTCGACGACGTCGGCCGAGACCAGGTTGCAGGAGGACAGACCGCGGATGATCTCCAGCAGCTCGCGGGAGGTCATGCCGCCCGCCTCCGGCGTGCCGGTGCCGGGCGCGTGCGCCGGGTCCAGCACGTCGATGTCGATCGAGATGTACAGCGGGCGGTCGCCGATGCGCTGGCGCAGCTGGTCCGCGACCTCGTCGGCGCCGCGCCGGTAGACGTCGGCCGAGGTCACGATGCCGAAGCCCATCTTGGCGTCGTCGTCCAGGTCCTGCTTGCCGTAGAGCGGGCCGCGCGTGCCGACGTGCGAGAGCGCCTCGGTGTCGAGGATGCCCTCCTCCACGGCGCGGCGGAACGGGGTGCCGTGCGTGTACTCGGCGCCGAAGTACGTGTCCCAGGTGTCCAGGTGGGCGTCGAAGTGCAGCAGCGCCACCGGGCCGTGCTTCTTCGCGACGGAGCGGAGCAGCGGGAGGGCGATGGTGTGGTCGCCACCGAGGGTCATCAGGCGGGAGCCGGCACCGAGGAGCTCGTCCGCGGCCGCCTCGACCGTCTCGACGGCCTCGTTGATGTTGAAGGGGTTCACGGCGATGTCGCCGGCATCCGCGACCTGGGCGAGCGCGAAGGGGGAGGCGTCCTGCGCCGGGTTGTACGGGCGCAGCAGGCGGGAGGCCTCGCGGATGGCGTTGCCGCCGAAGCGGGCGCCGGGGCGGTACGAGACGCCCGAGTCGAACGGGACACCGACGACGGCGACGTCGGCCGAGCCGACCTCGTCGAGGCGGGGCAGCCGGGCGAAGGTCGCGGGGCCCGCGTAGCGCGGGATGCGGGAGGAGTCGACGGGGCCGCGCGGCTGCGTGCTCATGGGGGGTGCCCTTCCGGAGGTCCTGCGGGGGTGCTGGTGCGGTGCTTCGAGCCTAAGCCGCCACCAGGGGGGCGCGAAGTGTACGTTTCATCCATTACCCGTCTCTGATATGTACGGAGCATCCATGGAGGCCCCGCCCACCCCACCGGTCCCCCTGGCCGCGCTGCTCGCCGACCGGGAGCTGGGGCTGATCCACCTCGCGGGGCCCGCCGAGGCCGAGGTGCACGGGGTGCACGCCTCCGAGATGGCCGACCCCTCGCCCTACCTGCTGGGCGGCGAGCTGCTGCTCACCGCCGGCGCGGAACTGGGGGCCGATCCCGACGGGTACGTGAGCGGGCTCGTCGCCGCGGGTGCGGCCGCGCTCGGCTTCGGCGTGGCGCCCGTGCACGAGGAGGTGCCGGCGGCGCTGGCGGCGGCTTGTGCGCGGTACGGGCTGCCGCTGCTGGAGGTCCCGCCGCGGACCCCGTTCACGGCGGTCGCCCGGAGCGTCTGGCGGCTGATGGCGCAGGCCCGCACCCGGGAGCTGCGCCGGGTCGCCGAGGTCCAGCAGTCGCTCGCCGCGGCGGCCGCCCGCCCCGACCCGGTCGCGGCGGTCCTGGCCCGCCTGGCGGCGAGCCTGGGCGGCTGGGCCGCCCTCCTGACCCCGGCCGGCACCGCGGCCGCAGGGCCGGGCCCCAGGAGCGGCCCGGCCGCGGCTCCCGACCCCGCGGCGGCCCCCGCCGCCACGCCGGTCGGGATCGTACGGGCCGCCGGGGGCGGGGTCGGGGAGGAGGTGCTCGGTGCCGTGCGGGGGCTGGCGCGGCGGGTGGCGGGCGGAGCGGCGGCCACCGCCACCGACGCCGCCGGGGGAACGCACCTCGCCGTCTACGCCGTCGGCGGCGGCCGGGTGCTGGCTCTGGCCACCCCGGCCCGGGCTCCCGGCGACCACACCGTCGCCTCCATCGCCGCCGTCCTGCTGACCCTGATCACCGCGGAGCGGCCGGCCGGGGCCGAGGCCGCCGCGCTGGCCCGGCTGCTGCTCGGCGGCTCCCCCGCGGGGGCGCTGGGCGGGCCCGGGCCCTGGTACGCCGTCCACGCCCGCGGCGGCGCCGATCCGCAGGCCCTCGCCGCCGCGCTGGGCACCGTACTGCTGGACCCGGAGGGCCCGGCCGTACGGCTCCTCACCGACCGGGAGCCCGCCCCGCAGCCCGGGTGGCGGCTCGGGGTCAGCGCCCCGGCCGGCCCCGACGCCCTGCCCACCGCCGACGCGCAGGCCCGTCGGGCCCTGGACCGCGCCGAGGCGGCCCGCACCCCGCTGGCCCGGCACGCCGAGCCCGGCCTCGCGGGGCTCGTCGGCGCGGCCGAGGCCCGCGCCCACGCCGAGGCCCTGCTCGGCCCGCTCTCCCCCGCCCTGCGGGACACCCTGCGCGCCTGGCTGGCCCACCACGGCAGCTGGGACCGCAGCGCCGCCGCCCTCGGCGTGCACCGCAACACCGTCCGCCAGCGCATCGCCCGCGCCGCGGCCCTCCTCGGCCTCAACCTCGACGACCCGGACACCCGGATGGAGCTGTGGTTCGCGCTGACCCGGGCCCCGGAGTCCTGACCGGACCGGCGCGGGGGCGGCTGCGCCGTACGGATGGACTCGGGGCTTCCGGCGGCGGGCTCGCCGCCTCGCGGTGCGCGGCGGCCTACGTTCGCACTGCTCCCCCACCCCCACCTCGAAAGGCAGTGCCTTCGTGCGATCGATCCGCCTCGCCCTGACCGCTCTCGCCGCCGGCGGCGTCATCCTGGCCGGCGCCTCCGCCGCCTGCGCCGACAACACCTTCACCGTGTACGCGCCGATCGACAACACCTACTCGATCGTCTTCGGCGACCTGAACCAGGTGGCCGGCGACGACGTGTTCAACGCCGGCCGCGACAACACGGTCGGCTCCCACAACGGCACGGCGCCGACCGGCGACATCGGCATGGCCGCACTGCCCGGCACCCAGATCCTGGGCAACAAGGGCCTGATGCACGGCGCCGCCGGCCAGTGGACCGGCAAGATGCTCGGCAAGTGAGAGTCGGCGCGGCCGGCGGCTCCCCCCGCCGGCCGCGCCGGACATCACACCCGGTACCCCTCCGCGACTCTGGACAGCCCACCCGACCCACCGGTAACTTAATAGTCTGAGCAAGCGCTTAGACACGGCGCGACAGCGCGACGGGCGACAGGATCGAGGAGGCGGCTGTGCGCCGTACCGTTTTCAACGAGGACCACGAAGCGTTCCGCGAGACCATCCGCGCCTTCATAGAGGCCGAGGTCGTCCCCGTCTACGACGAGTGGTTCGCGGCCGGCCAGGCCCCGCGCGACTTCTACTACAAGCTCGGCGAGCTGGGCATCTTCGGCATCAACGTCCCCGAGGAGTTCGGCGGCGCGGGCCTGGACACCCACAAGTTCGAGGCCGTCCTGTACGAGGAGACCTCCCGCGCGGGCGTGAACTTCGGCGGCTCCGGCGTGCACGTGCTGCTCGCGCTCCCCTACATCAAGATGCTGGCCGACGACGAGCAGAAGAAGCGGTACCTGCCGAAGTTCGTCTCCGGTGAGGAGATGTGGGCCCTGGCGATGACCGAGCCGGGCACCGGCTCCGACGTCGCGGGCATGAAGACCACCGCCAAGCTCTCCGAGGACGGCACGCACTACGTCCTCAACGGCTCCAAGACCTTCATCACCGGCGGCGTGCACGCCGACCGCGTGATCGTCTGCGCCCGCACCGCCGCCCCGCGCGAGGACGACCGCCGCTTCGGCATCTCCCTCTTCGCCGTGGACACCAAGTCCGAGGGCTACTCCATCGGCCGCAAGCTCGACAAGCTCGGCCTGCGCACCTCCGACACCGCCGAGCTGGCGTTCGTCGACGTCAAGGTCCCCGTCGAGGACCTGCTCGGCGAGGAGGGCAAGGGCTTCTACTACCTCGGCCACAACCTGGCCTCCGAGCGCTGGGGCATCGCGTTCGGCGCGTACGCCCAGGCCGCCGCGGCCGTCCGGTTCGCCCAGCAGTACGTCACCGACCGCACCGTCTTCGGCAAGCCGGTCGCGCACTTCCAGAACACCAAGTTCGAGCTGGCCGCCTGCCAGGCCGAGGTGGACGCCGCCCAGGCCGTCGCGGACCGCGCCCTGGAGGCCCTGGACGCCGGCGAGCTGACCCCCGCCGAGGCCGCCTCCGCGAAGCTGTTCTGCACCGAGGTCGCGCACCGCGTGATCGACCGCTGCCTCCAGCTGCACGGCGGCTACGGCTACATGAACGAGTACCCGATCGCGCGCCTGTACGCCGACAACCGCGTCAACCGCATCTACGGCGGCACCAGCGAGATCATGAAGTCCATCATCGCCAAGGCGATGGGGCTGTAAGGCCCTGGCCTTCACTCCATGAACGAGGCACTGACGACGCTCCTCGATCTGCTCGACCTGGAGCAGATCGAGGAGAACATCTTCCGCGGTACCAGCCGTTCGGCGCTGGTACCGCGCGTCTTCGGCGGCCAGGTCGCGGCCCAGGCCCTGGTCGCGGCCGGGCGGACCGTGCCCGAGGACCGCGCCGCGCACTCACTGCACTCGTACTTCCTGCGTGCCGGGGATCCCGGCGCGCCGATCGTCTACGCGGTCGACCGGATCCGCGACGGGCGCTCCTTCACCACCCGCCGGGTCGTCGCCGTCCAGCACGGCCAGCCGATCTTCCACCTCTCCGCGTCCTTCCAGACGTACGAGGAGGGCCTGGACCACCAGGCCGCGATGCCGGACGCACCCGATCCGGAGAGCCTGCCGACGGCCGCCGAGGCGCTGCCCGCGTACCGGGAGATCTTCCGCGACCCGGGCACGGTGGAGCGGCTGATCGAGGCGCGCGGCGCCGTGGACCTGAGGTACGCGACCGTCCCGCCCTGGGGCAGCGTCGGCAAGCCGGTCGAGCCGCGCTCGCAGGTCTGGTTCCGTACGGCCGGGAAGCTGGAGAGCGACGACGCGCTCCTGCACACCTGCCTGGCCACGTACGTCTCGGACATGACCCTGCTCGACTCGGTGCTGCTCGCGCACGGCCGGGGCGGCTGGGCGGTCGGCGACGTGGTGGGCGCCTCGCTGGACCACGCGATGTGGTTCCACCGGCCGTTCCGCGCCGACGAATGGCTGCTGTACGACCAGGAGTCCCCCTCGGCCGCGGCCGGGCGCGGGCTCGGGCAGGCCCGTATCTGGACCCAGGACGGGCGCCTCGCCGTGACCGTCATCCAGGAGGGCGTCGTACGCGTCCCCCGCGCGTAACGCCCGCTCCGTCAGTCCCACCAGAACGCCCAGTGCTCCGAGCCGGCCACGGCCTCGTCGGCATACGCGCGGACGCTGCCCGAGCCCTGCCACACGTTGTCGGGGCAGAAGGCGAAGTGCTCGGCGGCGACCGGCAGCGCCGCGACCGTCGTCGGGAGCGGGGCGGCCACGGACAGGTGGACCTCGTCGAAGCCGACTGCGATGAGGCGGGCACCGAACCGCTCCTCCCACGAGCGCATGACGGCGGAGAGCAGGGCCGTGTCGTTCTCGTGGTTCGCCGCCCCCCGCCAGCCCATCGCGGTGGGTACGTCGGCTCCCCGGGCGGCGGGGACCAGCGCGAGCCGCGGGCCCGGCAGGACCCCGTCCCGGATCAGGCCGTCGGCGAGGGCGAGGGCGACGGCCTCCGGGTCCGCCCGCGGGCTCCGGTGCTCCGCGAGGCCCGGCCAGTCGCGGCCGAAGGGGGCTATGAGCCCCGCGCCGTCGGGGCCCTCCCCCTCCTCGGGGTCGGGGACGACACCGGCCCAGAACTCGCGCAGCACCGGCTCGACGTGGTGGTCCTCGGGGTCGGACATCGAGCCGGGGCACAGCTCGTCGCGGGTCCACCAGTCCTCCAGGCCGCGCCGCTCGTGGAGCAGCACCGCCTGAAGGCCCGCGCCGGTCCGGGCCAGGCGGGAGCGGCAGGCGGCGAGCACACCGACGCCGACGGGCTCGTCGGAGACCCACAGCAGCGGCTCTCGGCGCGCCCTGGACCGCAGCAGGGACCGCCCTCGGGGCCGGTCGATCAGCGTGCCCGGCGGCAACTCCAGCCCCAGGGCAAGGCCTTGCGGGTCCTCGGCCAGCGGGGACAGCGCGTTCTGCTTCGTCGGCGGTTTCGTCATGCCTTCGACGCTAGGGCCCGGCACTGACAACGCCCTTTCGGCGAGGGGGCGGTGGGGCCGGGACCGGCTACGCCTCGGGCCGGGCCTTGAGCTTGGCCCAGATCGCCTCCAGCGCGGCTATGTCCGCGTCGTCGAGGCGGTCGTCGAAGACCTCGGCGAGGGCCTCGCGGCGGGTGGCGTCGGCCTCCGCGAAGGCGCGGCGGCCCGCCTCGGTGAGGGTGATGCCCACGGACCGGGCGTCCGTCGGGGACGGGACCCGCTCGACCAGGCCGCGGGCGCGGAGCGAATCGGCGACGCGCGAGACCTGGCTGCGGCTGAGCAGGGTCCTGGTGCCCAGCTCGGACGGGGCGACCGGCTCGTTCTGGACGCTCAGCCACAGCATGACCTCGAACCACGACAGCGGCAGGTCGTGCCGGCGCGTGAGCGCCTGGTCGACCCGGGCGGTGAGGGTGGTTCCGGCCCAGACCAGACCGTAGAAGGCGTGGTCGCGGGGGTTGAGGCCGTCCAGATTGAGCTGCGTGTGCGCCATGGGGGAAGGATACCGGGTTGCGTGCACGCGCACACATCGTTAATGTGTGTGTGCACGCACAAATCTAGGGAGCCTTCCATGAGCACCGCCAAGAGCACCGACACCGCCGCCAAGACCGTCCTCATCACCGGCACCTCCTCCGGCATCGGCCTGGCCGCCGCGGTCGCCGCCGCCCGGGCCGGCTGGCACACCGTCGCCACCATGCGCGACACCACCCGCGCCGACGCCCTGAACAAGGCCGCCGCCGAGGCCGGCGTCGCCGAGCTCGTCCAGGTCAAGCGGCTCGACGTGACGGACGCGCAGTCCGTGGCGGCGTGCATGGCCGAGGTCGTCGCCGAGCACGGACACCTCGACGCGGTCGTGAACAACGCGGGCGCCGGCTTCGTGGGCACCATCGAGCAGCACGGCATGGAGCAGCTGCGGAACGTCATGGAGGTCAACTTCTTCGGCGTCGCCGAGCTCACCCGCACCGCGCTCCCGCACCTGCGCGCCTCGGGCGGCCGGGTCATCACCGTGACGAGCGTCGGCGGCGTCATCGGCCAGCCGTTCAACGAGTCCTACTGCGCCGCCAAGTTCGCCGTCGAGGGCTTCATGGAGTCCCTGGCCCCGGTCGCCGCGGCCATGGGCGTCCAGGTGTCCATCATCGAGCCGGGCGCCGTCGCCAGCGAATTCGTGAACAACGTCGGGCTCGACATCCCGGCACTGCTCACCCAGGCGGGTCCGTACGCCCCGGCCCTGCAGGGCTACATCAACCACGCCCTGCAGTCCTTCGGCAGCGACACCGCCCAGACCTCGGAGCAGGCGGCGGCGCCGGTCGTCGACGCCCTGACCGCCGAGAAGATGCCGTTCCGGATCCAGACGTCCGACTGGGCGCGCGCCTTCGTCGGCATGAAGCTCGCGGACCTGGACGGCTCGGCCGTCCAGACCGAGATGACGAGCTGGCTCAGCTAGCCGGCGGCGCACCACGCACACCGGCGGGGCCGCGGCGACGCCCCGCCGGACACCCCTTAGAGCAGACCCGCCGACGACAGCAGGTACGCCACCATCGGGTCGTAGAATCGCGGGTCGCGGACGTGGTCGTCGAGGGGGACCGCCACCTGGAGGGTGCCCTCCGCCTCGCCGAGGAACAGCGCCGGATCGTTGCAGTCCGCGTACCCCACCGCGTCCAGCCCGCGCTGCGCCGCGCACCCCGCCCAGCCGTGGTCGGCGACGACCAGGTCCGGCTGGGGGCGGTTCGCCGCCGCCAGGCCGTCCAGGATCGCGGCCATCGGCTCCGGGGAGTGGGTGTGCCACAGCGTGGCGCCCCGCTCCAGCACGGCGACGTCCGCGAACTGCCACACCGAGCCCTCGTCCGCGACCAGGCCGGCGGGGATCACCACGATCTCGCAGCCCGCCGCGCGCAGCGCCGCGGCCGTCGCCCGGTGGACGTCCAGCAGGCCGCCCGGGTGCCCCGTGGCGAGCAGCACGCTCTGCCGGTCCAGGGCCGCCTTCCGCAGTCGCGCCGCCATCCGGTCGAGGCCGGAGACGGTCAGCTCCGGGTCGATGGTGTCCTGGCCGAAACGGTGCGCGGCGTCGTCGACGACCCCGACCCGCTCCGCCATCACGGCGAGCACGTCCTGCTCGTCCGTCCAGCGGTCGCCCAGCTCCAGGCCCAGCCAGTAGTGCCGGTCGCCGTTGGCGAGCTTGCGGTAGTGCGACAGGTTGTTCTCACGGGGCGTCGCGACCTGACCCGAGATCCGGGTGCGGACCAGATGGTCTACGAGCTCGGCGCGGGTCGGTACGTGCGTCTCTATCGGCTTCGGCATGCGGCCCATTCTGCCGCCGCCGGGCCCCGGACGCCGGTGCCATTCCGACCAGCGGACGCGTCGCCTCACCCCGACAGCGCCCCGAACGCCCCGTGCACGAGGCGCCGCAGCAGGGATTCCGTCGCCTCCCGGCCGAGCGCCGCCAGGTGCGGGGTGGAGTTGAGCAGGCCGAAGACGGCGTGCACGGATACCCGTACCTCCGCCTCGCCGACCTGTGGGTGCAGTTCCCGTACGACCTCCACCCACAGCTCGACGTACTGCCGCTGCAGCTGCCGTACGAGCTTGCGGTCGGCCTCCCGCAGCCGGTCCAGCTCCCGGTCGTGCAGGGTGATCAGCGCCCGGTCGTCGAGCGCGAAGTCGATGTGGCCGTCGATGAGGGAGGCCAGTACGCCTTCCGGGTCGCCCGCGGCCTCGGCCACCCGGTGGCGGCCGCCCGTCAGCAGCCGCTCGCTGATCCCGACGAGCAGCTCGGCCAGCATGGCGTCCTTGCCCGCGAAATGGCGGTAGAGGCCGGGGCCGCTGATGCCCACGGCGGCCCCTATCTCGTCCACGCCGACGCCGTGGAATCCGCGCGCGGCGAAGAGACGGGCGGCCTCGCTGAGGATCTGCTCGCGACGGGTCGGGGCGGCGGCTCTGGTGCTCATGGGAATCCATTCTAGACAGGGCCGTTAGCGCTCGTTAACCTAAGCTGTACATGCGTTAACGCTCATTAACAGCGTGCACCGAGCAAGGGAGCTCGACCGATGCAGCAGGCACCAGTGCTGACGAGCGCCGCGGACCCGGCGTCCGAGGCCTGGCGGACCAACGAGGCCGCCCACCGCGAGCTCACCGAGGGGCTGCGCGCCCGGCTCGACGCGGCCCGGCTCGGCGGCGGCGAGAAGGCCCGCGCCCGCCACACCGCCCGAGGGAAGCTCCTCCCCCGCGACCGGGTGGACGCCCTCCTCGACCCCGGATCCCCCTTCCTGGAGCTGGCCCCGCTGGCCGCCGAGGGCATGTACGGGGGTGCGGCTCCGGCCGCCGGGGTCATCGCCGGCATCGGCCGGGTCAGCGGCCGCGAGTGCGTGATCGTCGCGAACGACGCCACCGTCAAGGGCGGCACGTACTACCCGATGACCGTCAAGAAGCACCTCCGCGCGCAGGAAGTGGCCCTGGAGAATCGTCTCCCCTGCCTCTACCTCGTCGACTCGGGCGGCGCCTTCCTCCCCATGCAGGACGAGGTCTTCCCCGACCGGGAGCACTTCGGCCGCATCTTCTACAACCAGGCGCGCATGTCGGGCGCCGGCATCCCGCAGATCGCCGCCGTCCTCGGCTCCTGCACGGCGGGCGGCGCCTACGTCCCGGCGATGAGCGACGAGGCCGTCATCGTCCGCGGCCAGGGCACGATCTTCCTCGGCGGTCCGCCGCTGGTGAAGGCCGCCACCGGCGAGGTGGTCACGGCCGAGGAGCTCGGCGGCGGCGAGGTCCACTCCCGGACCTCGGGCGTCACCGACCACCTCGCGGAGGACGACGCGCACGCGCTGCGGATCGTACGGAACATCGTGGCGACCCTGCCCGAGCGCGGAGCCCTGCCCTGGTCGGTCGAGGCGCCCGAGGAGCCGAAGGTGGACCCGTACGGGCTGTACGGCGCGGTGCCGGTCGACTCGCGCACCCCGTACGACGCCCGCGAGATCATCGCCCGGATCGTGGACGGCTCCCGCTTCCAGGAGTTCAAGTCGGAGTACGGGCAGACGCTGGTCACCGGCTTCGCCCGGATCCACGGCCACCCGGTCGGGATCGTCGCCAACAACGGCATCCTGTTCTCGGAATCCGCCCAGAAGGGCGCGCACTTCATCGAGCTGTGCGACCAGCGCGGGATCCCGCTCCTCTTCCTCCAGAACATCTCGGGCTTCATGGTCGGCCGCGACTACGAGGCCGGCGGCATCGCCAAGCACGGCGCCAAGATGGTCACGGCCGTGGCGTGCACGCGGGTCCCGAAGCTGACGGTGGTCGTCGGCGGCTCGTACGGGGCCGGCAACTACTCGATGTGCGGGCGGGCGTACTCGCCGCGCTTCCTGTGGATGTGGCCCAACGCCAAGATCTCCGTGATGGGCGGCGAACAGGCTGCGTCCGTGCTGGCGACCGTCAAGCGGGACCAGATCGAGGGCGCGGGCCAGGAGTGGCCGCTCGAGGACGAGGAGGCCTTCAAGGCCCCGGTCCGGGCGCAGTACGAGGAACAGGGCAACGCCTACTACGCCACGGCGCGGCTGTGGGACGACGGGGTCATCGACCCGATGGAGACCCGGCAGGTGCTGGGGCTGGCCCTGACCGCGTGCGCGAACGCTCCGCTGGGCGATCGCGGCTTCGGCATCTTCCGTATGTGACGTGAGGACCTCACTGATGTTCAGCACTGTTCTGGTCGCCAACCGGGGCGAGATCGCGGTACGGGTCATCCGCACGCTGCGGGAGCTCGGCGTGCGGTCCGTGGCCGTCTTCAGCGACGCGGACGCCGACGCGCGGCACGTACGGGAGGCCGACACGGCCGTCCGGATCGGCCCGGCGGCGGCCGCCGAGAGCTACCTGTCGGTGGAGCGGCTGCTCGACGCCGCGCGGCGGACGGGCGCCGAGGCGGTCCACCCCGGGTACGGGTTCCTCGCCGAGAACGCGGCCTTCGCGGCGGCGTGCGCACAGGCGGGACTGGCCTTCATCGGGCCGCCGGCCTCCGCGATCTCCCTGATGGGCGACAAGATCCGGGCCAAGGAGACGGTGAAGGCTGCGGGCGTGCCCGTGGTGCCGGGCTCCTCGGGCAGCGGGCTGTCGGACGCCGAACTGGTCGCGGCGGCCGAGGAGATCGGCATGCCGGTGCTGCTCAAGCCGTCCGCGGGCGGCGGCGGCAAGGGCATGCGGCTGGTCCGCGAGGCCGGGCTGCTGGGCGAGGAGATCGCGGCGGCCCGCCGCGAGGCGCGGTCCTCGTTCGGCGACGACACGCTGCTCGTGGAGCGGTGGGTGGACCGGCCCCGGCACATCGAGATCCAGGTGCTGGCGGACGCCCACGGGAACGTGGTGCACCTCGGTGAGCGCGAGTGCTCGCTGCAGCGGCGCCACCAGAAGGTGATCGAGGAGGCCCCGTCGGTCCTGCTCACGCCGGAACTGCGGGCCTCGATGGGCGCGGCGGCGGTGGAGGCGGCGCGGTCGTGCGGGTACGTCGGCGCGGGAACGGTGGAGTTCATCGTCCCGGGCGGGGACCCCTCCTCGTACTACTTCATGGAGATGAACACCCGGCTCCAGGTGGAGCACCCGGTCACGGAGCTGATCACCGGCCTCGACCTGGTGGAGCAGCAGCTGCGGGTGGCGGCGGGCGCGGAGCTGGGCTTCGGGCAGGCCGACGTCACCCTGAAGGGCCACGCCATCGAGGCCCGCGTCTGCGCCGAGGACCCGGCGCGCGGGTTCCTGCCGTCCGGCGGCATGGTGCTGGCGCTGTCCGAGCCCTCCGGTGGTGCGGTGCGCACGGACTCCGGGCTGCTGGCCGGGGTGGACACGGGCTCCACGTACGACCCGATGCTGTCGAAGGTCATCGTCCACGGCCCCGACCGGGCGACGGCCCTGCGCATGCTGCGGGGCGCCCTCGCCGACACCGTGATCCTGGGCGTCCAGACCAACGCCGGCTTCCTGCGGAGGCTGTTGGCCCATCCGGACGTGGTGTCCGGGAACCTGGACACGGGACTGGTGGAGCGGGACCTGTCCGGCTTGCTCCCGGACGGCGTGCCGCCCGAGGTGTACGCGGCGGCGGCCCTGCTGGCCCAGGCTTCCCTCCCCCACCCCGCCCCTTCCCGGAACCCTGCCGGAGGCTCGGGGGACCCGGGCTGGGTGAACCCCTTCGGGGCCGGCGACGGCTGGCGCCTCGGCGGAACCCCGGCATGGACGGTCCGCCACTTCCGCCTCCCGGGCCAGGACCCCCTCGCGGTCCGCACCCGGCAGCGGGGCACGGAGCAGGAGATCCTCCTCGCCGACCAGGGCGCCGCGGCCGGCGACGGCGCCGCTCCGGACGCGGCCCCTGCGGGGTTCGAGGCGCGGGGTCCGGGGCAGAGCCCCGGGACGCCGGCCCGCGGCCGCATCGTCAGCCGCGACCACGACCGGCTCACCATCGAAGTGGACGGCGTCACGCACCGGTTCCACCACGCCGCCTCCCCGGACGGGGTCTGGCTCGGCCGGGACGGCGACTCCTGGCACGTCCAGGCGCACGACCCGGTCACGGCGAAGGGCGCGGCCGGCGCAGGGGCCGACACCCTCGCCGCCCCCATGCCCGGCACCGTCACCGTCGTCAAGGTGGCCGTCGGGGACAAGGTCGCGGCCGGGCAGAGTCTGCTCGTCGTCGAGGCGATGAAGATGGAGCACGTCATCTCCGCCCCGCACTCCGGCACGGTCACCGAGCTGGACGTCTCCCCCGGCAGCACCGTCGCCATGGACCAGGTCCTGGCCGTCGTCACCCCGGACGAGGACGAGAAGGAGGAGAGCGCGTGAACGGGCTGCCCATGACGTTCCCGGCCCCCGAGCTGCCGGCCCGCGTCCGCATCCACGAGGTCGGTGCACGCGACGGGCTGCAGAACGAGAAGACGGCCGTACCCACCGCCGTGAAGGCCGAGTTCATCCACCGGCTCGCCGCCGCCGGCCTCACCACCGTCGAGGCCACCAGCTTCGTGCACCCGAAGTGGGTGCCCCAGCTGGCCGACGCCGAGCAGCTGTTCCCGGAGCTGCGCGACCTCCCCGGGGTGCACCTGCCGGTCCTCGTCCCCAACGAGCGCGGCCTCGACCGGGCGCTCGCCCTCGGGGCCACCCGGATCGCCGTCTTCGGCTCGGCCACCGAGACCTTCGCGTCCCGCAACCTCAACCGGACCGTCGCCGAGTCCCTCGCCATGTTCGAGCCCGTCGTGGCCCGCGCCAAGGAGGGCAAGGCGCACGTCCGCGGCTACCTCTCCATGTGCTTCGGCGACCCCTGGGAGGGACCGGTCCCGGTCCACCAGGTGGTCCGCGTGGCCAAGGCCCTGCTCGACCTCGGCTGTGACGAACTCAGCCTCGGCGACACCATCGGCGTGGCCACCCCGGGCCACGTCCAGACCCTCCTCAGCCAGCTCAACGAGGAGGGCGTGCCGACCGACCGGATCGGCGTGCACTTCCACGACACCTATGGCCAGGCCCTGTCCAACACCCTCGCCGCGCTGCAGCACGGGGTCACCACCGTCGACGCCTCCGCGGGCGGCCTCGGCGGATGCCCGTATGCGAAGAGCGCCACGGGCAACCTCGCCACCGAGGACCTGGTGTGGATGCTCGACGGTCTCGGCATCGAGACCGGCGTCGACCTGGCCGCCCTCACCGCCACGAGCGTGTGGATGGCCGAACAGCTGGGACGCCCCAGCCCCTCCCGTACCGTCCGCGCCCTCTCCCACAAGGAGTAACGAACACCATGGCCCTCGACCACCGGCTCACCCCTGAGCACGAGGAACTCCGCCGCACCGTCGAGGCGTTCGCGCACGACGTCGTGGCGCCGAAGATCGGCGACCTGTACGAGCGGCACGAGTTCCCGTACGAGATCGTCCGCGAGATGGGCCGCATGGGCCTGTTCGGCCTGCCCTTCCCGGAGGAGTACGGCGGCATGGGCGGCGACTACCTCGCCCTCGGCATCGCCCTGGAGGAGCTGGCCCGCGTCGACTCCTCGGTCGCGATCACCCTGGAGGCGGGCGTCTCGCTGGGCGCGATGCCCCTGTACCTCTTCGGCACCGAGGAGCAGAAGCAGCAGTGGCTGCCGAAGATGTGCTCCGGCGAGGTGCTCGGCGCCTTCGGCCTGACCGAGCCGGACGGCGGCTCCGACGCCGGCGGCACCCGTACGACGGCCGTCAAGGACGGCGACGAGTGGGTGATCAACGGCTCGAAGTGCTTCATCACCAACTCCGGTACGGACATCACCGGCCTGGTCACCGTCACCGCCGTGACGGGCCGCAAGGCGGACGGCCGCCCGGAGATCTCCTCGATCATCGTCCCGTCCGGCACCCCGGGCTTCACGGTGGCCGCGCCGTACTCCAAGGTCGGCTGGAACTCCTCGGACACGCGTGAGCTGGCCTTCGACAACGTACGGGTGCCGCTGGCCAACCTGGTCGGCCAGGAAGGCCGCGGCTACGCCCAGTTCCTGCGCATCCTCGACGAGGGCCGCATCGCGATCTCGGCGCTCGCCACCGGTCTGGCCCAGGGCTGCGTGGACGAATCGGTGAAGTACGCGAAGGAGCGCAAGGCCTTCGGCCGGCCCATCGGCGACAACCAGGGAATCCAGTTCAAGCTGGCGGACATGGAGATGCGCGCCCACATGGCCCGCATCGGCTGGCGTGACGCGGCCTCGCGCCTCGTGGCCGGGGAGCCGTTCAAGAAGGAGGCGGCGATCGCGAAGCTGTACTCCTCGACGGTCGCGGTCGACAACGCCCGCGACGCCACGCAGATCCACGGCGGCTACGGGTTCATGAACGAGTACCCCGTGGCGCGCATGTGGCGGGACTCCAAGATCCTGGAGATCGGCGAGGGCACCAGCGAGGTGCAGCGGATGCTCATCGCCCGCGAGCTGGGCTTCGCCGGATAGCGGGCGCGGCCGCCGGGCCCGGTTCGGCCCGGCGGCCCGGCGGTCCGTCGCGTCCTACGCCCGTTCGCGCTCCGCCTCGGAGACGAACGGCTGCAGGAAGTTCGCGATGTACTGCTCCACATCGGTGATCCGCTGCTCGAAGGCGTAGAGCTGGTCCCGCATGCCCGCCTTGGCCTGCTCGTCCTGCCGGGACTCCTCGATGTTGCGCTGGACGATGCCGATGAGGTCCTGGAGCTGGAGGTGGAGCGTTCCGCTGATCCCGCCCCACATCTCGCGCAGGTCGGCGGCGCGGCTGCCCGCGTACTGGCGGGCGGTCTGGTCCGCGGAGTCCTTCACGTGGGTGGCGAACTCCTCCGCCGCGCGCGTCTGCAGCTTGCCGGGGGCGAACAGGACCGCCCCCGAGGCAAGAAGCGGTCCGATGGCCGCGCCGATCGCAACGGCCAACCCGACCGGCGGAAGGGCCAGGCTGATCAGACCGGCCGCCGCCGCCGCGGCGGCCGCCCCGACGCCGAGCGCCGCACCGCCGCCCGCGCCGTACATCATGAGCGAGCTGGGGCGGAACATCAGCGGCACGTCGTCGCCGAGGCGGCGGCTCTCGCCCGCCTTCCCCTTGCCCGCCGCGATGGCCAGCGTGTAGATCAGGTGGTTCTGGTCCCGTTCCGCCTGGGAGCCGGTGAGTTCCGCGCGGAGCTTGTCGAGGAGGTCGGCGTGCGCCCGGATCAGCGGTTCGAGCTGGCGCACCAGATCGCCCTGCCCCTCCTCGATGACCTGGTCGAGCTCCTGGGCGCAGAAGATCTGCATGCGCTCCTGGAGCTGGACCGTGTACGCCTCCATCAGCTCGTGCTGGGCGGCGACGCGGCCGCCCCTGGTGAAGGAACGGACGGCGCGGGTCAGACGTCCCGGTCCGGTCGTGCTGTGCCACTCGTCGATGTCGCGGCTGATCTCGGTGAGGAACTTGGAGAACCTGCACTGCAGTTCGTCCTCGATGCCGAGGATCTTCCTGCTGACGATGTCGCGGATCGCGTCGGCGCTGGTGCGCAGCTGGTCCTGGGTGGACTGGCTGCGGTCGAGGAGCTCGCGCAGCTCCGCAGTCGACTTCATCAGGACCGCGCCCTCGTCGTGCAGGCGCACGCGCAGGTTGACGGCGTTGTGGCGCAGGAACTCGGCCAGCCGGACGAATTTCACCCGGGCCGCGTCGCGCATGCAGAAGACTTCCAGGGCGGACTCCAGCTGCCCGATCCCCGAGGCCCTCAGGCCCTCCTCGTCGCCGCCGGTCCGCGACCGGAGGGCTTGGAGCGCGCTGATGAAGAAGACGTTGTCGGCGGCCGGGCCGGATTCCCCGCTGAGCTCGGCGACCGCGTTGCGGCAGCGGCTCATCACCTCCGCCCGTTCCTCCTCCTCGATCCGGTCGAACTGGTTGACCACGAAGAAGATGTCGCGGTGGCCGAGCTTCCTGACCCGGGTGAGGTAGTTCTCGGTCTCGTGGAGGGTGAACGGCCGTCCCGCGTCGGTGACGAACACGACGGCGTCCACCTCCTCCAGGTACCGCAGGGTCACCAGCTCGCGGTCGGCACTCTCGTTGATCCCGGCCGAGTCCACGATCTCGACGGACCTGTGCAGCAGCTCCAGCGGCTGCTCGACGACGGCCAGCGCGAAGGACGGGGTCCGGGGTGCGCCGTGCGCGTCGAGCTGGAGGGCTACCTCCCGCTTGAACTCCTCCGTCGTGACGGCCGTTTCACCGCCCCGCCGGTCCCCGTCCCGGTACAGCCAGGCCCGCTCGGTCTCGCCCCAGCGCAGGACCGTGGTGAAGGCGGTGGCCGGATTGGCCTTGGTGGGCAGAAGCCGCTTGCCCAGCAGGGCGTTGATCAGGGTGCTCTTGCCGCTGCTGAACTCGCCGAGCACCATGATGCGGAAGGTCTCGCGCTCGAAGACCGCCCCGTTGATCCCGAGGTCCAGTGGCCCGCCCGGGGTGCCGGGCGGGGCGATGACGGCGGCGGCCTCGCCGGCCACCTGCTGCAGGCGCTGGTAGTACGAACGCAGCGTTCCGATGTTCTCGCTCCAGCCGCGGAACTGCACGGCCGGTGATTCCTGCCCGGCCGCCAACCGCCGGTTCTCGTGCGCCATCAGGCCCCTTCCAGGGGTAAGAGGAGAGCGTGCACGGAGCGGCTCAGCGTCCGCGCCGTGCTCTGGAGTGAACGCCAGTGGTCGAGGGATTCCGGCTGTGCGGCGACAGCCGTCGTGTGCAGCCGCCACCACTGCTCGTCGCGGTCCCGCGCCCGGCTGAGCAGGTGGTCGTACACCTGGCCGATGCGCGCCTCGGTCCGTGCCACCTGCTCCGCGAACGCCGCCTCGACGATCCGTTCCAGGTCGTCGATGGCCCGTTCCCGGCGCTCCGCCTGGCCGTGTTCGAGCGCCTCCGTCACCAGCGCCGTACCGGCCGCTCCCGCGATCTGCCCCACGACCTCGGCGGACATGGGCGTGAGCACGCTCTCGATGGCGGTGCCGACGAACTCCGGCAGCCAGGAGGCGTCCCAGCCGGTGGCGTTCTGCGACTCCGCGGCGGCGGCCTCCTCCGCGACCCCGGGCAGGGCCGCCGCCGGTACGATCCGCCCCGCGTCGGGGGCGGCCAGGCCCTGGAACAGCTCCTCGCCCGGCCGGTTGCGGAGCAGGGCGGCGCGCAGCCGGCGGGTGTCGTCTTCGAGCGCCCGGTCGACCGCTTCGGTGATCCACGCCTCGAACTGCTGGAGGGCCTCGGCGGTGTGCGGGATCGCGTGGAGGCGTATGAAGTGCTGCTCCTGCGGTGTGTCCAGCATCCGGGAGAAGCGCGCGGCGAGTTCGCGCGCCGCGGCGGCCCGCCGCCTGCGCGCCTCGGCGGCGATCGTCTGCACGAGCGTGGCGCGCCACTCCCCGGCGTCGGCGCTGAGCACGATCCAGTGGAAGCGGGCGCTCTCGTGGGCCGTGTGCCAGATCTGGGCGGCCCGCGCTCTGACGGGGTCGGGCCGGTACACGTCCGCGAGGGCCCGCCCGGCGGCCTCCTCCACGAGGGCGCAGGTGGCGGCGAGGAGGTGCAGTCTGCGGACGGTCCGCAGCGCGCGGCGCAGCCGGATCCCCGCCAGGTGGCCCAGGACCGCGCGGAGCGGGTCGACGCCGTCGGGTTCCGCGGCCCCGGGTGCCGCGCCGGGCGCGGGGACCGGACCGGGCAGCACCAGCGCCTCGGGGGCCAGGACCGAGACGAGGTGGTTGACGCGGCGCAGGATGTCGGCGGCCTCGTCCTCGACCTCGGCGAGCTTGGTGACGACGACGGCGAGCGGAGGGCTGTGCGGGTCGGCGGCGAGCGCCTTGATCCGGGCCTGTTCGGTGGCGAGCATCGCGCGCCGCGCCTCGGTGACGACGACCACCACGTCGCAGTCGCCGACGATCCGGGCGAGGGCGGCGGTGTCGGGCTTGCGTACTCCGGACCAGCCCTCCCAGCCGGGGGTGTCGACGAGCTCCACCCCGGTACGGGCGGGCCAGGACCCGGACGGCACTTCGACGCGTACGGTACGAAGGCCGGCCGGCCCTCGGTCCCCGGAACCCGGGGAAGCCGCGGCAGGCTCCGATCCGGCGGACTGGCCGGATCCCGCCGGTCCGGCGGGGCCCGTGGAACCGTCGGACCCGGCAGCCCCTCCGGGCTCCCCCGACTCCTGCGACGCCGCCTTCCCCGACTCGGCGGCGTACGGGCGCACCACCACGGGCGGCCCCTCCGTCGCATGCACGGACACCGGCACGCAGACCGCGCCGATCAGCTCGTTCACGAGGCGGGACTTCCCGACGTTGCTGCCGCCGATGACGCAGATCCGGGCCCGCGGGGACTCCGCGCGGCGGGCGGTGCGGCGGATCAGCGAGGCGGCGGAGTCCGCCCCGGCCCGGTCCGCCAGCAGGGCTGCCTGTTCGGCGAGTTCAGCCTGTCGCAGCTCTTGTTCGTGCTCCTCCGTACCGGCCACAGCGCCGCCACCCCACCCCGTCAGGACCTCCCGGCAGGGCCATGATGCCAACGGACGGAGCCCGGCGCCCCCGGTTCGGCGGAAGGTCCCGCATACGTGCGGCAGAGGAGGCCCCGGAGGAAACTTAGGTCCCCCTTACCGTTTCCGGCCAAGGTTAGGCTAACCTTCCCTCCGAACGGCCCAGTGGCCGCCCGGCACGCACGAAAGCGGACATAGACATGCCCAAGTCCCGTACCTCCTACCTCTCCCGCCGCGGTCTCATCGCCGCCGGCGGCGCTCTCGGCCTCGTCGCGGCCCTCACCGCGTGCGGCGGATCCGACTCGGCGAAGGGCGAGGCGGGCGACAAGGACAAGGGCGCCGCCGCCTCGGGCCCCTGGACCTTCAAGGACGACCTCGGCAAGGACATCAGCCTCAAGGCGAAGCCGAAGAACATCGTCGCCTTCACCGGCACCGCCGCCGCGCTGTACGACTACGGCATCCAGGTCAAGGGCGTCTTCGGCCCGACCAAGCTGGCCGACGGCAAGCCCGACGTGCAGGCCGGTTCGATGGACATCTCCAAGGTCGAGATCCTCGGCAACGTCTACGACGAGTTCAATGTCGAGAAGTACGCCTCCCTCCAGCCCGAGCTGCTCGTCACCAACACCTGGGACGGCACGTACTGGTACGTGCCCGAGGCCTCCAAGGACAAGATCCTGAAGCTGGCCCCGGCCGCCGCCATCGGCGTCGGCGGCGACGTCTCCATGGACAAGGCCCTGGAGCGCACCGCGGACCTCGCCAAGTCCCTCGGCGCCGACATGAACGCCAAGTCCGCCGCCGACGGCAAGGCCCGCTTCGACGCCGCCGCCACCAAGGTCCGCGAGGCCACCAAGGCCAACCCGGGCATCAAGGTCCTCGTCGGCTCCGGCTCCGCCGACCTGTTCTACGCCTCCACCGCCGAGACCTCGGCCGACCTGAAGTACTTCAAGTCCCTGGGCGTCGAGTTCATCACCCCGGACAAGCTGGACGCCGGCGGCTTCTTCGAGAGCCTGAGCTGGGAGAACGCCGGCAAGTACAAGGCCGACCTGGTCCTGCTCGACAACCGCACCGGCACCCTGCAGCCGGAGGAGCTGAAGGCCAAGCCGACCTGGGCCGAGATGCCCGCCGTCAAGGCCGGCCAGGTCGCCCCGCGCGTGACCGAGCCGATCTACTCGTACGACAAGTGCGCCAAGATCCTCGAGGACCTCGCCAAGGCCATCCAGGGCGCCAAGAAGGTCAGCTGACCCTCGGCCGGCCCACCGGCCGCCGGCGCCCCGACCAGGCGCCGCTTCCACTCCCAGGGGGGACTCTCCGCATGACCGCCACCGCATCCGACGCGACCGCCTCCGAAGCCGTCCCGGCCGCCGCCCACTTCCGGTTCTTCGAACTCGAAGTACTGCGCACCCGCCGGCTCGGGCACTCGTTCCTGCGGGTCACGTTCGGCGGAGAGTCCCTCGCGGGCTTCCGCTCGGGCGGCTACGACCAGAGCCTCTCGCTCTTCCTGCCGCCCGCGCACGAGGAACACACCGCGCTCCCGTCCACCGACGAGGACAACTGGTTCGGCGCCTGGCGGGCGATGCCCGACGCCGAACGCCCGGTGATGCGCTCGTACACCGTGCGCGAACAGCGCCGGACGGCCGAGGGCGCGGACGAGGTCGACATCGACTTCGTCCTGCACGGCGACTCGTCTCCCGCCTCGTACTGGGCCGGACGGGCCGTCACCGGCCGCCGGATCATGGCGATCGGGCCGGCCGTCGCGGAGAACAAGTCGGTACGGTTCCAGCCACCGGCCGCCACCGACGCGCTGGTGATGTACGCGGACGAGACCGCGCTGCCCGCGGCCGCCGCGATCCTGGACCGGCTCCCCGCCGGCACCCGGGTCGCGGCCTGGTTCGAGGTGCCGCACGCCGACGACCGCCTCGACCTCCAGAGCGCCGCCGACGTGGACATCACCTGGATCGTGCGGGAGGGCGGCACGGGCAAGGAGCGCGCCGAGCGCGTGGTGGAGGCGCTGCGCGCGGCCGAACTCCCGGCCGCCGAAGCCCCGTACGTCTGGCTCGCGGGCGAGGCGGGCACCATTCGGGCGATCCGCCGGCACATCGTGCAGGAACGTTCCATCGATCGGCGCGCGGTGCGTTTCACCGGTTACTGGCGCCTCGGTGCGAGTGAGGAGGAACTCCTCGCCGAGGCGTACTCGGGACAGGCCGCCAGCGAGGACCCCGCCTCCGCGCTGTAGCTTCAACCCCCTTTGGTCACCCATGAGTTGAGAGATGGGCCCCGGCTTTCGGCCGGGGCCCATCTCCATTTGGCGTGACAGTTAGGTTAGGCTAACCTAAGAACACCTTCCCCGCCCCCCTCTCCCCCTGCCCGGAGGAACGTTGATGCGCTCGCATCTGCTGAATGAGACGACCGCTGACCTGTACCGGCGTTCCGTCACGGAAGGCGTCGAGCGCGTCGCCGCGAAACTCGCGACCACCGAGCGGCCCCACACCGGCATATCCGTCGACGAACTCGCCCCGGTCATCAACGGGATCGACCTGGACAAGCCGCTCGAAGACCCGGCCGCCGTCCTCGACGAGCTGGAAGAGGTCTACCTCCGCGACGCGGTGTACTTCCACCACCCGCGCTACCTGGGCCACCTCAACTGCCCGGTCGTCATCCCGGCCGTCCTCGGCGAGGCCGTCCTCTCGGCCGTCAACTCCTCCCTGGACACCTGGGACCAGTCCATCGGCGGCACGCTCATCGAGCGCCGCCTGATCGACTGGACCGCCGAGCGCATCGGCCTCGGCCCGGACGCGGACGGCATCTTCACCTCCGGCGGCAGCCAGTCCAACTTCCACTCCCTGCTGCTGGCCCGCGACGAGGCCTGCCGCACGGTCATGCAGAACAGCGACCTGCCGCTCGCGAAGTCCGAAGTCCTGCCGAAGCTGCGCATCTTCACCTCCGAGGCCAGCCACTTCAGCGTCAAGAAGTCGGCCGCCATGCTCGGACTCGGCTACGAGGCCGTCATCGCCGTCCCGGTCGACCGCAACCGCCGCATGGACACCTCCGTGCTCGCCCTGGAGCTGGAGAGCTGCGTCCGCGAGGGCCTGTTCCCGATGGCCGTCGTCGCCACCGCCGGCACCACCGACTTCGGGTCCATCGACCCGCTCCCCGAGATCGCCCGCCTGGCCGCCGAGCACTCCACCTGGATGCACGTGGACGCCGCGTACGGCTGCGGACTGCTGGTCTCCCCGACCCGCCGGCACCTGCTCGACGGCATCGAGCACGCGAACTCGGTCACGGTCGACTACCACAAGTCGTTCTTCCAGCCGGTCAGCTCCAGCGCGATGCTGGTGCGCGACCGCGACACCCTCAAGCACGCCACGTACCACGCCGACTACCTCAACCCCCGCCGCATGGCGGAGGAGCGGATCCCCAACCAGGTCGACAAGTCCATCCAGACCACGCGCCGCTTCGACGCGCTCAAGCTCTGGATGACCCTGCGCACCATGGGCGCGGACGGCCTCGGCTCGCTCTTCGACGAGGTCATCGACCTGGCCGCCGCCGGCTGGGACATCATCGACGCCGATCCGCGCTTCGAGGTCGTCGTCCGCCCGCAGATCTCCACCCTGGTCTTCCGCTACGTCCCCCGCCTCGAGGGCGTCGATGTCCGCAAGGACCTCGTCGACGAGGCCAACCTGCACGCCCGCAAGGCGCTGTTCGCCTCCGGCGAGGCCGTCGTCGCCGGCACCAAGGTGGACGGGGACCAGTACCTGAAGTTCACCCTCCTCAACCCGCAGACCACGACGGCCGACATCGCGGCCGTCCTCGACCTCCTCGCCGCACACGCCGAGCAGTTCCTGGGAGAATCCCTTGCCGTCCACCACTGAGCCCCACGACTTCATCGGTATCGGCCTCGGTCCCTTCAACCTGGGACTCGCCTGCCTGACCGCGCCGATCGACGAACTCGACGGGCTCTTCATCGAGTCGAAGCCGCACTTCGAGTGGCACGCCGGGATGTTCCTGGACGGCGCCCACCTGCAGACGCCGTTCATGTCGGACCTGGTCACCCTGGCCGACCCCACCTCGCCCTTCTCCTTCCTGAACTACCTGAAGGACAAGGACCGGCTGTACTCCTTCTACATCCGGGAGAACTTCTACCCGCTGCGGACCGAGTACAACGACTACTGCCGCTGGGCCGCCGACCGCCTCACCAACGTGCAGTACTCCACCTCCGTCACGGAGGTCACGTACGACGAGCGGGCCGAGGTGTACGAGGTCCACACCGACCGCGGCGAGACCCACCGCGCCCGCCGCCTGGTCCTGGGCACCGGAACCCCGCCGTTCGTCCCGCAGGCCTGCGCCGGCCTCGGCGGCGACTTCACGCACAACTCCGCCTACATGCAGAACAAGGCGGAGCTCCAGCAGAAGAAGTCGATCACGCTCATCGGCTCCGGCCAGAGCGCGGCGGAGATCTACTACGACCTGCTGTCCGAGATCGACGCGTACGGCTACCAGCTCAACTGGGTGACCCGCTCCCCCCGGTTCTTCCCGCTGGAGTACACGAAGCTGACGCTGGAGATGACCTCCCCGGAGTACGTGGACTACTTCCACGCGCTCCCCGAGGAGACCCGCTACCGGCTCGAGACCCAGCAGAAGAACCTCTTCAAGGGCATCGACGGCGAGCTCATCAACGCCATCTTCGACCTGCTCTACCAGAAGAAGGTCACCTCGCCGGGCCCGGTCCCGACCACCCTGCTGACCAACACCTCGCTGAACTCAGCGGCGTACGACACCACCACGGGCACGTACACCCTGGGGCTGCGCCAGGAGGAGCAGGAGCGCGACTTCTCCCTCGCCACCGAGGGCCTGATCCTCGCGACGGGCTACAAGTACGCGCTGCCCGAGTTCCTGAACCCGGTGCGCGGGCGCCTCGCCTTCGACGGCCACGGCCGGCCGGACTCGGCCCGCAACTACAGCATCGACGTGACCGGCCGCGGGGTCTTCCTGCAGAACGGCACGGTGCACAACCACTCCATCACCTCGCCCGACCTGGGCATGGCCGCGTACCGCAACGCGTACATCGTCGGAGAGCTCCTCGGCCGCGAGTACTACAAGGTCGAGAAGTCCATCGCGTTCCAGCAGTTCGCGGCCCCGGAAGGGACCCACGCATGAGCACCACCCCGGAATGCCTCTACACACGCAGCGACGCCGTCCTCGGCAGCTTCGCGATCCGCCCGCTGGACCCCTTCGCCGACGCGGAGCTGCTCCACGGCTGGGTCACGCACCCCAAAGCCTCGTTCTGGATGATGCAGGACGCCTCGCTGCCGGACGTCGAGCGCGAGTACATGCGCATCGCCGCCCACGAGCACCACCAGGCGTACATCGGCCTGCACGAGGGCCGCCCCGCCTTCCTGATGGAGACGTACGACCCGAGCGAGCTGGAGCTCGTCGGCCTGTACGACGCCCTGCCCGGCGACGTCGGCATGCACTTCCTCGTCGCCCCGAGCGACCGGCCGCTGCACGGCTTCACCCGCGCGGTCATCACCACCGTGATGGCGGCCGTCTTCGCCGACCCGAAGACCGAGCGCGTCGTGGTGGAGCCGGACGTGGAGAACACGGCCGTGCACGCCCTCAACGAGGCCGTCGGCTTCGTCGCGGAGCGCCCGGTGCAGAAGCCCGAGAAGACGGCCCTGCTGAGCTTCTGCACCCGCGCGCAGTTCGAGGCGGCCACCGGCGTGACGGGAGCCTCCATATGAGCCTCACCGACGCGATCTCGCACCTCTCCCCCGAACTGTGGGCCCGCGCGAACCGCGCGCTGGTCCGCAAGGCCCTGGCGGAGTTCGCGCACGAGCGCCTGCTGACCCCGAAGCCGCTCGACGGCTCCGAGTCGGCGTACTCGGTCCTCAGCGACGACGGCTCGGTCGAGTACCGCTTCACCGCGGCCCGCCACGCCCTGGACCACTGGGCGGTGGACGAGGCCTCGGTCACCCGCCTGCGGGACGGCGCCGAGCTCCCGCTGGACGCCCTCGACTTCCACATCGAGATGCGCGAGGCCCTGGGCCTGAGCGCGGAGGTCCTGCCGGTCTACCTGGAGGAGATCTCCTCCACCCTGGCCGGCTCGGGGTACAAGTACACGAAGCCGCAGGTCCCGTCCGCCGTGCTCGCGAAGTCCTCCTTCCAGGACATCGAGACCGGCATGACCGAGGGCCACCCCTGCTTCGTGGCCAACAACGGCCGGCTCGGCTTCGGCGTGCACGAGTACCTCTCGTACGCCCCGGAGACGGCGAGCCCCGTCCACCTGGTGTGGGTCGCGGCCCGCAAGGACGTCTCGACCTTCACGGCCGGCGCGGGCCTGGACCACGACGCGTTCATGCGCGACGAGCTGGGCGAGGCCGCCATCGCGGGGTTCGAGGCCAAGCTGTCCGCCCTGGACCTGGACCCGGCGGAGTACCACTTCCTGCCGGTCCACCCCTGGCAGTGGTGGAACAAGACCACGGTCACCTTCGCGGCCGAGATCGCGAACCGCCGCCTGGTGCTGCTCGGCGAGGGCGAGGACGCGTACCTGGCCCAGCAGTCGATCCGTACGTTCTTCAACACCACGACGCCGACGAAGCACTACGTGAAGACCGCCATCTCGGTCCTCAACATGGGCTTCATGCGCGGCCTGTCGGCGGCCTACATGGAGGCCACCCCGGCGATCAACGACTGGCTGCACCAGCTGATCGAGGGCGACGAGGTCCTGCGGTCGGTGGACTTCTCGATCATCCGCGAGCGCGCGGCGATCGGCTACCACCACCGCCAGTACGAGCGCGCCACCGACCGGTACTCGCCGTACCGCAAGATGCTGGCCGCCCTGTGGCGCGAGTCCCCGGTCGACCACCTGCGGGACGGCGAGCGCCTGGCGACGATGGCCTCGCTGCTGCACGTCGACTCCGAGGGCAAGTCCTTCGTGGGCGCGCTGATCGAGGAGTCGGGCCTCACCCCGTCGCAGTGGCTGAAGCCGTACCTGAGGGCATACCTCCTCCCGCTCCTGCACTGCTTCTACCAGTACGACCTCGCGTACATGCCGCACGGCGAGAACACGATCCTCGTCATCGAGAACGGCGTGGTGAAGCGGGCGATCTTCAAGGACATCGCCGAGGAGATCGTGGTCATGGACCCCGACGCGGTGCTCCCGCCGGCCGTCGAGCGCGTCAGGGCCGACATCCCGGAGGACATGAAGCTCCTGTCGATCTTCACGGACGTCTTCGACTGCTTCTTCCGCTTCCTGGGCTCGATCCTGGCCGCGGAGGGCATCTGCGAGGAGGGGACCTTCTGGAAGGCGGTCGCGGACTGCGGCCACGACTACCAGGAGTCGATGCCGCAGCTCGCGGAGCGCTTCGAGCGCTACGACCTGTTCGCCGAGGAGTTCCAGCTGTCCTGCCTGAACCGGCTCCAGCTGCGCAACAACAAGCAGATGGTGGACCTCGCCGACCCGGCGGCCGCCCTCCAGCTGATCGGCACCCTCAAGAACCCCGTCGCGCCTTACGCATCGCGACGGTGATCAAAGGGGCGGGTGCGCTGCCGAATACGGTCCCTCGGCAGCGCACCCGCTCCCCTCGCCCGAGGACGTGTCCGCGAAGCCCTGACTGGCCCTCTTCCCGGACACGCCTCGGGCATCCTTCTTCCCCGGCCACGGATGCCCCGGCGGCGACTGCTGCGGCCACGGCCGTTCCGGCTACGACCAGGGGACGTCCGGGGCCCGGTAGTACGTGATGCCCTGGGCGTCCAGCCTCGGCCCCTGCGCCGCCACCCGCCGGCTGTACTCCGTCCAGTCGACCGGTCCCGGGCTCCAGCCCATCTCCGCAAGGCCCAGCACCCGCGGGAAGGCCATGAACTCAAGGTCCGCGCGGGTCGCGATCGTCTCCGTCCACAGCGCGGCCTCGACGCCGAGGACCGCGGACTGCGGGACTCCGGCCGCGGCCAGGTACGTCCCCGGGTTCCAGTCGTAGGCCCTGCGCACCGGGACGAAGCCCGCCCACGCCAGGCCCGGCTTCGTCGTCAGGTCGTACTTCATGTCCAGGTACAGCCGGTCCGCCGGCGACAGGATCAGCGGGTGGCCCGCCTTCGCCGCCGCGGCCACCGCCGCCTTCTCGGCGGCCCCGGTCCGGTCGTGGCCCCAGTACTGGAGCACCGCACCCGGCGCCGGCCGGGCCGTCGCCAGCTGGTGCCAGGCCACCACCGTCTTGCCGTGGCGCCCGACGATCTGCTGGGCCCGGTCCATGAACGCCGCGTAGTCCGCCGCGGGCGTCGAGTGCGCCTCGTCGCCGCCGATGTGCAGGTAGCGGCCCGGGGTCAGCTCGGCCAGCTCGCCGAGCACCTCGTCGATGAACTCGTACGTCCGCTCCTTGCCGACGCACAGCGAGCTGAAGCCGACCTTGATGCCGGTGTAGCGCTCGCGCGCCTTCCCGTCGCAGTTCAGCTCCGCGTACGAGGCCTGGGCCGCGTTCACGTGCCCCGGCATGTCGATCTCCGGGACCACGTCCACGTACCGCTGTGCCGCGTACGCCACCAGGTCCCGGTACTGGTCCTTCGTCCAGTACCCGCCCGGGCCGCCGCCCACCTCGCTGCCGCCGCCGTACTCCGCCAGCCGCGGCCAGGAGTCGATCGCGATCCGCCAGCCCTGGTCGTCGGTCAGGTGCAGGTGGAGCGTGTTGACCTTGTACTGGGCCAGCTGGTCCACGTACCGCTTGACCTGCTCCGCCGAGAAGGAGTGGCGGGCGATGTCCAGCATGGCCCCCCGGTACGCGAACCGCGGCGCGTCGGTGATCTCGCCGCCGGGCACCGTGCCCGGACCGGCCACCGGCAGCAGCTGCCGCAGCGTCTGGCCCCCGTGGAAGAGCCCCGCCGGGGTCCGGGCGGTCAGTGTGACCCCGCCCGGGCCGGACTCCAGCCGGTACCCCTCGGCGCCGGTCCCCTGTGCCTGCGCGTCGAGCCGGAGCCGGATCCCGTCCCCCCCGGCGCCGTCGACCACCGGCAGCGGGAGCCCGCTGGGAGCTCTGAGCTGCTCCGCGAGGAGCTCGCCGACCCGCCGGACCTCCTCGTCGCCGCCCGGGCCGGTACGGATGACCGTGCCCGCGCCGACGGCGTACCCGGGGCCTTCGGCGCGGGCGGAGGCGGGCGCCGGCAGGAGCTGTGCGTAGGGGGCCAGGGCGGCCGGGCGGCCGTCCCCGGGTCTGGCGTCGGCGTCGGCGTCGGCGTCGGGGGACGCGGCGCAGGAGACGGCCGCGCCGAGGACGAGGAGTGTGCCGAGCGTGCGTCGCAGGACTCTCATAGGGCAGGTATAGGCCAACTGGCGTGCCGGGGCCGGTGCGAGAATCGACGGATGGCGGAAATCATCCAGAAGGACGGCACATGGACCTTCGACGGGGACGCGGTGCGGATCGTGCCCGGCCGCGACAAGGGGGTGGGGCTGCTGCGCCAGACGCTGGGCGAGGTGGTCGTCCCGCTGCGCGCGCTCGCCGGGATCAGCCACGAACCGGGCCGCAGGGCGGGCCGGTTGAGGCTGAAGCTGCGTGACGGCGCCGACCCGCTGCTCCAGGTGACGGGCGGGCGGCTGCCGGAGGCCTCCGATCCGTACCGGCTGACGGTGGACGCGGACCGGACCGGGGTGGCGGAGTACTTCGTGGACGAGGTCCGCAACGCGCTGCTGCTGGACCAGGTGGACCCCGGCCCGGTGGACGCGTACCTGCTGCCGGGGCCGACCGTGCCGATCACGGTGGCCGCGGGGGACGGGACGGTGGCCTTCGACGGCGACCGGGTGGCGCTGGACTGGAACTGGACGACGGAGGAGGCCAAGAGCTCCGGTGGGCCGCGCGAGTTCCGGGTCGAGGACCTGCGGGTGGTGGAGTGGTCCCCGTCCAAGGGCCTGGACAACGGTTGGATCCGGTTCACACTGGCGGGCGCGCCGTCGGCACCCGCACCCAAGTACGACCCGTACACGGTGGAACTGTTCGGCTTCAAGAAGGACCCGCTCATGGCGCTGGTCGCGGCGGCGGTGGCGGTACGGATGCCCCATCCCCGGGGCGCCGCGGACCCGGACGAGCCCGCCCCGGCCCTGGCCAAGGCTCCGGTGCCGGAGCTCGCGGCCTCGGCCCCCGAGCCGGCCGCCCGGGAGGACCACGACGCCCTGCTGCGCCGGCTGCGCGAGCTCGGCGATCTGCACCAGGGCGGCATCCTCACGGCCGAGGAGTTCGCCGCGGCCAAGCAGGCCGTTTTGCGCCGCTTCTGACCCTTACTTCCGCACTTCCATGACCGGATTTACGCCCTCCACTGGTCTGGACCAGAGGGATCCTGCCCGATTCCGGGCAGGATCTTTGCGTTCCAGGCCGCGGCCAGTCAATATCTACGAGTGCTCGACCGCCGCCCGTCTCATGACGATCTCGTCGACCACCTGGTGCGCAGCACCGCGCTGCAGCGCGGCGAGGCCGCCCGGGTGGTGCTCGACGTGCTCGCGTACTTCGACGAGACGACCGAGGAATTCGTCCGCCGCCGCCACCGTGAGCTCCAGTCGGGCGGCGCGGTCAACGCGGAGATCTTCGAACGGATCGCGGCCGAGCTGCCGCACCGCGCCGTGGCGCCGCCGGAGCTCTCGCTCCGGCAACTGCGCCGCATCGTCTACGGCTGAGCGACAGGGCCGGCCGACGGCCAGGCGCGGCGACAACAGCGGCAAGGGCAACCGAACTTCAGGAGGGGCAAGACTTTATGTGCGGAATCGTGGGTTACATCGGCAAGCGTGACGTGGCACCGCTGCTGCTGGAAGGCCTGCAGCGACTGGAGTACCGCGGGTACGACTCCGCGGGCATCGTCGTCAACAACCCGAAGTCCCCCGCGCTCAAGGTGGTCAAGGCCAAGGGCCGGGTCCGCGAGCTGGAATCCCGGGTCCCCAAGCGCTTCGCCGGCACCACCGGCATCGCCCACACCCGCTGGGCCACCCACGGCGCGCCGAGCGACATCAACTCGCACCCGCACCTCGACGCCGACAACAAGGTCGCGGTCGTCCACAACGGCATCGTCGACAACGCCGACGAGCTCCGCACCAAGCTGGAGTCCGAGGGCATCGTCTTCGTCTCGGAGACCGACACCGAGGTCATCGTCCACCTGATCGCCCGCTCCCAGGCCGACACCCTCGAGGAGAAGGTCCGCGAGGCCGTCAAGGCGATCGAGGGCACGTACGGCATCGCCGTCATGCACGCCGACTTCGCCGACCGCATCGTCGTGGCCCGCAACGGCTCGCCGGTCGTCCTCGGCATCGGCGAGAAGGAGATGTTCGTCGCCTCGGACGTCGCCGCGCTCGTCGCCCACACCCGCCAGGTCGTCACCCTCGACGACGGCGAGATGGCCACCCTCAAGGCCGACGACTTCCGCACCTACACCACCAGCGGCGCCACCACCACGGCGACGCCGGAGACCGTGGAGTGGGAGGCCGCCTCGTACGACATGGGCGGCCACGACACGTACATGCACAAGGAGATCTCCGAGCAGCCCGACGCGGTCGACCGCGTGCTGCGCGGCCGGATCGACGACCGCTTCAACACCGTGCACCTGGGCGGCCTGAACCTGGACCCGCGCGAGGCGCGCGGCATCCGCCGGGTCAAGATCCTGGGCTGCGGCACCTCGTACCACGCGGGCCTGATCGGCGCCGGCCTCATCGAGAGCATGGCCCGCATCCCCGCGGACGCCGAGCCGGCCTCGGAGTTCCGCTACCGCAACCCGGTCGTGGACCCCGACACCCTCTACATCGCCGTCTCCCAGTCCGGTGAGACGTACGACGTGCTGGCGGCCGTGCAGGAGCTCAAGCGCAAGGGTGCCCGCGTCCTGGGCGTCGTCAACGTCGTCGGCTCCGCGATCGCCCGCGAGGCCGACGGCGGCGTGTACGTGCACGCCGGCCCCGAGGTCTGCGTCGTCTCCACCAAGTGCTTCACCAACACGGTCGTGGCCTTCGCGCTGCTCGCCGTGCACCTGGGCCGGATCCGGGACCTGTCGGTCACCGACGGCAAGCGGATCATCGAGGGCCTGCGCAAGCTGCCCGCGCAGATCCAGGAGATCCTCGAGGGCGAAGAGGACATCAAGAAGCTGGCGGCGGAGTACGCCGAGGCCAAGTCGATGATGTTCATCGGCCGGGTCCGCGGTTACCCGGTGGCGCTGGAGGCCTCCCTCAAGCTCAAGGAGATCTCCTACATCCACGCCGAGGCCTACCCGGCCTCCGAGCTCAAGCACGGCCCGCTCGCGCTCATCGAGCCGGCGATGCCGACGGTCGCGATCGTCCCGGACGACGACCTGCTGGAGAAGAACCGCGCGGCGCTGGAGGAGATCAAGGCCCGCAGCGGCCGGATCCTCGCGGTCGCCCACCGCGAGCAGGAGAAGGCCGACCACACCATCCTCGTGCCCAAGAACGAGGACGAGCTGGACCCGATCCTGATGGGCATCCCGCTCCAGCTGCTGGCGTACCACACGGCCCTGGCCCTGGGCCGGGACATCGACAAGCCGCGCAACCTGGCGAAGTCCGTCACCGTCGAGTAGTCGCGGCGGGCGCGCGGGCGCACCGAGCACGCGGAACGGCCCCCGGGGATTCCCCCGGGGGCCGTTCCCGTGCTTCCGCTCCCGTACGTCCCTCCCCTACGTCCCTCAGCCCGTGGCGACCGCGCCGCGGCCCGAGGCCTTGCCCAGTGCGGTGGGCCAGTGGGACAGCGCGGCGGTCGCGCCGTACCAGAACAGCAGCCCGGAGAGTGCGGCCACCCAGCCGGCGGCCTTGGCGAGCCCGCCGCTGCCGGCGAAGGAGCCGACCGCGAGGAGCAGCAGGGAGAGGGTGAGCAGGGCGTACGCGCCCTGGCCGAACAGTCCGCTCGCGGCGCTCACGGTGAGGGTCAGCGCGAGCAGGGCGAAGAGGACCAGGAACAGTCCGGCCGCGTGTGCGGAAACCTTTCCGTCCGCCCCTGCCGCCCAGGTGAACCAGAAGGCGCCGAGGCCCGCGAACGCCGTGCCGTTGAAGCCGTTTCCGCCGCGGAACTCGAGGACTCCGAGGACGAACAGGGCGAGACCGCCGACGTAGGTCGCGAGTGACACGGAGTTGGCGACGGACACTCCGCTGACGATGGCGGTGTGGCCGATACCGAATGCGAGAAGGGTGAGACCCAGGGCTATGTTCCCGAGGGTCGAAGTCGAGGCCGTGCTTCCCGCAGAGACACCATTGTCCACGGCGGGCTCCCTTCGATCTGCAGTTGTTTGCTGCGTCCCAGCAGCATTTATCTACCCTTTACATGAGGGTTCACAACCGCACGAGCGACGTACAGCGGGTTACGGAATGACAACAACCGGTCGCTGTGCGCGCTTGGCCAGCCGGCCCGCCACCGAGCCGAAGATCCGGCCCACGATCCCGTGCGTGGAGCCCACCACGATGGCGTCCGCCGAGTACTCCCGGCCGACCTCCTCCAGCTCGTGGCAGATGTCCCCGCCGCGCTCCACCAGGATCCACGGCACCTCGGAGAGGTAGTCCGCGCAGGCGAGCTCCAGTCCCAGCACCTCGGTGCGGTGGTCCGGCACGTCCACGAAGACGGGCGGCTCGCACCCGGCCCACACGGTGGTGGGCAGGCGGTTGGCCACGTGCACGATGATGAGGCCGGATCCGGAGCGGCGGGCCATCCCGATCGCGTACGCCAAGGCGCGCTCGCTGGAGGTGGAGCCGTCGAACCCCACCACGACCCCGTGCCGGAAGGCCGGGTCGCAGGGATGACGTGTCTGTTCCGCCGCACGCAGGTCGCTCGACGTGTGGTCGGCGAGCGGTTTGCGCTTGCGGTCCGCGGGTTCGGGAGATTCGTGACCGGCCATGGATGTCTCGGCGAAGAGGTCCTCGGGGGAAGGGACAAGGCGACGGGGCGGCGATGGGCGGAAGCGACGATTGAAAAAACGACGACTCTGGGTGACGGAGCTCTGTCCGGGAAGCATCTTCCCAAGCCCTTACCCACCAGGGTACGGCGACACTCCTGTCCTGCACAGGGCATGCCGCCCTTGGAGAGCGTCCAAGGGAGCATGCCGGAGCGAGGGCTCCTTGGCAATGGCCGCTGTCCCCTACAGCCAGTGACGAGTTGCCGCACGTGCCACCCGTGTGCCACCCGTGCGCGCAGTGACCGAGCCGCGACGCGCACCGTTGGACAGGTGTCCGACCGTCCAGGAAGAGCAAGCAGGGAGCACGCCGTGCCCGGCCATCCGGTTCACCCCGTCCAGCCCGCTCAGCACACCGACACGACACCGCATTTCACGCCCGCTCCCGTTCACTCGTCCGTGCACTCGGCCAGACGCCCTCATGACGACCCCGCGGGTGACGTGGTGCGCTGGGCCTCCTTCAGCTGCCTGCTCGTGCCCGTGGTGCTGGTCGTGTACGGAACCTCGTTCGGCGGGGCCGCCGTCGCGACCCTCGGGCTGGTCGCGGTCACGGCGGCGTGCCGGGCGATGCTGCGCTACTCGGAGAAGGCGGAGCGGGCCGCCCCGGCTCTCGCGGAGGACCGGATTCCGCGGGGCGGGCGCCGCCGGCATTCACGTGCCGGGAGCAGGTCCGGGGGCCGCGGCTGTCACACGTCCGGTGGAATCTCCCCCGAGGACTGACTGATTCGCACACCCACACCCGCATGTTTTCAGCCAACTTCCCGGAACAATGCCGGTCTTGCCGGAATGCCCCCTCAACCCCCCTACCACCAGCGACGACAGAGCCGAGGGGGCTCCGAGACCCTACGGGTACTGGCCATGGCCGGAGGGTGAGCTTCCCACTCCGGTAGCGGAGTGGAAGGCTTCCTGATCGAATGCTTTTCGCCAAGTTGCCAAGTCGACATAGCGCTGCGTGCTGAACTTGTCACGCCGACACCACGGGACGCAGTAGATTCGATCATGTATTTACGGCGGGGGATCCACGTGCAAGGCCGAGGGGAAACGTGCAGGTGCGACCAGACCAAGGAGTCGCGACACCCAAGGGGGGCTTAGCCATGAGCCAGGATTCCACCGCCGTCGTCGCAGACGCCGGCAGGAAGCTCGCGGGGCGTCGCCGCAGGGAGATCGTCGCGGTGCTGCTGTTCAGCGGCGGACCGATCTTCGAGAGCTCCATTCCACTTTCCGTGTTCGGCATCGACCGGCAGGACGCGGGAGTTCCACGCTATCGACTGCTCGTCTGCGCCGGGGAGGACGGTCCGCTGCGGACCACCGGCGGACTCGAGCTCACCGCGCCATACGGGCTGGAGGCGATCGCCCGGGCAGGCACGGTCGTCGTTCCGGCCTGGCGCTCGATCACTTCACCGCCGCCTCCTGAGGCGCTCGACGCACTGCGTCTGGCGCACGAGGAGGGCGCCCGGATCGTCGGACTGTGCACGGGGGCCTTCGTGCTCGCCGCCGCCGGTCTGCTGGACGGCCGGCCCGCGACGACGCACTGGATGTACGCGCCGACGCTGGCCAAGCGGTACCCGTCCGTCCACGTCGATCCGCGCGAGCTGTTCGTCGACGACGGCGACGTGCTGACGTCCGCGGGCACCGCGGCCGGAATCGACCTGTGCCTGCACATCGTGCGCACGGATCACGGCAGCGAGGCGGCCGGGGCACTGGCCCGCCGGCTCGTCGTCCCGCCGCGCCGCACGGGCGGCCAGGAGCGCTATCTCGACCGGTCGCTGCCGGAGGAGATCGGAGCGGACCCGCTGGCCGAGGTCGTCGCATGGGCCTTGGAGCACCTCCACGAGCAGTTCGACGTGGAGACGCTCGCGGCCCGCGCGTACATGAGCCGGCGCACGTTCGACCGCCGGTTCCGTTCGCTGACCGGCAGCGCACCGCTGCAGTGGCTGATCACCCAGCGGGTGCTCCAGGCCCAGAGGCTGCTGGAGACCTCCGACTACTCGGTCGACGAGGTCGCCGGGCGTTGCGGCTTCCGCTCGCCGGTCGCCCTGCGCGGGCACTTCCGGCGCCAGCTAGGGTCCTCCCCGGCGGCGTACCGCTCGGCCTACCGGGCGCGCCGGCCGCAGGCCGACGTGTCGCAGGTCACCGAGATGTCGGGTAGCCCGGTGCCGCACCAGCGCACCCCGCAGCCCCAGCGGGCGGCGGCGGCCCTGGCCGCGGCCGGCCCGACGGTGACGGAGCTGTACGCCCCGAACCGGGTCCTGCGCGAGCACGCGTAGCTCCCGCCACGGGCACTGCCTGACGAAGGTCCCCCGCATCGGTCGCCACCGAAGCGGGGGACCTTCCGCGTTATCCGCATAAGCTGGGCCGCATGAACGATCGCATGGTGTGGATCGACTGCGAGATGACCGGGCTCTCGTTGACGGACGACGCACTTATCGAGGTGGCCGCACTGGTCACCGACTCGGAGCTCAACGTGCTCGGCGAAGGCGTGGACCTCGTGATCCGCCCGCCGGACGCGGCCCTGGAGACCATGCCCGACGTGGTGCGCGAGATGCACACCGCCTCCGGACTGCTCGAGGAGCTGGCCGGCGGGATCACCCTCGCGGACGCCGAGGCGCAGGTCCTGGCGTACGTACGGGAACACGTGAAGGAGCCCCGCAAGGCGCCCCTCTGCGGAAACTCGGTCGGTACCGACCGCGGATTCCTGCTGCGCGACATGCCCGCGCTGGAGAGCCACCTCCACTACCGGATCGTGGACGTGTCCTCGGTCAAGGAGCTGGCGCGCCGCTGGTACCCGCGGGCGTACTTCAACAGCCCGCCGAAGAACGGCAACCACCGGGCGCTCGCGGACATCAGGGAGTCCATCGCCGAGCTCCGGTACTACCGGGAGGCGGTCTTCGTCCCGCAGCCCGGGCCCGACTCGGACACCGCCCGGGCGATCGCCGCCAAGCACACCCCGTCCGCCGAATAGGACCCGGCGGGAGCCTCCGGAGACGGGTCGGGGGAAAGGGAGGAGCGAGCACCCTCCCGGACCCTGTACCCTTTTCTTCGGCCGGTCGGTTTTCCGACCGGACATGGTGGGTGTAGCTCAGTTGGTAGAGCACCTGGTTGTGGTCCAGGTGGCCGCGGGTTCAAGTCCCGTCACTCACCCTACGAGAGGGCCCCGGTACGCGAAAGCGGCCGGGGCCCTCTGCGTTGTACGGACTCCCCGCCATCCGGGCCGGCAGCATGCGCGCCCTGGTCCGGCCCATCTCCTCGACCGGCTGGTGGACGCTGGTCGGCGGCGGATCCATGTGCCGGGCCAGCACCGAATCGTCGAAGCCGACCAGCGCCACGTCCTCGGGTATCCGGCGGCCGGCGGCGCGCCGCTCGCGGCGGGCGCCCACCGCCATCACGTCGGAGGCGGCGAAGACGGCGTCGAGGGCGGGACGGCGCTCCAGCAGCTCGCGCACGGCCCGGCGGCCGCCTTCCTCGGTGACATCCCCGTCCGCGATCAGCAGCTCGTCGACGGGGACGCCGGCGGCTGTCAGGGCCTCCCGGTAGCCGTCGAGCCGGCACGCGCCCCGTACACGTCGAGCGGTCCGGTGACGGTGGCCATCGCGCGCCGACCCCGGCCGAGGAGGTGGCGTACCGCCCCGGCGGCGCCCGCCGCGTTGTCGCAGTCGACGGACGGCAGCGGCTCGGCGGCCGAGCGGCGGCCGCTGATCACGGCCGGGATGCCGAGCTCGGCCAGCAGCTCGGGCAGCGGGTCGCCTGCGTGGACGGCGACGAGCAGGACACCGTCGACTCGGTGCGCGGACAGGTACTGGGCGAGCCGGCGGCGCTCGCGGTCGCTGCCGGCGAGGGTGAGCACCAGCTGGACGTCGGTCTCGGCGAGGGCGGCGCCGACCCCGCGGACCACGTCGGAGAAGTACGGCTCGGCGAAGAAACGGGACTGCGGCTCGGGGACGACGAGGGCGATGGCGTCGGCACGGCTGCCGGCCAGGGCCCGGGCGGCCCGGTTGGGCACGTACCCGAGCTCCGCGACGACGGCCTCGACGGCGGCCCTGGTGCGCTCGCTGACCTTGGAGGACCCGTTGACCACCCGGGAGACCGTGCCGCGCCCGACTCCGGCGCGCGAGGCGACCTCTTCCAGCGTCGGCCGTCCCCCGCTCCCACCGCGGCTGCGGAGCTCGTCGCCGCTGCCGTCCCGGCCGATCAAGGTCGGGCCCAGCCTGGTCCGGAACAGACGGCTCAGCGGCGGCGCCGGCCCGCGTAGAGGAGGGTTGCGGCGGTCAGGGCGTAGAGGCCGGCGGTGACGCCCAGGCCGACGGGGTCGACGGCGCGGTTGCCACTGGCCTCGATCCATGGATCGAGGCCGCCCAGCCGGTCCTTGAAGAGGACGACGCGCCGCCCCGTCGCGAACTGGCCGTGGCAGTTCTGGATGTCGCCCAGCTCCGCGCGGCTCCCCGAGTCGTCGAGCACTTGGCAGAAGTGCCGTACGTCGCCTTTGGCGTTGACCCGCTTCCCCGTCTCCGCGACCACCGCGCCCGTGCGTTCACCGAGCTGCTTGAGGTACGTCTCGTTGAGGTTGGACCCGGCGAACAGCCCCAGCGCGAAGACGGAGAAGCCCACCAGGGTGGCGGCGCCCGCCCGCTTCCAGACCGAGCCCGCCGCGATCGACCCCGCTGCCGCGGCGGCGAGGACGATCAGGACGCCGACCCACAACATGCCGTAGGGGTACTGGCTGACGAAGCCGCCCACCGTGGCCGCCGTGGGTATCAGAGCGGCCCAGAACAGTGTGTTCGCCGTCCGCCGCGGCCGCACGGCCACGCCCCCCTCCGCACCGATCTTCTGCATCCCGACACCCTAGGTCGTGTCGTCAAAGTCCCGTCTGGCCGGCGGGGCCTGCCCCGCCCTCTCGGGCGGCCGACGCCACTTCGACGACACTCCCTAGGCGCGGAAGGCCTCCGCGTGGTCGTGGACCCAGGTTTCGAAGGAGCGGGCCGGGTGGCCCGTGAGGTGCTCGACGGCGTCGGTGATCTCGGCCGGGATCCCGTCGCCGGCGGCCCAGTAGTCGAGGAGCGCGTCGGCGTAGGGGCCGGGGATGTACCCGTCGACCTCGGCCTTCCACTGCTCGGCGGTGACGGCCTCGAACGGTGCGGGGGCGCCCAGGACCCTTCCGAGTATCGCGAGTTGGGTCGCGAACGTCAGCGACTGCGGTCCCGTCAGGTGGTAGGCGCGGCCGGCGAGGGCCGGGTCGGTGAGGACGGTGAACGCGGCCTCGGCGAGGTCGGCCTCATGGACCGGGTCGCAGTGCGAGCCCGGGTGGGGCAGGTGGACCGGGCGGCCGGACTTCAGCGACCGGGCCCAGCCGAGGGCATTGCTCGCGAAGGAGCCGGGGCGCAGCAGTGTGGTGCGCAGCGGGGAGGCCATCAGGGCCTCCTCGACGGCGAGATGGGCGGCGGCCAGCGGGCTGTCGGCGGCGCCGGGGGCGAGCACCGAGGAGGAGGACAGGAGCACGACGTGCTCCACTCCGGCGGTGACGGCCTCCTTGACGAAGGCGTCGATGGCGGAGGCCTCGGCGTAGAGGAAGACGGACCGGGCTCCGGCCAAGGCGCCCGGGAAGGTCGCGGGATCGCCGAGGTCACAGCGGACGGTGTCCGGTGTGTCCGGCGCGCGGGAGGCGAGGCGGTGAGGGACGCCGCGGGCGGCGAGGAGGGAGACGAGACCGCGGGCGACGGAGCCGCGGGCACCGGTGACGAGGATCGACATGGCGGGTTCCTGCTTCCTGTTCGTGTGGACGATGCCCACGGTAGGATGAGTACGTGGCACAGATTCTGCATCACAAATACTCTGCGCCACACAGATAAATTTCAGGCATGGAGAAGCCGATGTCAACCGATTCCCCTCGTTCGAGTGACGCCGCCCGCGATGAGTGGAGCCGCGCCGAACTGCTGACGCGCATCGTCACCGAGAGCCAGCGGCACTACGCCGACTACTCGCTCTTCACCCAGGCGATGGCCGACCACGTCGGCCTGCACCCCACGGACATGCAGTGCGTCGCGCTCCTCGACATGGAGCCCGGTCCCGTCAGCACCGGGGACATCGCCCGCCTCACCGGCCTGACCTCCGGCTCCGCGACCCGCCTCGTCGACCGGCTGGTCAAGGCCGGCATCGTCGAGCGCCTCGCCGACCCCCACGACCGGCGCCGCTCCCTCGTCGCCCTCGCCCCCGAGGCCCGCCGCCGGATCGGCGAGGCCTGGGAGACCCCCGGCCGGGCCTTCGGCGCCGTCCTGGAGAGCTACTCCGACTCCGAACTCGCCGTCATCGCCGACTACCTGCACCGCGCCGCCGAGGTCGGCCGCTCGCAGGCTCGGCGCCTGAACTCCGGCGACTGATCCCCCGTACAGGCGACCGGTCCCCCGCACACGCGTCGGCGGCCGCCCCGCATCGTTCGCGGTGGCGGCCGCCGGCCGGGCACGCTCGTGTACGGGCGCTACGCGCCCTGCAACTGCGAGAGCCCCCTCGCCAAGTCCTCCGCGTTCATCACCGGGCTGATCTCGACCTCGGCGTTCAGCTCCGTGAAGAGTCCTTCGAGCAGCGGCGGAATCTCCGCGCTGTCCTGCATGTCGAAGACGATCCAGCAGCTCCGGACACCCTCGGAGGGGCCGAAGTACGCGGCTTCCGGCTTGATCTTCTCCATGAGCTTCTTCATGGCCTGGGGCAGGGTGCCGGCCCTGGTGGCCTCATTGCCGGCCTGCGTGTCGATGTGGGCCCGGAGCATGACTCTCATGCCTGACTCCTTCCGTCGGGCCCACACTCGGCCCGGCCACCGGCACCGGCAACCTCTCCTCGCCCATCCAGCCCCCGACCCGCCCCGGACGTCCTCAGTCGCCCGCCACCGCGCCCTGGACGTGGAAGTTGAAGTCCGCGTGCCCGAGCGTCCCCATCAGACGGAGCCAGATGGGCAGGAGCATCTCCGTACCGCGGGCCGACTCGATCCCTCCGAGGTCGAGGACGCTCGCCTCCGGCCAGCCGAAGGAGTGGAGCAGTTCGCGTACGGACTTCTTGGCATCGGCGTCCTCGCCCGACAGGAACACGTTGTGCTCGCCCGGCACCCGCGCCGGGTCGACCATGACCTGGCAGTTCATCGTGTTCAGCGTCTTGACCACCCGCAGCCCCGGGAAGGTCCGCTGGAGCAGTTCGCCCAGGCTGTCGTCGTCCACCGGGTCGAGGGTGGGCGGGAACCCCCGCGAGAAGTCCAGCGGGTTGGCGATGTCGATCAGCACCTTCCCGTCCAGGTGCGCGGCGTCCGCCTCCGTCAGGGCGGCCACGCTGACCTGCCCGCCGGTGGCGTTGACCAGGACGTCTCCCTGCCGGGCGGCATCGGGAAAGGAGGCGAGGCCGACCTGCGGGTTGGCCGACTGCCATTCGGCGTACTCGGTTCGGGCGAGGGTGGCCCCGGGATCCCGGGTGCCGATGACCACCTCGTGGCCGAGGGAGACGAGGCGGGCGGCCACCGTACGGCCGACGATGCCGGTGCCGAGGACTGCATAGCGCATGACCGGTTCCATTCCGTTCGAGGGAAAGGACGAGCAACAACCCCCGTACGGTACGCGTCAGCCGCGCCGCTTGCGCCGGCTCACCCGGCGCGTCCGTACGCCGCCCGAGCCGCCCCGCGCCCGGTCGTCCAGGGCGATCCACACCCTGACCTCGGTCCCTCCGAGCATCGAGCGCCCGATCCGCACGTCCCCGCCCGTCGACTCCGCGACCCGGCGCACGATGTCCAGCCCGAGCCCCGTCGAGCCGTCCCGCCCGCCGTCGTTGCCGCGCCGCAGCGCCGCGTCCGGGTCGGCGATCCCGGCGCCCGCGTCCGAGACGAGCACGATGACCGCGTCCCCCGCGTCGTGCACGTCCACCGCGAACGGCGTGCCCTCCGGGGTGTGCCGGAACACGTTGCCGAGCAGGGCGTCGAGGGCTGCCGCGAGCTCCGGCCGGGCGACCGGGAGCCGCACCGTGCGGTCCACGCCCGCGAGCCGCACCTCGCGGCCCTCGTCCTCCGCCAGCGCCGACCAGAAGGCCATCCGGTCGCGGATCACCTCCGAGGCGTCGCAGCCCGCCCCGCCCCCGCCGCCGGCCGCGCCGGACGCCGGAGCGCGCTGCTCACGGGCGGTACGGATGATCGTGTCGACCTCCCGCTCCAGCTGCTCCACCGCCGCCCGCGTCTGCTCGGCGGCCGGCCCGTCGCCGAGCGAGGCCGCGTTGAGCCGCAGCACCGTCAGCGGCGTCCGCAGCCGGTGCGAGAGGTCGGCGGCCAGCTCCCGCTCGTTGGCGAGGAGTTCCACCACCTGGTCCGCCATCGAGTTGAACGCGACGGCCGCCGAACGCAGTTCCTTCGGCCCGTCCTCCGGCACCCGCGCCCCCAGCCGGCCCTCGCCCAGCTGGTGCGCGGCGTCCGCGAGCCGCTCGGCGGGCCGTACCAGCCTGGCGCCGAGCCGGTCGGCGACCGCCACGGAGCCCACGATCAGCGCCAGGCCGACCCCCGCGAGGACCACCCAGGCCGTCGCGACGCCGTTGCTGACCTCGCTCTCCGGTACGAAGATCTCCACGACGGCGATGTCCCCCGAGCCGAGCGCGGTCGGCTGGAGCAGCGTCGAACCGCCCCCGGCCAGCCGGGCCGTCATGGCCCGCCCCATCCGCCGGGTCTCCTCCACGGCGTGCGCCCCGGCCCGCGTGGTGCCGATCTCGACGGGTGCGCCGCCCCCGATCGACGGCACGTGGACCGCCATCCGCTGGGCCGCGCCCATCTGCGTGGACTCGACGGCCTTGCGCAGCTGACCCGGGTCGGTGGTGATGGAAAGGGTCGGGCCGATCGTGGCGGCCTGCCGCTCGGCGTTGGAGAAGGCGCGGTCGCGGGCCATTTCCTGGACGACGAGCCCGAGCGGTACGGCGAAGGCCACGACCACCATGGCCGTGACCGCGAGGCACACCTTGACCAGCGCCCATCTCACCGCGGCGGCTCCAGCTTGACGCCGACCCCCCGCAGAGTGTGCAAGTACCGCGGCCGGGCGGCCGTTTCGCCCAGTTTGCGGCGCAGCCAGGACAGGTGCACGTCGATCGTCTGATCGTCCCCGTACGACTGCTGCCAGACCTCGGCGAGCAGCTCGCGCCGGGCCACGACCACCCCGGGCCGCCCGGCGAGGAAGGCCAGCAGGTCGAACTCCCGCCGCGTGAGGTCCAGTACGGCCCCGTCCAGCTCGGCCTGGCGCCGCAGCGGGTCGATGGCCAGCCCGCCCACCCGCAGTACGCGCGAGGGCGGCTCGGCCCCGGCGGCCGCGCGGGCACGGCGCAGGACGGCGGACATCCGGGCGGAGAGGTGCTCCACGGAGAAGGGCTTGGTCAGGTAGTCGTCGGCGCCGTCGTTGAGGAGCCGGACGATCTCGGCCTCGTCGTCGCGCGCGGTGGCGATGATCACCGGTACGTCGGTGATGCCGCGCAGCATCTTCAGCGCCTCCGACCCGTCGAGGTCGGGCAGCCCGAGGTCGAGGATGACCACGTCGAACCGGTGGTGGGCGACCTCGCGCAGCGCCTCCAGGGCCGTACCGACGCTCCGCACGGTGTGCGAGGCCTCGGTCAGGTGCCGGATCAGGGCGGAACGTACGAACTGGTCGTCCTCGACCACGAGCACACTTGCCATGGGCCGCACGGTAGTCCATTCGGGGGACCGGGCGGGGTGTCGGACCGCTTCCCGGACGCGTGGTGCAGTATGTGCCCTGATGCACCGAGCACTTGTTCACGCACTCGCCTGGACGCTGGCGACCGGGGCGGCGGTGACGCTGTCCTGGTGGGGCGTGCACACGGTCATGTCCGGAACGGCCTACGATCCGCCGCTGGCGGTGCCGCTCACCACGCAGCCGCTGTCCTCCTCGACGCACGACGCGGCGACGCCCTCGGCCGGACCGGCCCCGGACGCGCCCTCCCCGTCCGCCGCCTCCCCCTCGGCTTCGCCCTCCGCCGGAGCCTCGCCCGCGAAGCCCCTGCAGAAGGCGGCCCCGCCGAGCCCGAGCCCCGAGGGGCAGCAGGGCGACGGCGGGGATCCGGGCAAGGTGAAGGCCTACCCGGTCACGGGTGGCCGGGTGGTCTTCGACCTCGGGACGTCCTCGGCCGAGCTGGTCTCGGCGACGCCGGACGCCGGCTGGCAGATGCAGGTGTGGAAGCAGCCGTACTGGATCCGGGTCACCTTCACGAAGGCGGGCCGGGAGATGTCGGTCTTCTGCACCTGGAACGGCCACCCGCCGCTGGTGGAGACGTACGAGGGCTAGAGCCTGTCCGGCGGATCACGGCCGGGTAGGCCCCGGATCGTCAGCGGATGACGCTGATGTTCGTCGCCTGCGGTCCCTTCGCGCCCTGGCCGAGGTCGTACTCGACCTTGTCGTTCTCCCGGAGCTCCTTGAATCCGGTCCCCTGGATCTCGCTGAAGTGGGCGAAGACGTCCGGGGTGCCGTCCTCGGGCGCGATGAACCCGAAACCCTTCTCCGCGTTGAACCACTTGACGGTGCCCTGAGCCATGTCCCTGTCTCCCTGCTGCCTGACGATGTCCGAGCGCCCCGGCGGGACACCCGACTCGCAGACATACCCGCTCCCGGGGTGGTCGGACCGCAACGTCATCCGTACGAGGGCGTGTCGCGACGGGTCGCGCCCCTCAGCGGAAGACCGACGGCGGGGGCTCCGGCGAGGCCACCGCCGAGGCGTCCGCGACCGGGGCCGCGCCGCCCGCGAAATCCGCGAGGGCCCGCCCCTGCTCGACCCGGCCGGGATGCGGATCGCTCGCGACCCGGCGGGTGAACTCGGCGACCGGCAGCTCCCGGTCCGCGGCCACCAGCACCGCGTTGCCGAACCGTTTCCCCCGCCACACCACGGGGTCGGCGGCCAGCGCCAGGTGCGCGAAGCGCGACGCGGCCGTCGCGATCTGGCCCTTCAGGTGCGCGAGCGGCGGACCGTCCGCGAGGTTGGCCACGTACCACCCGCCCGGCGCCAGGGCCCGGCGTACGTCGTCCAGGAACTCGGCGCTCGTCAGGTGCGCCGGGGTCCGCGCGCCGCTGAACACGTCCGCGATCACCAGGTCGGCCCAGCCGTCCGGGACCTTGGCCAGGCCCGCCCGCGCGTCCACCGCCCGGACCCGGACCCGCGCCTGCGGGTCCAGCGGCAGGTGTTCCCGTACGAAGGCCACCAGCGCGGCGTCGATCTCCACGACCTGCTGGGTGGAGCGGGGCCGGGCGGCCGCCGTGTAGCGCGCGAGGGTGAAGGCGCCGCCGCCCAGGTGCACCACGTTCAGGGGCTGCCGGGCGGGTGCGACGAGGTCGATGAGGTGGCCGATCCGGCGCTGGTACGCGAAATCCAGGTACCCCGGATCGCCCAGGTCCACATGTGACTGCGGGGCCCCGTCGATGAGCAGCGTCCAGGCCCCGGCGCGCTCCCGGTCGGGAGCCAGCTCCGCCGTGCCGCCGTCCACCGGCCCGACGACCGCCTCGGAGCCCGCGCTCCCGCCTCCGCGCCCGCGCTGCCTGCCGCCGCTGCTGCTGCCGCTTCCTTTGCCCTTGCCTGCCACCACCCCATTGTCGCCGGTCAGCGGCAGTTGTCCGCCGCCTCGATCAGGCGGGCGGCCTCTCCGAGCGCGGCGCGCAGCACGTCCGGGTCGGTGACCGGACCGACGGCTTCCGGGGGGAGCAGCCAGCCGGTGTCGTCGGCGGTGGGCGAGACGTCGCCGAAGCGCATGCCGCGTCCGTTGGTCTGGGTGCAGGCGCTGCCCGGCATGTCCCAGGCGTCGGCGGTGCCGGGCGGGACGAGGAAGCCGAGGGTGTCGCCGGAGCCGTCGTGCAGCACCGGGCCGACCCCGCCGGCCAGGCTGGCGGCGCGGCGGATGATGTCCACGGCCTCCAGGCCCTGCCGGGTGGGCACGGTCACCAGGTCCGGCGCCTCGGCCGAGGCCGCCGGGGCCATCGGGGCGACCGCCACGGCAGTCGCGGCCGGTACGGGGGTCGCGCCCGAAGACGCGGGCGCGGTGTTCATTCCAGTGCTCTCCATGCCGCCCTCCACCAAGGGAACCCCTCCTCGATCCGCGTACGAGCGGGGCGGGAGTCAGCTCACACCCCGCATGGGCTCAACGCGCGAAAACGTCAACGGGTGCGGTGGCAAGACGCTGCAAAGGATGGCAGTTCATGGCGGATCGCGGGTGAGATATCCCTTTTGTAGCCAAACACCACATCAGTCGTCCGCCTCTGGCGGTACGTTCATGCGCGCCGGGACCTGCCTCATCCCGCGGAACCGGCGGTGCGTCCCTTGCCAGAGAGGCCACGTCCATGGCGGCGTTCCCCCACTCACCCAATCAGACGTTCCGGCGACTGCGCGGCCGGAACTCCCCGGCCGAGTTCGCGGGCATGGTGCGCCGGGCCGCGAAGGAAATCGGAGAAACGGTTTCCTGCGACGCCCGCTACATCGGCCGGGTCGAGTCCGGCGAGATCCGCTGTCCCAATTACGCGTACGAGCGGGTCTTCCTGCACATGTTCCCCGGCCGGACCCTGGCCGATCTGGGCTTCTCCCCGCGCGAGGCGGTCCGCGGCCGGTCCGCGCAGCGCAGCGCCCCTTTCACCCACAAGGAGAGCGACGTGCTGCGTCGCGCGTTCATGGCGGGCGGCTCCGCGACCGTGGCGGCCGCGACGATCGGCTTCACCCTGCTCGGCGACACCCGCCGACCGCCCTCCCGGGCCGGCGAGTCCGAGGCGGCCGCGGTCGAGGAGGCCGTGCGCCGGATCCGGCTGCTGGACGACCGGCACGGGGCCGACGCCCTGTACCGCAAGGCCGCCGAACCCCTGCGCACCGCCTACGCACTGCTGGACGCGGGGGCCACCCGGCAGTCCACCGAGGACCGGCTGCACGCGGGCGCCGGTGAACTGGCCATCTCCGTGGGCTGGCTGGCGCACGACTCCGGCCGTTTCGACGACGCCCGCTCGCACTACGCGGAGGCGCTGGCGACGGCCCGGGTCGCGGGGGACGCGGGCCTGGAGGCGCACGCCTTCAGCAACATGGCCTTCCTGGCCCGGGACTGCGGACGGCCCCGGGAGTCCGTACGGGCGGCCCAGGCGGGCCGCCGCGCCGCCCGCTCCCTCGGTTCCCCGCGACTGCTGTCGCTGCTCGCGCTGCGCGAGGCGGGCGGCTGGGCGGGGCTGGCCGACCGCAAGGCCTGCGAGGAGGCGCTGACCCGGGCGCACACGGAGTTCTCGCGCGGCGCGGCGGCAGCCGACCCGGAGTGGATGTCCTTCTTCGGCGAGGCCGAACTGGAGTCCCTGGAGTCGCGGTGCTGGGCGGCTCTCGGGGAGCACGCCCGCGCGGCCCGGCACGCCCGCCGCGCGGCGGACCTCCAGGATCCGCACTTCGCCCGGAACGTGGCCCTCTACACGGCGGAGCTGGCCGACGACCTGGCGCGCGCGGGCGCCCCGGACGAGGCGGCCTGGGCGGGCGGGCGGGTCCTGGACCTGCTCACCGAGGTGCAGTCCACCCGGATCCGGTCGATGCTCTCGGGCACGGCCCGTGCCCTGGTCCCGCATCAGCGCAGCCCGCGCGTGGCCGCCTTCCTGACCCGCCATGCCACGGCCTGAGACCGCGCCGATCACCCGACCACCCGCCCGGGTAAGGCATTTGGGACCTACAGGTCCAGGTGGCCCGTGTCGTTCCAGCGCTCCAGGGCGGGGGCCCCGTACGCCCAGCCCAGGACCGAGAGGGAGGTGGGCTCCAGGCGGATGCGGGCGCCGAAGGAGGCCTCCAGGCCGAGCCAGCGGGCGGCCAGGGTGCGCAGGATGTGTCCGTGCGCGAAGACCAGCACGTCGCGTTCCGCCGAGCGGGCCCAGGCGACGACCTCGTCGGCGCGCGCCGCGACGTCGGCCACGGACTCGCCGCCCGGCACCCCGTCGCGCCAGATCAGCCAGCCTGGGCGGACCGCCTGGATCTCGGCCGGGGTCATGCCCTCGTAGTCGCCGTAGTCCCACTCCATCAGCGCGTCCCACGGGTCCGCCTGGGCGCCGAAGCCCGCCAGGTCGCAGCTCTCGCTCGCGCGGACCAGCGGGCTGGTGCGGACCTCCACACCGGGCAGGCCGTTCCAGGGGGCGCGGGCCAGCCGCTCGCCGAGCAGCCTCGCGCCGCGCCTGCCCTCCTCCAGCATGGGCACGTCCGTGCGTCCGGTGTGCTTGCCGAGCTGGGACCACGCCGTCTGACCGTGCCGGGCCAGGAGGATGCGGGGGGCCATAGGGAACTCTCCCGGTAAGTAGTGTTTCGTAAGACTTTGGGCGATTGCGTCGTCCATCCATCATCCATCACATGAACACCAGGCAACCCACCCCGTCGCACAAGCGTCCTACCGCGTATGACTGATCGGCAGAAGCCCACCCGGTGGTGGGCCGAACTGCTGCTCCTGGGGCTCGTCTACGGCGCGTACACCGGTGGCAGACTCCTCGCGCGCGGCGACGTGCACCTCGCCGTCGGCCACGGGCTCGCGATCCTGCGGACCGAGGAGTTGTCGGGGCTCGACTTCGAACGGCCGCTCAACCGGCTCTTCTCCCGGCAGGGGCTGCTCGGGATACCCGCCGACTTCGTCTACGCCTCCCTGCACTACCTCGTCACCCCGGCCGTGCTGGTCTGGCTGTACCTGCGCAGGCCGCGGCACTACCGCAGCGCCCGCACCTGGCTCGTCGTCTCCACGCTCCTCGGGCTCGTCGGCTTCACCCTGATGCCCACCTGTCCGCCCCGGCTGCTGGACTCCGCACAGGGGTTCACCGACACGATGGCCCAGTACAGCGCGTACGGGTGGTGGGGCGCCGAGGCCAGTGCGCCGCGCGGGCTCGGGAGCCTGACCAACCAGTACGCGGCCATGCCGAGCCTGCACGTCGGCTGGGCCCTGTGGTGCGGGGTCCTGCTCTGGCGGCACGGGCGCCACCCGCTGCTGCGGGCGCTCGGCACCGCCTATCCCGCCGTCACCGCGCTCGTGGTCATGGGCACCGCCAACCACTACTTCCTGGACGCGGCCGCCGGAGCCGCCGTGATGGCCGCGGGGCACGCGATCGCCCGCCGGCTGCCCGCGCGAGCGGCCCGGCCACCGGCCCGAACAGCCGGTTTCCGCGGTACCGCCCCGATTGTCAGTGGCGGATGGGACACTTCCGCCCGTGAGCTCCTACCCGCCCAGCGGCCCGCCTCCGAAGACGACACTGCGGCAGCGGCTCGCTGACCTGCGCGGCCCCGCCGTGCCGCCCCGCCCGCTCGACGCCCGAGCGCTGGCGGCGCTCGCCGCCAACCCCGGGTGCGGCAGACGGGCCCTGCTCGACGGCGCGGGCGTGGACAAGACCGCCCTGGCCGCGGCCCTCGGCTCGCCCGCCGCCTTCGGCCAGTCGCAGTTCGCGATCGTCCGCGGGAACTCCTTCGAGGCCCGGGTCAAGGGCGACGGCGGGGCCGAGCTCCTGCGGCTCGTGCACGCGCACCTCGGCGCGGGCGCCGAGCCCCCCGGCCCGGACGCGCGCGTCCCCGATCTGACGGCCGCCGGGCCCGAGGGCCGCGCCGCCCGCACCGCGCTCGCGCTCCGCGAGGCGACCGCCGCCGGAGCCGCCTCCGGGGCGTGGACCCTGCTGGACCACCCGATGCTGGCCCTGGAGGTGGCGGGCTCCCCCGCCTATCTGGAGCCGGACGCCGTCGTCGTGCATCCCGACGGCCGCTGGACCGTCGTGGAGATCAAGTCGTTCCCGATGATCGACGGGGCCGCCGACGCCGCGAAGGTGGGCGCCGCCGCCCGGCAGGCCGCCGTGTACGTCCTGGCCCTGGAGAAGACCGCCGGGAAGCTGGCCTCCGCCGTGGTCGGGCACACCGTGCTGCTCGTCTGCCCGAAGGACTTCTCCAACCTGCCCGCCGCCGCGCCCGTCGACATCCGCCGCGAGCGGGCCGTGACCCGGCGCCAGCTGGAGCGGCTGACCCGGGTCGAGGAGCTGGCCGCGGCCCTGCCCGAGGGGCTCAGCTTCGACCCGGCGCGACCCGCCGCGGAGCTGACCGAGGCGGTCTCGGCCGTCTCCGCCGCCTACGCCCCCGAATGCCTGGCCGCCTGCGAGCTGGCCTTCCACTGCCGGGAGCGGGCCCGCGCCGCCGACGCGGTGACCGCGCTGGGCCGTTCCGTACGGGGGGAGCTCGGCGCGCTCACCACCGTCGAGGAGGCCCTCGCGGCGGCCGCCGGATCCGGCAGCCCGGACGACCCGACGGCGGCCTCGCTCCGCCACGCGGCCCGGCTGCGCGCCGAGGCCCTGGAGGCGGCCGCATGTCCCTGCTGAACACCCTCGCGCGACTGGAGGCCGTCCGGGCGGGCCGGGCCCGGCCGCTGGCGACCGTACGGCACCGGCATCTGAGCGAGCGCCCGCTGGTCCTCGTCCCCCTGACCACGGCGGGCGAGGCCGGGGCCCCGCTCGGCGCGCTCGTCGGCACGGATCCCGCGGAGCCGCGGCTGCTCGTGGTGCCGCAGCCGCGCGACCGGGACCTGCGCTGGGCCTTCCTCGCGGACCTGGCCGACGTGGTCCTGCCGTACCTGGACGGGTACGCGGACGACGTCGAGTACGTGGAGCGCACCGAGACCGACCCGGACACCGGCGCGAAGAGCAAGGTCGCCGCCGAGCTGTGCCTGGACGCGCCGCAGCTGATCGTGCCGAGCCGGGCCGGCATCGAGCACGTACGGCTGCTGGGGCGGTCGATGCGGTTCCGGCGGACGGCCGAGGAGGATCCGGAGAATCCGTATCCGGCGCCCACCCGGGTGCCGCTACTGGGGCGCTGGTTCACGCACCTCGGCGAGCGCTCACGGGTCCCGGGGGCCTCGATGCTGCTGTCGGCGACGGAGCTGCTCGGGCGGCACTGGGCCACCGGCCAGAGCAATCTGGAGGACCAGCACCTGGGCGCCCTGCTGGCGTGGATAGCCCCGCCGGAGGGGGAATCGGGTGCGGAGGCGGCCCTGCGGGCCGAACTGGGCCGCGACCGGGACGGGCGGCTGCTGGTGCCGCCCGCCGGACCGGCCACCGACCCGGCCTTCGACAACAAGCTGCTGGCCCCGGCGATGGCCCGCTACGACGCGGCGCGCGCCGCGGAGGACCCGAAGGCGGCGGCCCGCGCCGAGGCGGCCGTCCGGGAGCTCGTCGCGGAGCAGATGCGGCCCACCTGGCGGGCGGTCTGGCAGTCGCTGGAGCTGCTGCGCACGCTGCCGGCCGGGGAGCGGGCCGAGGAGCGCTGGACCCGCGACCGCTGGTCGTACACCGGCCACCGGGACCGGGTCCGGGCGGGCGAGCCCCCGCAGCCGCGCCGGGACGACGTGGTGACGGCGGCGCAGAAGCTGGCGACGCGGGAGACCGAGCAGGTGCGGCTCGACGCCCAGGAGGCGCTGGACGATCCGCTGGTGATGGCGGGCCGGCGGCTGTCGGGCGAGGCCTTCGCGGGCGAGGTCACCGAGGTCGTGATGGAGTGGACGGAGTCGAAGCGGCCGAGTCCGCGCCCGCTGGTGACGGTGGCCACGGAGGACCGTCCGCAGCTCGCGGAGGGCGGCGGCGGCAAGGTGTTCCGCTCGCTGGAGGGCCGCCCGCAGGCGGCCCTGTTCGTCCGTTTCGAGGCGGACGGGCGGCTCGTGCTGCGGCTGCTGGACAAGATGGGCCGCGGCAGGGAGCCGGAGCCGGGCTCGGTGCCGGAGAAGGGCGACCGGATCTGCTGGACGCTGTTCGAGCACGACGCGCGCGGCGGACCGAAGCTGCCGGACCCGGAGAAGACCCCGTGGACGCACGGCGGCCCGCCCGGATCCGCGACCGCCACCCCGCTTCCCGACGCCGTGACGGACGAGGACATCCTGTGAGCACCGCATTCGACCCGGGGGCCGCGGCCGCCGAGGCGACCGCCGCCATCCTGCGCGACACCCTGTACGGCAGCGAGCGCGGCGTGGTCGTCGACTCCCCGCCCGGTGCCGGCAAGTCCACGCTGGTGGTGCGGGCTGCCCGCGAACTGGCCGCGGCCGGGCGCCGGCTGATGGTGGTCGCGCAGACCAACGCGCAGGTCGACGACCTGGTGCTGCGGCTCGCCGACAAGGATCCGGAGCTGAAGGTCGGCCGGCTGCACAGCAGCGAGGGCGACGCCTACGATCCGGCGCTGCGCGAGCTGCCCTCGGTCACCCTCTCGGCGAAGCCGAAGGACCTCGCGGAGCTGCCGATCACGATCTCGACGGCGGCGAAGTGGGCGTACGTGAAGGACGCGGAGCCCTGGGAGCACGCCATCGTCGACGAGGCGTACCAGATGCGCTCGGACGCGCTGCTGGCCGTGGCCGGGCTGTTCGACCGGGCGCTGTTCGTGGGCGACCCGGGGCAGCTGGACCCGTTCAGCGTGGTCGGCGCCGAGCAGTGGGCCGGACTGTCGTACGACCCTTCGGCGAGCGCCGTCAGCACCCTCCTGGCGCACAATCCGCAGCTGCCGCAGCACCGGCTGCCGGTGTCCTGGCGACTCCCGGCGTCGGCCGCGCCGCTGGTCTCGCGGGCGTTCTACCCGTACACGCAGTTCCGCAGCGGTACGGGCCCGGGCGAGCGGCGGCTGTCGTACGGGGTCGCCGGCGACGGCTCGGGGCCGGACCGGGTGCTGGACGAGGCCGCGGAGTCGGGCTGGGGCCTGCTGGAGCTGCCCGCGCGGCACACCCCGCGCACCGACCCGGAGGCCGTACGGGCGGTGGCCCTGGTGGTCCGGCGGGCGCTGGACCGGGGTGCGGTGACGGCGGACGAGCAGTCGAAGGCGCCGTCCCCGCTGACCGCCGACCGGATCGCGGTCGGCACGGCGCACCGCGACCAGGCCTCGGCGGTCCGGGCGGCTCTGGCGGAGCTGGGCGTCACCGGGGTCACGGTGGACACCGCGAACCGGCTCCAGGGGCGGGAGTACGACCTCACGGTGGTGCTGCACCCGCTGTCGGGCCGCCCGGACGCGACGGCGTTCCACCTGGAGACGGGCCGCCTGTGCGTACTGGCCTCGCGGCACCGGCACGCCTGCGTGGTGGTGGCCCGGGCGGGGATAGCGGAGCTGCTGGACGACCACCCGTCCACGGAACCGGTCCAGTTGGGCGTGACGGTGAAGTTCCCCGACGGCTGGGAGGCCAACCACTCGGTCCTGGCCCACCTCGCGGAACACCGGGTGCCCTGGAAGCCGTGACGGCCCGAAGGCGGCGCTCTTGCGCGGCGTTGGACAATGGAGGGTGGCCCGGAAGGATCCCGAACGCGCAGCAGGAGGACACGCATGGCAGAGCCCGAGCGGACGACCGAGCGGAAGCCGCGGCCCGCGCCGCTGCTCTTCGAGCCCTCGGAGGCCGCCACGGACCCGGAACACTTCTTCGACCTGGAGTCGATCGAGGACCCGCGGGAGCTGCTGGCCCGCGCCACCGAGCTGACGCTCGCCTTCCGGGCGGCGCAGGAGCGGGCGGTGGAGTTCCAGGCGCTGGCCGCCGCGCAGCTCGCCGATCCGCGCCGGTTCGACCGGCTGCCGCCGGCGGAGATCGCCGCGCAGGCGGACTGGACCGAGGACTACGCGCTCAAGATGATCGAGTTCGGCGAGTCCCTCCAGCGCGGAGCCGGCCCGGACACCCCGTGACCCACCGCCGGGTGCGGCGGATGCACGGCGGATATCACCCTCGGCGTCGCACCTGGCATATGCGGGGCGCAACATAGCCCACTGTCCCCCGCCCTGTCCCGATTTTCCGTAACTCCTGGAAACGGGCCCGCTACGCCCGGTAGACCGGTCCGCATGACGACGCTGACGACGGCACCCGCCTGCCCCGCCCCGCACGCAAGCACCGCCACCCACGTCACCCCGCAGGGCGCCGCCTGGCTCGCCTCCGCGTCCGCGCACCCGCACAGCACCCTCGCGCGCTGGGAGGCCCGGGCCACGGCCCCCGCCGTGCTGCCCTGCGGGACCGCTTTCGACGTCGTCAACGTCCCCCTCGTCCTCGGCCGCCGCATGCTCGACCTGCTCTGGGCCGAGGGTCCCGGCTCCGGGCCCGTCGCCGTGCACCGCGGGCGGATGCTGCTCTTCACCTCCACCGGGACCGCGCACCGCCTCCCCGCGCTGCTCGCCTGGGAAGAGTGGGGCGCCTCCGTGCCCGCGCCGCTGTGCCACGGCCGCGGCGACGCCGTCACCGTGCCGCCGCTGGACGCCGTTCCCGGCCCGTCCCGCTGGGTCGTCGCCCCCGACACCCGCACCCCCTGGCTCCCCGGGCCCGAGGCACTCCTGTGGGCGTACGTCCGCGCCGCCCGAGCTGCGGATATCGATTTTTCCTTCCGGCCGTCTCCCTGCTAATGTCTTCCACGTCAGACAGGCGCCGCTAGCTCAGTTGGTTAGAGCAGCTGACTCTTAATCAGCGGGTCCGGGGTTCGAGTCCCTGGCGGCGCACAGACGGAAGAAGGCCTCCACGCGAGTGGGGGCCTTCTTCGTCGTGCCGACGAGCCGGGGCACTAGGTCGTGATCTTGACCGTGTACGCGCCGGACGGGGTCCGGTCCGCCACCTCGATCCTGATCCGCTCCCCCGGCACCGTGAACGCCTCGCCCACCTCCAGCGGCGCGTCCGCCAGCGGCGGGTACACCGAGCGGTCCCAGCAGGCCTCCGAGTCCGGGTGCCCGTCCAGCACCTCGATCGGCCCGCCGCCCGACGCCGCCTCGTTGCGCACCCGGTAGACCAGGACCCCCTCCGTACAGGTGTCCCCGTCGTTGCCGGCGGAGCCCCGCGCCTCGACCGCGATCGCGCTGCCGGGGCCCGTACGGATCACCGCGAGCCGGGTCCCGCCCGTGGCGCCCGGGGCCGGGGCCTGGCCCAGCGGCAGCAGGGTGTGCAGCGAGGACCCCGACTGCACGCAGTCCACCTGCGAGGAGTCCAGCCAGCCCAGCTTCCACTTGTGCCAGGCGAACAGGTCCGGCGCCATCCCGAACTGGCTGCCCATGACGTCCCAGTCGCCGACGTAGGTGTCCCAGTCGCCCTTGCCGTCGCTCGGCCGGTGGTAGAGGTCGGGCAGGTCGAAGACGTGCCCGGTCTCGTGCGCCAGTACGTTGCGGTCCGGCGGGTGCCGCTCGAAGACGGTCACGATCCGCCGCAGGTCCGTCCCGTCCGCCCGGATCGGCCGGTCGAAGTTGACGACCTTGGTGGCGTCCGAGTCCACTCCGGGCGCGTCCGGGTCGGCGACGAAGTACACGACGTCGTACTGCGAGAAGTCCACCTCCCGGTCGGCGGCCGCGACCGCGTCCCGCAGGTACGCCGCCCGGTCGTGCGCCGCCCAGTCACGCTGTATCCCGTACGCGGTCGACGGCTTGGGCATCTGGATCCACCGCTCCTGCGGGTGCGGTTCCAGACGGAACCTCCCGTACGAGGCCCGCTCGAAGAAGTCGCTGGTGGCGGGGAAGTAGTCGCCGGTCAGCTGCTCCGTCGTGAGGCTGGTCCGGTGGTCGGGGAAGGAGAGGAAGACCATGACCGCGTGGAGGGTGCGCTGCGGCCTGGGGTAGGCGCGGTTCCAGGTGTCGAGGCCCAGGGAGTGGTGCGCCGACGTGCGGGTCAGCGCGCACGGCCCGGCCCCGGTAGCGGCGACCGCGGGACCCGCGACGAGCGACATGGCGGCGAGCGCCGTCAGGGAGGTGAGCGCGGCCGCCGTGCTTCTCATGCGGGAGCGTTCCACTCCCCCGGGTGTCTGCTGTCGCGGCACATCGACCTCCGGTGGTGGATTCGTACCATCTCGCTCCACCCTGAGGGGATTGTCTTACTAATGCCCTGTTCCGCTGCCCCACAAGAGTGAGCACTACGGCAAGCCGGTGACCCCGGGGGTTCACCCACATGCCTACAGAACGTCACGACCGATCACGGGAGATCAACAGGGAACTTTCGCTGCTCAGAGCCGTGCAGAAACGATCGCCCGGGATGCGGTCGGAGAGGCGTCAGCACGCCGAAGTCCCGTGCCCCGCACGGCGACGCCGCTGGATAGGCCCGTACGGTGCCTCTATGATCGGCACACTTTCCTGCACGGACACTCACGAGCACTGCGGGAGCCAACGGTGAGCGGAACCTCAGAGGGAACCGGTTCGGCGGCCGACAGCATCCGATCGGCCATTACGGAGCGTCACCAAGCAGTGCCGGTCATGCCGCCGGCGCCGACCCGCACCGCGTCCGAACTGCGCGATTACCGGGCAGCCTTCAACGCGGCCCACCTCGCGATGGCCGTCGTCGACCGCTCCGGCCACGTCGTCGCCGCCAACGCGGCGCTGGCCGGGCTCCTCGGGACCGAGCCGCACGCGCTCGTCGAGCAGCGCGCGGCCGATCTGGTCGACCTGGGCGCCGAGGCCCGTACCTGGCAGGCGTACCAGGAGGTGCTCCGCGGCCGGCAGGCCCGGCTGCGCTGCACCCGCCGGCTCAAACACCCCGACGGGCACTCGCTGTGGACCGAGGTCACCCTCGGGCCCGTGCCCGGCACCCGGGACGTGCTGCTGTCCGTCGCCGACATCAGCGACCGCCGCGACCTCCAGGCCCGGCTGCGCCACCTGCAGATGCACGACCCGGTGACCCGGCTGCCCAACCGGGCGCTGTTCTTCGAGCGGCTCTCCGCCGCCCTGGAGGCCTCCTCGTACGAGCAGGGCGGGACCGGCCGGATCGGCCTGTGCTACCTCGACCTCGACGGGTTCAAGGCCGTCAACGACACCCTGGGCCACCGGGTCGGCGACCGGCTGCTGACCGCCGTCGCGGCCCGGCTGACGCAGTGCGCCGACCAGTCCGGCTACGGGCGCACCGGCGGGCACCTCGTGGCGCGGCTCGGCGGCGACGAGTTCGCCCTGCTGGTCGAGGACTCCACCGGCACCGAGCAGCTCGCCGACCTGGCGCGGAGCGTACTGAACGCCGTCCAGGAGCCGTTCGACCTGGCCGGGCAGCGGCTGTCGGTCTCGGCGTCGATCGGCGTGGTGGAGCGGGCCGCGGACGGGACCTCGGCGACCGGGCTGATGCAGGCCGCGGACACGACCCTGTACTGGGCGAAGGCGGACGGCAAGGCCCGCTGGACGCTGTTCGACCCGGAGCGCAACGCACACCGCATGACCCGCCAGGCGCTGACCTCGACGCTGCGGCCGGCCGTGGAGCGGGGCGAGTTCGCGCTCGAGTACCAGCCGCTCGTGGACCTGGAGAGCGGGGCGGTGCGCGGGGTGGAGGCACTGGTCCGCTGGAACCACCCGCAGTTCGGCATCCTGACGCCGAATCGGTTCATCGGCATTGCGGAAGAGGACGGCTCCATCGTCCAGTTGGGGCGATGGGTGCTGCGGACCGCCTGCCGGCAGGCCCGGCGCTGGCAGATCGAGCAGCCCAGCGACACCCCGGTCTTCGTCTCCGTCAACGTGGCGGTCCGCCAGGTGTGGGATTCCGACCTGGTCGGCGACGTGGCGGAGATCCTGGCCGAGACGGGGCTCGCCCCGCAGCTGCTCCAGCTGGAGCTGACCGAGTCGGCGGTGATGGGCTCCGCGGGCCGGCCGCTCCAGGCCCTCCAGGCGCTGAGCGACATGGGGGTGCGGATCGCCATCGACGACTTCGGCACCGGGTACTCGAACCTGGCGTACCTGAGCCGGCTGCCGGTGTCCGTGCTGAAGCTGGACGGCTCCTTCGTACGGGGCTTCCGCTACGAGGAGGGCACCCACCCGAACCCGGCCGACGAGACCATCGTCGAGGCCCTGGTGCAGCTCGCGCACCGGCTGGGGCTGACGGTCACGGCGGAGTGCGTGGAGACGGCCGGGCAGGCGGCCCGGCTGCGGCGCGTCGGCTGCGACACGGGTCAGGGCTGGCTGTACTCGCGCGCGGTGGCCCCGGAGCTGATCGCCGAGATGATCGGCACCCGCCCCGGGGCCGCCTGAACCCTGCGGGGCGGTGCAGGGGCCGCTGCGCGGAGCTCTTCTCCCCGCCCCGCCCTTTCTCCGTTTCCCCGGGCTCCGCCCGGACCCCTCAGAGGCTGCGCACGAAGGCGGCGAATGCCGCGGGGGCGACGGTGAAGGCGGGCCCTTCGGGGTGCTTGGAGTCCCGGACCGCGACACCGCAGGGCTGGGCGGCCACCTCGACGCACTCGCCGCCGTTGCTGCCGCTGTACGAAGCCTTACGCCAGGCGGCGGAGCCGAGGGGGGCGCACTCGACGCACTCACCGCCGGTCCCTCCGCTGTAGCTGGACTTACGCCACAACGCGTCCGTCAGGTGCTGAATGGTCCCCATAACGTTCCTCTCGTACGCGGGCGATCAGCGCCGCCGACTCCTCCACGGAGAGCGCCGTGGCCTGCAGATGATCGTAGCGATGCGCACAGTCTCTGGCCGTCTCCGGATTCGCCTTCACGTGGGCCGAACCGTAGCTCTCGGCGTAGACGACATCCGGGTCGCGTTCGAACCTCAGGACAGTGAACGCGCCAACGGTTGCCGGGTGTTGTCCGGCGCTGAACGGGAGGATCTGGATCCGCACCTCACGCCGGTCTTGAAATTTCAGCAGCTGGTCCAGTTGCTCTCGCATTATCTCGCGGCTGCCGAACGGGCGGTGCAGCACCGCTTCATCCAGAACTACCCACACGAGCGGCGGGGCCTCTCGGCTGAGGATGCGCTGACGCTCCAGCCTCGCGGCCACCGCCTCATCGAGCTTCTCCCCCCACCCCGCGTGGAGGACCGCTCGGGCGTACTCCTGCGTCTGCAAGAGCCCGTACACCAACTGTGGTTGGAAAGAGGAGATGTGCGTCGCCCTGGCCTCCATCTCCGCGAACGCCTGGAACCATGTCGGCAACTGGCTCCGCAGCACCAGGCCCACCAGACGGGAGAACACCCCACCGGTGCCCAGCGCCGCGTCCGCCCGTTCCGAGAAGTCGCGGGTAGGGACCCTGCGGCCGTTCTCAATCATGCCGATCAGGGAACCTGTGCAGAAGACGATGGCGCCCAGCTGCGCCTGGTTGAGGTCGGCTTCCTCTCTCAGTCGACGCAGCTCGAAGCTGTAGTAGTCCAGCGGCGAGGCGCTGGGATCGATGTCACGTGCCTGGGCCAAGGGACGGTCACCCCATCGAAACGCGGGTCGGATTCACCTGTGGCCGAGCGTAGCGAGACCGCCACGGAGCGGTGTCCGGAATCCGGCAACCATGTGACACACCTCCGCCCCGCACCGGGGGAACCGGGTGCGGGGCGGGGTGCCGCTCGGCGCGGGGTGGGGGGAGATCAGCAGGCGCCGAGGTCCTTCCAGACACCCCACTCACCCGTGGTGCCCGGGGTCTCGTTCTGCGTCCACCACTGGGCCTTGTACTTGCGGCCGCTGTAGGAGACTTCCTGGCCACCGGTGTAGACCGTGCCCGCGACGTACGCCGGGGTCGAGCCGCAGCCCGTGGTCGGCGGGGTGGTCGGCGGCGTCGTGGGCGGGGTGGTCGGCGGGGTCGTCGGAGGCGTGGTGGGCGGCGTCGTCGGGGGCTGCGTGGTGCCGCCGAGGGCGTCCGAGATCTGGTTCAGCAGCGTGGTGTTGTTGTCCAGGCCGAGCAGGGAGTACATCATCGCTCCGGCCAGGCCGCGCTGCTTGCCGTAGTCGACCCGGGCCTGGACGGACTTCTGGTTCAGGCCGGTGAAGAACTCGCCGTCCTTGTAGAAGTACGAGGCCTTGGCCTGGTCGTCCCAGAAGGTGCTCGCCGGGTTGTCGACGATGCCGCCGAGCTCCTTGTAGTTGGCGATGCCGGCCTGCTGGCTGGTGGGCCGGGCGCCGGAGGCGCCGGTCGCGGGCTGCGCGAGGCCGCCCGCCGTCCCCGCGGGGACGCCCTTCCAGCCGCGGTAGTAGAACTCGTAGCCCAGCGTCAGCTTGTTGGCCGGGAAGCCGCCGGCGATGCCGTAGGCCGGCTTGCCGTCGATCCAGGAGTCGATGGCGTTGTCGATGCTGTACTTCTCGGTGCCCGGGGCGATCGGGTCCGTCGGGTCGTTGGCACCGGAGTACAGCGGGGACTGGTGGTACGTCGGCCCGTCGCCGTCCCAGGCGCCGTGCATGTCGTACGTCATGATGTTCGCGTAGTCGAGGTACGCGCCGATCTTGTCCGTCTCGATGTACTTGATCTTGTCCTGGCCGGCCGGGAGGGCCGAGGTCAGCAGGTACTTCTTGCCGCCGTTGGCCGCGCCGTACGCGTCGAGCTGCTCGCGGAACTCCTTGAGCAGGAGCGTGAAGTTCTGCTTGTCCTCGGGGGCGTAGTGGTTGCCCAGGTGGCCGCCGGAGGAGCCGGGGTACTCCCAGTCGATGTCGATGCCGTCGAAGATGCCCGCCGCGCTGCCCGCGCCGCCGTAGCCGCCCTCGACCGGCAGGTTGCCCTTGATGTACTGGTCGATGCAGGAGGAGACGAGCTTCTTGCGGGAGGCGTCGGTCTTCGCCGCGTCGCTGAAGTACTTCGAGTACGTCCAGCCGCCGATCGAAATGTTGATCTTCAGGTTCGGGTACTTGGCCTTCAACTGCTTGAACTGGTTGAAGACGCCGACGATCGGCTGGTCCCACTTGTCGGCGACGCCGCTGACGCTGTCGGCCGCGCCGAAGGACTTCTGGTAGTCAGCGTACGAGTCGCCCGCGCCGTCACCGGCGTTCGGGTTGTTGTCGTCGCCGGCCGCCTTGTTCGCCTCGAAACAGGTGAGGTTGGTGGGGTGGATATTGCCGAACGAGTAGTTGATGACGTCCAGCTTGCCCGCTATGCCGCGGGTGTCGAGGTGCTTGGGATAGAAGGCGTTCCCGTACACGCTCCACTGGTCGTAGTACGCGATCTTGACGTTGCCGCCTGCGCCCGCGGTGGTGGCCGCGTCGGCGGCCTGCGCGGTGCCGAGCCCCGCGAAGCCGGCCAGCGCTCCGGCTGCCAGCGCGGCCGTGGCGGCGGCCGCGATGAGGGGTTTACGGATGTGCATGAACTGCCTCCGGGGGGTGGGAGGGGGAAGCGAGAGGTTCGGGTGGGAGAAGTGATAGCGATCATCCGAGGCCCGAGTCAATGGTTTGGACCAAAGAAGGACTAGACCAATCGCGGGGTAAATCCCCTAGTCAGAGGCTTGCACGCGCACGAAAAACCGCCCGCCACACCGGGTGACGAGCGGTTTAAGGCTGCCTTATGGCCATCTCCGCGCAAGGTTCCGGCAACAAACCAGCCGGACCGCCCTCCGTGCGGTCAATCAGCTCGGGGCGCCTCCACCGGCATCTTGTACGCGTCCGCGACCAGTTCGTACGAGCGCAACCGGGCCGCCCCGGCGTGGGCGTTGGCGGTCAGCATCAGCTCGTCGGCGCCCGTCCGCTTCACCAGGCCGTCGAGACCGGAGCGGACCTCGTCGGGGGTGCCGTGGACGACGTTCGCGAGCCAGCCGTCCACGAACTCCCGCTCCAGCGGGGAGAAGCCGTACGCCGCCGCCTCCTCGGGCGTCGGGATCAGGCCCGGCCGGCCGCTGCGCAGCCGCAGCATCGACAGCGCGCCCGTGAGCACCTGGGCCCGGGCCTGCCCGTCGGTGTCGGCGGCGAGCGCCGACACCCCGATCACGGCGTACGGGGCGTCCAGCGCGGCCGAGGGGCGGAAGTTCTGGCGGTAGAGGTCCAGCGCGGGCAGAGTGCCGGCCGCCGAGAAGTGGTGGGCGTACGCGAAGGGCAGGCCGAGCTCGGCTGCGAGGCGGGCGCTGAACCCGGAGGAGCCGAGCAGCCACAGCGGCGGCCGCCCGGTGGGGCCCTGCACGGGACCCGGCACCGCGTGGACGCGGGCGTAGGGGTGCCCGTCGGGGAAGTCGTCGTCGAGGAAGCGGGTGAGCTCCACGAGCTGCCGGGGGAACTCCTCGGCGGCCTCGTCGAGGCGGCCGGACCCGCGCAGGGCGGCGGCCGTGCGGCCGTCGGTGCCGGGCGCGCGGCCGAGCCCGAGGTCGATCCGGCCCGGGGCGAGCGCCTCCAGGGTGCCGAACTGCTCGGCCACGGCGAGCGGCGCGTGGTTGGGCAGCATGACCCCGCCCGAGCCGAGCCGGATGCGGGAGGTGTGGGCGGCGAGGTGGGCCAGGATCACCGCCGGAGAGGAGCTGGCCACGCCGGGCATGGAGTGGTGCTCGGCGACCCAGTGGCGGTGGTAGCCGCGGGACTCGGCGAGGCGGGCGATGTCGACGCTCGTACGCAGGGAGGCGTAGGCGCTGCTACCGCTGCCGACCGTGACGAGGTCGAGCACCGAGAGCGGCACCGGCGCATCGCCGCGTATCGCGCCCCGGATCGGATCCGCACGGCCTCCGCGATCTTCGCGGCCGTCCCCGTCCGCAGCCCGACCCGCGTCCCCGGTGTCACTCATCGTCGCTCCCGCCTCGCTTCGCCGTCCGTACGAAGAACTCGAACCATCGGCGGCGCGCGGGCATTCCCGGCACCCTCGGACAGTGGGTGTGACCTTGGCATATGCCAGCGGCGCAGATGGAGCCGGAGGGACGTGAATGAGCCATCAAACTCCTCAACAGGCGCTCCACGTGGGCCTCTTGATGGCTATCGTGGTAAGGCAAGCGGTAACAACCTGCTAGGGGGAAACCGTGGCGCTGAAGCCCGAGCCGACCGCGCCGTTCCACTCGGTGCAGTACGCCCTGCGCGTACTCGAAACGATCGCCCGCCACACCGGCGGTGTGACCGATATACAGATCGCGCGCGAGACCGGCCTGCCCGCGGTCCATCTCGCGCCCATGCTCCTCATGCTGCGCCGCGAGGGGTACGTACTCCAGGTGTCGGACGGCGCCTACGCCATAGGCGACTCCCTGGTGCTCCTCGGCTCCGGCATGGACAGGCAGCAGGCCCTCCAGAACAAGCTGCAGGAGACCCTGGACCGGCTCCGGGACTCGGTGGGCGCGGCGGTCTACATCAGCCGGTACGTGGACGGCGAAGTGAAGATCACGCAGTTCGCGGACAGCCCGCGCACCCCGAAGGTGCACGAGTGGGTCGACTTCCGCTCCGCGGCGCACGCCAGCGCGGTCGGCAAGTGCCTGCTGACGCAGCTCGACCAGAACGGGCGGCGCGACCACCTCTCGCGGCACAAGATCGCCCGGCTCACGTCGAAGACGATCGTGAACGAGCGCATCCTCTTCTCCAAGCTGGACGCCCAGCCGGCCACGGTTCCGGTGCTGGACCTGCAGGAGTACGCGGTGGGCACCGTCTGCGCCGCGGTACCGATCACCGCCGGGGCCGCGGTGGGCTGCCTGGCCCTGTCGATGCCGGTCGAGCACGCGCACCGGCTGCGGGCCGCGGCCGAGGCGCTGAACCGGAAGGCCGCGCCCCTGCTGCTGTCGCTCACGCTCTGAGCCGCCGGGGGGTCCGAGCCACCGGGGGGGGAAGAGTACGGGAAACACTTCGGGCGGTTCCCGGTGAACCGGAAACCGCCCGAAGTACAGGTGCGCCGCCAGGGACTCGAACCCCGGACCCGCTGATTAAGAGTCAGCTGCTCTAACCAACTGAGCTAGCGGCGCCTGACAGAGAAAATACTACCTGGTCCTCAGGAGTGCTCAAAACCAATACCCGCGTACGCCGGGATCACGGATCAGCGCTCCAGGAGCTCCCCGCGCCCGTGCGCCGCGTACGCCGCCAGCAGACCGTCGAGGTCCGCCGGGCCCAGGTCCCGGTAGCCGGAGCCGCCCGGCGGGGACCACCACACCGGGTCCGGGCAGCGGAAGCCGGAACGGCGCAGGGCGGCCCGGTGGATCTTGTTGGTCGCCGTCGTCGGCATCGACTCCACGATCCGGACGTAGCGCGGGGACATCTTGGTGCCCAGGTCCGGCTGGGCGGTCAGGAACGCGGAGAAGGCCTCCGGCGAGAACCGCTCCCCCTCCTCCAGGGCGAGCGCCGCCATCACCTGGTCGCCGGCGGCCTCGTCCGGCACCGCGTACACGGCGACCGCGGCCGCCGGGGACCAGCGCGCCAGGATGTTCTCGATCACCGCGGCGGCGAGGTTCTCGCTGTCGACCCGCAGCCGGTCGTCCGTACGGCCCGCGAAGTAGAGGAAGCCGTCCGCGTCACGGAAGAAGAGGTCGCCCGTCCAGTACCAGCCGTCGCGGGTGCGCGCGGCCTGCGCCTCGGGGTTGCGCCAGTAGCCCTCGAACAGGCTCCGGCCGCGGTTGACCAGCTCGCCGATGGCGGCCGAGCCGTTGAGCAGCCGCCCCCGCCCGTCCAGGACGGCCGGCGGGCATTCCGCCCCCGTCTCCGGATCGATCACCGCCAGGTCGTCCCCGGCCCCGGCCCGGCCCAGGGCGCCCGGCGGGGTGTCCGGGGTGCGCTGTACGGAGGCGCCGCCCTCGGTGGCCCCGTACCCCTCCACCAGCCGGACCCCGAACCGCTCGGCGAAGCGTGCCGCGTCCACCGCGCCGGCCTCGGTGCCGAAGCCGAGGCGCAGGGTGTGCTCGCGGTCGTCGGGGCGGGGCTCGGTGGCCAGCAGGTACTGGACGGCCCGGCCGACGTAGGTGAAGTACGTCGCCCCGTACGCGCGGACGTCGGAGAGGAAGGCGGAGGCGGAGAAGCGGGGGCGCAGGGCCACGGACGCGCCCCCGGCGAGGGCGGGCAGCCAGTCGGCGATGACGGCGTTGCCGTGGAAGAGCGGCATGCAGACGTAGTGGACGTCTTCGGAGGTGACCGAGAACTGCCGGGCCAGGGAATCGGCCGCGGCGGCCAGCCGGCCCTGGCTGCAGACGGCGGCCTTGGGGGCGCCGGTGGAGCCCGAGGTGAAGTAGAGGAGGAAGCGGGAGCCCGGGGCGGGGGCGGCGAGCGCCGCCTCGCCCGGCTTCGCGCCCGCGTACGGGGCGAGCAGGGCGGCGTACTCCTCGGAGTCGGTCACGAGGATCCGTACGCCGGGCAGGTCGAGCCCGCGCAGCAGCGGCAGGTGGGCGTGCTCGGTGACCAGGATCCGGCAGTCGGTGTGCAGGATGTCGCGCGCCAGTTCGGGACCGCGCCGGGTGGGGTTGATCCCGGCGACGGCGGCCCCGGCGAGGGCCGCCGCGCCGAGCCAGAACGGGAACTCGGGGGTGTTGTCGAGCAGCACCCCGATGTGCGGTTCGGTGCCCTGGTCCGCCGGCAGGAGGTCGACGAGCAGCGCGGCGCGCGCGGCGGCCTCCTGGGCGGTCCGGTGGCGGCTGAGGACGGCGGTGTGCGTGCTGCCGCCGTACATCAGCCCCGGCCGGTGGTCGCCCCATTGGCGCGCCATGAGCTCCGCGACGGTTTCGGGTGTCGTCCGCATGCCGCCGGAGGGTAGCTGACGTCTCGTCAGAAATGAACGGCCCGAGGGTCAGAACTGGACGTCGGAGCAGGAGTAGAAGGCCATGGGGGTGTCGTTGACCGTCCAGACCGCCAGGATCATGTGCCGGCCGGTCTTGCCGCTCGGCATCGTGCCCTGGTGGACGGTGGTCATGGCGGGCCGGGCGCCGTTGTAGGCGACCGTGAGGAAGGGCTGGGACTCCAGGGACGCGCGGGTGAGGGGCTTGGTGGGGTCCCAGCCGTTCTTGGTGACGTAGTACTTGAAGTCGGTGGTGGAGTGGTTGGCGGTGAACTGCCAGCGGAAGCCGTAGCCCTGCCCGCCGGTCACCTTTGTGGTGGGCCAGGCGCCGCCGCGCGGGTCGTCGAGCTGCGCGAACTCGCCGTGCCCGCCGGAACATATCTGGCCGTCGGCCGGACCGGCGGCCGGGAAGCCCTTGTAGCCCTCGACACTCTGCGGCTCCCACTGGATCGGGCCGCAGTCGAGGACGGTCTTGTTGGCGCAGAGCTTCTGGCGGCTGATGGGGGTGTCCGTGTAGCCGTGACTGCTCGCGGTGGGGGCACTGAGCAGCGCCAGGCCGGCGATGACGCCGAGGCCGAGCGTGGCGGCGCCGGCTCGTCTGGGCAGGTGAACGGGCATGCGGATGGGACGCATGATGCTCCTTGAACGTGGGGGGAGTCCGATGAGAGCGTGCGCACGCGTGGGGATGTAGGTCTAGACCAAGTATCAGGCTATTGACGGGAGTTGGCCATGTCCAGACCAATGGAAGAACGGGTGGCCCGGCAGATGCCGGACCACCCGTTCTCCGTCAGCTGCGCCTGCTACTCGGGACGCCCGGTGTAGAAGGCGACGGTGAGGTCCTTCACGAGCGCCTTGCGCTCGTAGTCGTCGAGCTCGACGAGCCCGCGCGAGGTCAGCCGGTGGACGGTGTCGTCGACCGCGTCGACGACCGAGGTCAGCACCGTGTCCCGGTGCTTGGCGTCGATCGCCGCGACCCGGCGCCGCCGCATGGCCTCGGCGACCTCGGGGGCGTACTCGATCCGGGTCGGCTGGGCCGAGTACACCTCGATCCCGACCGCCTCGGTCTCGGTCGCCAGCATCCGCGTCAGCGCGTCGCCGACCGCCTCGGAGTCGCGAAGCGTCGGGGCGTCCTCGTGGAAGGCGTCGGCGGGCAGCTGGGACAGGACCCGGGCCATGGCCGATTCGACCTGCTCGGCGAGGTACTCGGTGTGGTCCTCGACGGCGAGGGTGGCCCGGGCCGTGTCCTTGACCTGCCAGACGACCTGGACGACGACCATCAGGGCGAGGCCGCCTGAGTCCACGGCGGGCATGGGCTCGCTGCGCCAGTGGCGCAGCCGGACGTCGACGCGGCGGCGGAGCAGGAGCGGACTCACCCAGGTGAGGCCGGTACGGCGGACCGTGCCCCGGTAGCGGCCGAAGAGGGTGAGCACCCAGGCGTGGCCGGCCTTGGCGCGGCCGAGTCCGCCGAGCGCGAGGAGCGCGACGATGCCGAGGAAGGCGAGCGGAGGCCAGTGGGTGGCGCGGAGCCCCTGGTAGGCCCGGGGAGTCGCACCGAAGGCCGCCACGAAGGCGGCCGGGACGGCCCCGGCCCGCCAGAGCACCGCCAGGCAGCCGCTGAGCGCGAGGGCGCCGACGCCGACACCGACCCAGCCGGGCAGCACGGGCCCCCGGTGCTCGCGCAACCGGTCGTCCCCGCGCGGCACCCGCCGCCCGGGCTCGGACCGCGCCGCGCGAGGCTGCGCGGCGGGGGCGGGAGCCCGGGTGGGCGCCGGGGACGGGGCCCCGGCCGGGCGGGACTCCGCGGGGAACGGCAGGTGCAGCGGCACCGCGGTGACGGCGCCCCCGCGCCCCTCCGTGATCCGCGGCAGATCCTCTGTGTCCCCCGCCGCCAACCCGCGCGCCACGGCCCGCGCGACGATGTCCCCCACCGCCGGCCCGGGGACCGCGCCGGACAGGGGCTCGGGCTCGGGACCGGGCTCGGGCTCGGGACCGGGCTCGGGCTCGGGACCGGGCTCGGGCTCGGGACCGGGCTCGGGCTCGGCGTCGATCCCGTCGTGCGGCTGGGGTACGCACGGGACCTGCGCCCCGGGCTCGCAGGCGTGCGCGGCACGCGATCCGGCGTCGCCCTCCCGCGCGGCGGGCGGCCACGGCTCGCCGTACCGCTGCGCGGGGCCGTCCGCCTCGGGACCGGCAACGGGCCAGACCTGGCCGGGCCGGGCCCGGTAGCCGCCCTGCAGCACGGGCTCGCCCCCGGCCTCGTCGTGGGGCCCCGGGGCCCGGGGCCCGGCTTCGGCGTGCGGGGCGGCGGGGGCGCCGTACCCGTGCGCGGGGCCGTCGGACGGCGGCTCCGTACCGGGACCGGCCGGGGTCGCCGGTTCGGCCCGCAGGCGGAGGGTGGGCACCGCCGGGTGCGAGTGCGCCGCAGGGGCCGGTACGGAGAGCGGCGGCTCGGGCTCCAGGCCGTACTCGGCACGGTCGCCGGCCCCGGCCAGCGCGTGCACCGGCTCGGGCTCGACCCGGATCCGGGCCGCCGGGACCTCGCTCCAGGAGCTCTCCGCCGCCGGCCGCCCGTGCGGCAGGGCGACCATCCTGGCCGGAACCCCGGCAGCCGCCCGCAGGACCGGCTGCTCGGCGCCCGCGGCCGGAATCACAGCCTCCGGAGCGCCCTCGGCCTCGGCCCCGGAGGGAGCCGGAACCGCCGCGCCGGGCACCTGGCCCGCCGAAATCCCGGACTCGGGACCGCCCTGGGCCGCGTACGGCGCCGGAACGGCCGCCACGGCCGAAGGCTCCACCTCCGACCATGACCGGTCCGCGTGCGCGTGCGCCGTCGCTGCCGCTGCCGCCGTCAGTGTCGGCGTCGGCGTCGGCGTCGGCGTCGGCGTCGGCGTCGGCGTCGCGGGCAGGGTCGCGGGCAGGGTCTCGGCCGGAGCCTCGGAGGGGGCCGGAATCACCGCCGCGACCGGGAGCGGGGCGGTGGGACCGGCCTCGGCCGGGAAGCCGGCCCGCTCGGGCCGAGCCTCCGGCCAGACCTCGATCGGGGCCGCGGGCGGGACCTCGGGCGGGGCCGGCCGGGAGGGGAGGGGCGGGGCGTACAGGTCGCCCGTGGCGCGCAGCGCCGGGGCTTGCGGGGGCGCTGGCGGGACCCGGAAGGTGCCCGTCGTCGAGGTGGTGCGCGTGGGGTACATCGTTGCCTCCGTCATGCGAACAGCCGGCGCCAGGTTTCCGGGCCCGGGTGGCCGTCGGCCGCGGCTCCGCGCCACCCCTGGGCGCGCTGGAAGGCCTCGACACTGCGACGGTCGGCCTCGCTCCAGCGGGGCCCCGGGCCGGACGTGTAGTTCTTGCCGAAGCCCTTCTTCACCAGCTGGCGTCCAAGGGCGGTGATGAACGGGTTCGAGGACCCGGGGCGGAACACCGACGGCCCCGGATATCTCGGCACCGCGGCAGGGCCGACGGGAACCCCGACCGGGCCGTGGACCCCGCCCGGGCCCGGCGTCCCGGCGTGCCCCGGAGCCGGGGCCGTACCCGGAGCCGTACCCGGCGCGGGGACGGTGCCCGGTCTCGGGGGCGAGCCCGGGGCGCCCTCGACCGTGGGGCGGATGTCCTTGCCCTTGTGTTCGACCAGGAGCTGCCAGGTGTGCGTGCCCGGGACGCCGTCGGCGTCCGTGCCCGTCCAGCCCTGGGCGCTCTGGAAGGCCTGCGTGGCCAGCCGGTCGGCGTCGCTCCACGCCGTGTTCGCGCCCTTCGGGTAGAAGCGCCCCCCGCCCCGCTCGATCAGCATCCGGCCCAGCTGGGCGACGTGCTCGTTGTTCGCGCCCGGCCCGAACTGCGTGGCTCCGGGGAAGACCGTCGGGACGGCCGGCTTCGGGTCGGTGGCCGCCGGGTCCTCGGCGAGGCCGGTGGTCACCCCGTTGAACCGGTACGGGACGTACTTCGTCGCGTTGTTCCAGTAGCCGTACGGGGTCGCCCCCTTCCGCGTGTTCGGGCGGGTCTGCTCGTACGCGACGTAGTGCGTGCGCGTCTCGTCCACCCACCCCCCGAAGAGCACCACGTGCGAGCCGTTGGTCGGGTCCGACGGGTTGTGGAAGAGCAGCATGTCCCCCGGCAGCAGCTCGTCTTTGGTGATCTTGGTGGCGAACTTGTCGAGGCTGCCGGTCCACTCGTTCGTACCAAGGTTCCAGGCCATCGAGACGTAGCCGGAGCAGTCCTGCCGGTACCCGTCCGACCAGTACGTGGACATGCTGTACGGAACCTTCGCGTCCAGCCACGTCTTCGCCCGCGTGATGATCGACGTCCGGTCGATCCGCTTGACGGCCGACGGCGCCCCGGGCGCGCCCGCCGGCTTCGCCGGAGCCGGGCGTCCGTGCAGCAGGGACCGGCCGCCCTGCGGGGAGCCGGGGATGTCGAGGGAGACCGGCACCGGCCCCGGCCCCGGTCCGGGGACCGGGCCGGCCGCCGCCAGGGCCGCCGAGCCGCCACCGCCGAAAACCACGCCCGCCGCGGTGGCCAGCACCAGCGCCCGGCGGACCCCGCGGGCGGCCGGGTGGCCGCCGTCCCGGAGCGGTATGGCCCGCGCGCGGGCGAGGGCACGGCGGCGCTGCGCGCAGCCCGGGCAGACGCAGTCGCCTGCGGGCTCGTACTCCTCGAAAGCGGGCACCGGCATCGGCATCGCCGCCGGCTTGGTCGGCGCAGGCATCTGCACATGCGTCGGAGGCTGGATCGTCATGCGGTTCCGTCCACTCCCCTGCTCGTCGCTGGTCAGGCGGGCCCGATATCTGTCGGGGCATCAGATTCGGCTCGACCCAGACATATCGTGCACGATAAACCCCTCAAACATGGGTTAATCGGACAAGGCGGGCGCGGCTGGTCACGAGCACCGCTGGAGGTGGGGTAGAGTTTTCTCTGTCAGCAGGCGCCGCTAGCTCAGTTGGTTAGAGCAGCTGACTCTTAATCAGCGGGTCCGGGGTTCGAGTCCCTGGCGGCGCACAGACAAGAGGAAGCCCCTCGCAGCGAAAGCTGCGGGGGGCTTCTTCGTCGTGCGTCTCAGGCCGCCGCGCCGGGCCGGACCTCTCCCGTCAGGTAGGCCGACACGACCACGTTCGCCGTGTACTCCTTGGCCGCCTTGTCGTAGGCACCCCCACCAGCCGCAGCTCCGCCCGGCCCCTGATCCGCGGGCCGTACGCCCGGTCCGCGTCGAAGCGGGCCCGTTCGTAGACCCGTACGTCCTCGATCGTGAACTCGGCGACCGAACCGTCCGTCCGGACCACCCGGACCCGGTCACCCGGCTTCGCCGAGCTCAGGCCGTAGAACACCGCCGGCTTCGACGCCGTGTCCACGTGCCCGACCAGCAGCGCGGCACCTGCCTCGCCCGGCTTGGCCCCGCCGCCCCACCAGCCCACCGTGCCGGGGCTCTCGTACGGCGGCGGCTCGATCGCGCCCTGCGCGTCGAGGCCCCGGGAGACCACCGGCGCCCGGATGCCCATCGACGGCACGTCGACCCGCGCGGGCACCGACGCCGCCAGCGGGGTGTGCGCCGCGGGCAGCCCCGGGACCGGGAGCGCCGACCCTCCGGCCAGTGCGGACGACGGACTCGGCGGGACGCCGGTGATCTCGCGGCCCCACAGCCACAGGCCGAGCACCAGCACGGACCACGCGGCGAAGGTCAGCAGCCGCCCGCCGCCGGAGGACCTCGGCTCCCCCGAGCCCGTCACCGGCGTGTCCTCACTCGCCGCTGCGGCGCCGGCGCAGCGTCAGCGCCCGGAACGCGACGGCCAGGGTGGCCGCGGCGGCCAGCACGGCGCCGATCACGGTGTGCGGGAGGCCGGGGCCCCCGCCGCCGTGGCTCTTCTTGGCCGCCGCGGCCTGGTCCTGCGCCTCCTGGGCCGCCCGCACCGCCCGGTCCGTCGCCGCCAGTTCGGCGGACATCCCGCCGCCGCCCGCGTGGACGGGCCAGACCGGTGTCTGGTGCGGGTTCGGCCGGTCGCGGTCCCGGTCCTTCTCGCGGTCGTCGCGGCGGCGGACCACCTCGACGGTGCCGCGGATCCGGTCCTCACCCCCGTCGCACTTCACTTGGACGGGGTGCCAGCCGGGCTGGGCGTGCGAGCTGATCATCGCGTCGCCCGAGAGCGACTTGTCCCCGTCACGGCCGGAGGACAGGTGGACCTCCGACACGAACACCGCGGACTTGGCGGTCGCCCATTTGTCCTCACAGCCGTGGACACGCAGCTTGACCTGCGCCCCCGGTTCGGCCTGACGCGGATCGACCGAGACGCTGCCGCTTTTCTCCTCGTCGGCCGCCAGGGCGGTGGGCGAGGACACGGCGGTGAGCGCCGTCAGGGCGACGGCCACCCCGGTGACACGGAGAGCGATCAGAGCAGTGCGCATGGTGAACCTCCTCAACAAGGAGATTCACGCGCGGCGCACCGCTCCGCATCCGGAGCGGTGCGCGCTTGACCCGTTCGGATCAGACGAGATCGACCAGGTCGGCGATCGAGTCGACGGTCTTGGTCGGCCGGTACGGGAACTTCTCGGTGTCCGCGGCGGAGGTCAGTCCGGTCAGCACGAGGAAGGTCTGCATCCCGGCCTCCAGTCCGGCCAGGACGTCGGTGTCCATCCGGTCGCCGATCATCGCGCTGCTCTCGGAGTGCGCGCCGATGGCGTTCAGGCCCGTCCGCATCATGAGCGGGTTGGGCTTGCCGGCGAAGTACGGCTGCTTCCCGGTCGCCTTGGTGATCAGTGCGGCGACGGCGCCGGTGGCGGGCAGCGGGCCCTCGGTGGAGGGGCCGGTCTCGTCCGGGTTGGTGCAGATGAAGCGGGCGCCCGCGTTGATCAGGCGGACCGCCTTCGTCATCGCCTCGAAGCTGTACGTACGGGTCTCGCCGAGGACCACGTAGTCGGGCTCGTGGTCGGTCAGGATGTAGCCGATGTCGTGCAGGGCGGTGGTCAGTCCGGCCTCGCCGATGACGTACGCGGTGCCGCCCGGGCGCTGGTCGTCGAGGAACTTGGCGGTGGCGAGCGCCGAGGTCCAGATGTTCTCCACGGGGACGTGGAGGCCCATGCGGGAGAGCCGGGCCTGGAGGTCGCGCGGGGTGTAGATGGAGTTGTTGGTCAGGACCAGGAAGGGCTTGCCGGATTCGCGCAGCCGCTTGATGAAGGCATCGGCGCCGGGGATCGGGGTGCCTTCGTGGATCAGGACCCCGTCCATGTCGGTGAGCCAGGATTCGATCGGCTTGCGCTCTGCCACTGGATTGTTCTCCGCTCTCGGTGGCCCTACCTCTGACCTGTGACCGCTGACCTTTGGCCTGTGGTCTCCATCACCCTATCGGGGCCGGGCCATGGACGCCGCAAGCGTCCACAGCCCGGACCCCGGCACGGTTTGCGCAGGTCAGCCGAGCTTGACGTTGTCGACGGTCCAGTACCAGTTGTTGGTGCCGGCGTAGCGGAAGCGGACCTGGACGTCGGTGGCGCCGGCCGGGACCTGGAGGGTCAGGGACTCCGCCTTGGCGACCGCGTCGGCGGTGTAGCTCTTGACGACCGTGGGAGCGGCGCCGTTGTAGGAGACCAGGACCTGGGCGGTCTGGCCGGCCTCGTGGTGGTAGTGGGTCTGGAAGGTGAGGTTCCTCGTGGTGCCGCCGGTCACCGCCCACTTGGGGGTGATCAGGGTGGAGTCGTAGGAGCCGGTGTGGGACTTGTCGTCCCACTCGTCGGAGTCGGCGACGGCGAACACGTCACGGGAGCGGACGTTCAGCTCGCGCCACTGGTCTCGCTGGGACTGGCTCCAGAACTCGTCGGTCGCGAAGGCCCAGCCGGCCCACTCGGTGACACCGCCGGTGCCCATCTTGGAGTTGTCGATCGACCAGCCTGCCGGCGGGGTGTGCGTGAAGCCCTTCACGCCCGCCGGGATGCCCGTCTCGTCCACGCGGGCCTGGAGGTTCGGCCGCAGGGTGTCGAACGGGTCGTTGTCGTCGGGGGCGTTCAGCGGGATGCCGTCGATCGCCTGGCCGGGGTCGACGCCGACCTGTGCCAGGGCGGTGGCCGCCACGTCCACGAGCTTGACGTCGCTGCGGACCGAACCGGCCGCGATGCCCGCACCCTTGGCGATGACGAAGGTGCCGCGCTCCTGGATGGTGGAGCCGCCGTGGCCGCCCGCGTCGGTGTGCCCGTGGTCGGTGGTGACCAGGATCTTCCAGTTCTCCTGGGCGTACGCGGGACGGTTCTGCACGGCGGTGAGCAGCTGGCCGACCATCACGTCGACGCGGCCGATGGCGTCGAGGTACTGCTGGCTGGCGGCGCCGTACGCGTGTCCGGCGCCGTCGACCTGGCCGAAGTACACGAACGCGGCGTCCGGGTTCTGGCCCTGCAGTTCGGCGGAGGCCGCGGCGGCGATCTTCGGGTCCTCGGTGCCGTAGCCGTCGCGGTCGCCCTTGAGGGAGAGCCGCTTGTCGACCTTGGCGGAGAAGACCGGGCCGCCCGCGTCGGTGGAGGTGAGGGGCTCCCAGTCGGCGGCCGCGTACGTGTTGAGCGCCGGCTTGGCGTTCTCGATGCGGGTCAGGAAGTCGGGGTAGGCCGTGTAGTTCTTGCCGGTGAAGGTGTTGTCCTTCACTCCGTGCTTGTCGGGCCAGACGCCGGTGGCGATGGTGGACCAGCCGGGGCCCGAGGAGGTGGCGGCCATCGGATTCGCGTAGAGGGTGCTCCTGGCGGTGAGGCCCTGGGCCATCAGGCCCTGCAGGTTGGGGGCGTTGGCGGCCTTGACGCGGTCCAGGACCGTGCCGTCGATGCCGATGACGAGGACCTTGTCGGTGGTGGTCGCGGTGGCGGCCGTCTCGGCGGTGGCGGTGTGGGCGCCGAGAGCGGTGGCGAGCAGGGCCGTGGCGGTGGCGGTCACTGCGAGGGCGCGTCCTGACAGGACAGTGGGCACGTACTCCTCCGGGAGTAATCGTGGGGAAAGCGCAGGTGGACGTGCGCGGGGTCCGGACCGAAGGTGCGATCTTCGGTCCAGACCCGTTATGCAAGCGTCACTTTCCTGGTCGTGGGTGACCAGGAGGCGACCAATCAGCTTCCGGTTGCCGACTTCCACGCGTCGACGTAGCTCGCCAGGTTCTTGTCGATGTCCGCCCAGTCCGGCTCGAAGATCTCGACACCGGCCATCAGCTTGGTGAGTTCGACGGCGTTGGCGTCGGTCGGCTTGACGTCGGTGCGCGCCGGGAAGCCGCCGCCGACCTCGCTGACCAGCTTCTGGGCCTCCTCGCCGAGCATGAAGTCGAGGAGCTTCTTGCCGTTCTCGGTGTGCGGGGCCTTGTCCACCAGGCCGGCCGCGTACGGCAGGGCGAAGCTGGTCGGCTTGCCGCCGTCCTTGGCCGGGAACCAGATGCCCAGGTTAGGAATGGACTTGGACTGCGCGAAGTTCATCTGGACGTCGCCGTTGGCGACGAGCAGCTCGCCCTTGTCGGTCTTCGGCGCGAGCTTGCTGGTGGAGGAGGACGGGCCGACGTTGTTGGCCTGGAGCTTCTTCAGGTACTCCAGGGCCGGCTCCTTGCCGCCGAAGTCGTGCATCGCCTTGACGAGGACGGCGGTGCCGTCGCCCGCGACACCCGGGGTGGAGTACTGGAGCTTGCCCTTGTACTTGGAGTCCAGGAGCTCTTCCCAGGTCCTGGGCGCCTCGGCGAGCTCCTTCTTGTTGTGGATGAAGCCGAAGTAGTTGTTGACGATCGAGGTCCACTTGCCGTCGGCGGCCTTGTCGACGCCGTTGACCTTGTCGGAGCCCTGCGGCTTGTAGGCCTGGAGCAGGCCCTTGCCGTCCGCCTGCTGGATGAACGGCGGCAGGGTGACGATCACGTCGGCCTGGGTGTTGGTCTTCTCGCGGACGGCGCGCTGCACCATCTCGCCCGAGCCGCCCTCGACGTACTTGACCTGGATACCGGTCTTCTTCGTGAACTCGGCGAAGACCTTGTCGTACCAGCCGTCGCCCTTCTCGCTCTTGAGGCCGTCGGCGCTGTAGACGGTGACGATCTTCTCGCCGCCGCCCTCGGACTCGGCGGCGGTCGTCGAGCCGCCGCATGCGGTGAGGCCGGCGGCGAGGGCCAGGCTGCCGGTGACGGCGGCGGTGACACGGAGCGACGCGCGATTTCTGGACATGGAGAAGAACTTCCTTACGGGGGAAAGGGAGTCAGCGGTAGGTGGCTCTGGTGCGAATGCGGGAGACGGCCAGGAGCACCAGCAGGGTGGCGGCCATCAGGACCACGGCGACGGCGGACCCGCCGAAGAGCGAACCGCGGTCGGTGGCGGTGAAGATCCGGACGGGGAGGGGCATCCAGTCCGGCGGGTAGAGCATCATCGTGGCGCTCAGCTCGCCCATGGACAGGGCGAAGCAGAGTCCGGCGGCCGCCGTCAGCGACGGCAGCAGGAGGGGGAGCTTGACCCGCCACAGCACGTACGCGGGACGGGCGCCCAGGGAGGCCGCCGCCTGTTCGTACGCGGGGTCGAGACGAACGATGGCGGCCGAAACCGACTGGTGGGCAAACGCAGTGACAAGAATCGTGTGCGCCAGGATCACGATTGAGCTGGTGCCGTTGAGCAGCAGCGGGGGCTTGCTGAAGGCGACCAGGACGGCGAGGCCGACGACCACGGACGGCACGGCGACCGGCAGCATGAACAGGGCGTCCAGGGACCGCTTCCCGCGCCGCTTCAGACGGGCGCCGGCCAGCGCGGCCCAGGTCCCGGCGGTGAGCGCGAGCAGGCTCGCGACGAGGGCGGTCACCAGCGAGGTGGTCAGCGCCTGGAGGGATTCGCCCTGCACGGCGGAAGCGTAGTTCCCGGTGGTCGGACCGGAGGGGAAGGCCCCGGACCAGTGGGTGGAGAACGACGCGGCCACCACGACGAGCAGCGGCAGGGCGAACAGCGGCAGGAAGAGGAGCCCGAACAGGCCCCAGGCGGCCCAGCGGCCGGTCTTGCTATGCACCAGCACGCTTGCTCACCACCCGGTAGAGGCCGAACAGGCCGACGGAGATCGCGATGTTGACGACGGCGACCACGCAGGCGGCCGAGTAGTCGGACTCCAGGATCGCCTTGCCGTAGACGAGCATCGGGAGCGTGGTGACGTCCTTGGCTCCGGTGAACAGCACGATCCCGAACTCGTTGAGGCACATGACCAGGACCAGGCTGCCGCCGGCGGCGAGCGCCGGGAGGGCCTCGGGGAGGATCACGCGCCGGATGATCCGGGCCGGCTTCGCTCCGAGCGAGGAGGCCACCTCCAACTGGGCGGTGTCCAGCTGGGAGAAGGCGGCGAGCAGCGGGCGCATCACGAAGGGCGTGAAGTACGTGATTTCGGCGAGCAGTACGCCCCACGGGGTGGTGAGGAAGTGGAAGGGCCCCTCGGCGCTGCCGCTCACGTCGGTCCAGAGCCCGTTGGCCATGCCGACCGTGCCGTAGATGAAGAGGAGGGCGAGGGTGATGAGGAAGGAGGGGAAGGAGAGGAAGACGTCGATGAACTTCGAGACGGCCTTGGCCCCGGGGAAGGGGACGAAGGCGATGATCAGCGCGAGCACGAAGCCGAGGACGAGGCAGCCGACGGTGGCTCCGGCGGCCAGCCAGACCGTGGTCCCGAGCGCCTCGCGGAAGGAGTGCGAGCGGAAGACGGAGGCGTACGCGTCGAAGGCCCCGCCGCCGTTCTCGGGGCTGAAGGACTGCCGGACGACCAGGGCGAGCGGGTAGAGGAAGACCAGCGCGAGCGCGGCCACGGGCGGCAGGGACCACAGCCAGCCGGGCACTTCGCGCGGTGCGCGCGCGGCGTGGGCCGCGGCGCCGCCGGGGGCTCCGGCCGGGCCGGCGGGCCCGCCCGGCGCGGAGCTCCGTACGGTCCGCTGCCCGGTCCGCTTCTGGTGCGGGACGGTCGTGGCGGCGGCGGGTGCGGGGGCCTCAGCCATCCGACACCCCTGCGGCCAGCAGCACGCCGTCCCGCGGCTCGAAGTGCAGGGTGACGTGGTCGCCCAGCGCCGGGGTCTCGCGCAGCTCCGGCAGGTCCGCCTTGATCCGGTGGCCCTCGACGTCCACGTACAGCCGGTGCGTGGAGCCGCGCCACTGGACCTCGGTGATCGTGCCGCTCAGCGCGTTGGGACCGGCGCCGAGGCCGAGCAGGTGCGGCCGTACGCACAGGGTCGCGGTCGCGCCGGGGACGGCGCGCCCGCGGTCCAGCTCCAGGGCCCGCCCCGCGAAGAGCGCCCCGGACTCGGCGACGGTCACCGGCAGCAGGTTCGCGTTGCCGACGAACGACGCGGTGAACTCGGTGCGCGGCGCCCGGTAGAGCTCCTGCGGAGTGCCGCAGTCCTGGAGCCGGGCCTTGTCCATGACCGCGATCCGGTCGGCGAGGGTCAGCGCCTCCACCTGATCGTGGGTGACGTACAGGATCGACACGTCGGGCAGTTCGCGGTGGAGCCGGGCCAGTTCGGCGAGCATCCCCGAGCGCAGCTGGGCGTCGAGCGCGGACAGCGGCTCGTCGAGCAGGAGCACCCCGGGCCGGATCGCCAGCGCGCGGGCGATCGCCACGCGCTGCTGCTGCCCGCCGGAGAGCTCGCGCGGGTAGCGCTTGGCGTACGCCGCCATGCCGGTCATCTCCAGCGCCTCGGCGACGCGTCCGGGTATCTCCGCCTTGGGAGCCTTCTGCGCCTTGAGACCGAAGGCCACGTTGTCCTCGACCCGCATGTGCGGGAAGAGCGCGTACTGCTGGACGACCATGCCGATGCCGCGCTTGTGCGGCGGGAGCGCGGTGACGTCACGGCCGCCGATCAGCACCCGGCCCGCGGCCGGCCGTACGAAGCCGGCGACCGCGCGCAGCGCCGTGGTCTTGCCCGAGCCGGAGGGGCCGAGCAGCGCCATGACCTCGCCGGGCTCGACGGTCAGGTCGAGGCGGTCCAGCACGGTGTTGCCGCCGTACTCGACGCTGACCCCCTCGAAGCGGATGCCGCTCACGCCGACTCCGTCAGGGCCGCGGGCAGGTCGGCGATCGACTCGAGGACGTGGGTCGCGCCGTGCCCGGTGAGCGCCGCGCGGTCGTGGGCGCCGGTGAGGACGCCCGCCACGATCCCCGCACCGGAGCGCCGCCCGCAGAGCATGTCGTACGCGGTGTCGCCCGCGACCACGACGTCCCGTACGTCGTCGGCGGCGCCGGTGCGCAGGAACGCGGCCAGCACCATGTCCGGGTGGGGGCGGCCGCGGCCGCCTGCGTCGGCGGGACAGAGGGTGAGGTCGGCCAGGCCCTGCCAGCCGAGGGCGTCGAGGATGGCGTCCTGGGTGACGCGGGCGAAGCCGGTGGTCAGGACGACGGTGCGGCCGTCGGCGCGGAGCTTCTCGATGGCCCGGCGGGCGCCGGGGATCGGGGCGATGAGCCCGCCGTCGACGAGCTCGCCGTACGCCTCCTCAAAGGCGGAGTTGGCCCGGTGGGCCAGCTCCTCCGTGCCGAAGAGGTGGCGGAAGACGGAGATCTTCGACTCGCCCATGGTGTCGCGGACGTACTGGAGCCTGGCCTCGTGGTCGGCGGTGCCCGGCTCGACTCCGATGCGCTCGGCGGCGAGCTCGAAGGCGCGCTCGACGAGGCCGCCGTCGGCGACGGTGGTGCCGGCCATGTCGAGGACGATCAGGCCGTGGGACCGCTTGTCGGCGGTGCTCGGGTTGCTCACGGTGCTCATGTTCCCTACCAGCCCAGTTCGTTCGCGGTGGTTTCGGCTATGGCGGGCGAGCAGGTCATCCCGCGGCCGCCGGGTCCGGTCACCAGCCAGACGCCGTCCGCCACTTGCTGGCGGTGGACGACGCGGGTGGTGTCGGTGCATTGCGCGTACACGCCCGCCCAGCGGTGCCGGATCTTCGGCAGCGGGCGGCCCAGGAAGGACTCGACGACCCCGGCGAGGTACTCGTACGGGTCTTCGAGGGTGTCGAACGCGAAGGGGTGCTCGTACTCGTGGGTGTCGCCGATGGTCAGTCCGCCGTCCTGGCGCTGGACCATCAGCAGCTGCATCTTGTGCGCGGCGGCGACGGGCGCCTGGGCCTGTTCGGCGTTGAGGACGTCGAGGGCCCCGCTCCGGTACGCGGGGTAGTAGCGGAAGCTGTCGGCGTCCGCGATGGAGGTGGTGAGCTTCTCGCCGAGCGGGGCGGTCTGCATCATCTGGAGCCGGACGCGGCGCACGGGCAGGTCGGGGACCAGCTCGCGGACCATGCCGGAGAGCCAGGCACCGGTGGCCAGGACGACGGCGTCGCCCCGGTGGACGTCACCGTGGTCGTCGCGGACGGCGCCGTCGCCGACGACCTCGCGCACCTCCCGTCCGGGCAGGAAGGTGTACCGGCCGCTCGCCCGGAGGGCCTCGCGCAGATGGAGCTGGGCGGTCCGCGGCTCGACGGCCGCGTCCCGCTCGCACCACAGGGCGGCCTCGAAGGCCCCCCGCAGGGCGGGGTTGATCTCCCGGGCCCGCGCGGCGGTGACCAGTTCGTAGCCCCGGGCGGCGGCGTCGGGGCGGGCGGCGGCCGCCTCGGCGACCGCGTACTCACGGGCATTGCGGACCGGGGTGAGGGAGCCGATCGCGCGGAAGCCCAGGCCGGGCACCTCCGCGCCGATCCGCTCCCAGAGCTCGCGGGCCCGCAGGGCGGTCTCCAGCTCCTCGCCCCCGGCCCGCCCACTGACCCAGATCTGACCGAAGTTGCGCAGCGATGCGCCGCGGGCCTCGGCCTCGCGCTCGATCTGGACGGCCTCGTGGCCGCGTTCGACTGCTTGCCAGGCGTGCATGGTGCCGACCACGCCGCCTCCGACGACTATGACTCTCACGTGCCCCACGGTGTCCGCGGCCCGTGGACCGGGAGGGTCAGGGCGGCAACGGGACGGTGAACAGACCTCGACGCTTGGACTAGACCCGTTACCTTCTCGTGATCTCCATACGCCCCTTTTCGCCGTCTTGGGGCGATCCGCGCCGGGCTATTCGGGCCGCAGGTGGGTCGTGAAGCTGAACCGGTCACCACGGTAGAGCGAACGGACCCGCTCCAGCGGACGCCCGTCCCGGTCCCGCGAGAACCGGTGGATGAGCAGCATCGGAAGGGCCGGCGGGGTGCCGATCAGGAGGGCCTCGCGGGGGGTGGCGAGGACGGTCTCCAGCTTCTCGTCGGCATCCCCGAAGGAGATCCCGAGCTTGTCGAGGAGGTATCCGTAGAAGGAGGAGTCCGGCTGGAACTCGCTGTCGAGGCGGGGCGCCCGCGCCACCCGGATGTACGTGCTCTCCAGGCCGACCCGCTCGTCGTCGGCGAGCAGCACGCGCTCCAGGTGCCAGACGGGCTCGCCGGGCTCCGCGCCGATGCCGCGGGCCAGCTCGGACGGGCAGGGGAAGCGCTCCAGTCCGATGAGGTTGCGGCCCGGGCGGCGGCCCTGGCGGCGTACGCCCTCGGTGTAGCTCGCGAGGGAGAGGGGCTGTTCGAGCTTGGGACCGGCGACGACGGTGCCGCGGCCGGAGCGGCGGAGCCGGCCCTCCAGGAGCAGCTCGCGCAGGGCCTGCCGTACGGTCTCGCGGGACACCTCGTACCGCTCGGCGAGATCCCGCTCGGTGGGCAGCGGACCGCCCTCGCCGAGGTCGTCGAGAAGGTCCGCGATGAGGGCCTTGACGGCGTAGTACTTGGGGATGCGGCCGTGCTCCGGAATGCCGGATCGGACGGGCGAGCCGGGGCGGTGGTGCAGGTTCTGTTCTTCCACCCTGGGACTGTACGCGGGCCGGGTGTACGGAGATCAGCGCGCCGGGGTACCGGGGGTGCGGGGGGTGTCGGCGGCGGGCGGGCCCGTACGGGCGCGCAGGCGGCGGGCGGCCAGCAGGAGCCCGGCGCCGGCGACGAGGGAGGCGGCCCCGCCGATGCCGTACAGCCGGTTGCGGGGGCCGGTGTGCGCGAGGGACCCGGCGTCGCCCGTCTCGTTCTCGGGGCCCTCGACGGAGAACCGGTAGCCGCCCGCCTCGCCGACCCAGTCGCCGTCGTCGGCCTTGCGCTGCACGAGGGCGGCGTCGGCGAGGACCTCGCCGGCGGGGGTGCCGGGGGCGAACGCCAGGCTGACCTTGACGGTCAGCGAGCCGCCGGCCCGGACGGCGAAGCCGGAGAAGGCCTCGCCCCCGTCGAAGACGGCGATGATCTCGTCCCGGTCGCTGCGCTCCAGGCTGACGGGGAGGATCGCGCCCGGAGCCTCGAACTCCATCCGGAAGTGGGCGGGGAGCAGGGCGCGGGCCTTGTCCGTGAACACCACGACGGGGTGGATGGCGGTGCATTCGGAGTTGGTGGTGTTGGTCAGGTCCAGGTACCAGGTCTGCGGCCCGCCGCCGGTCCGGTACACGGCCGGCCCGCCGCGGATCCGCGCGCCGATGGGGAAGGCGCTGCTCTTGCCGTCGCCGCAGGTGGCCTCGATCCGGGACGGCAGCGCGGGCGCGGGGCGGGCGCCGCCGCCGTTGCCGACGTCCGCGGCCGCGTACGGGGTGGAGAGGGCGACGGCGGCCAGGACGGGGACGGCGGAGAGGGCAAGGGCTTTGCGCAGTCGCATGGAAGACCTTCGCTTCGCTGCTCGCCGGACGGGGGGGTGGGGTGGGCCGTTCCGATGGTCGGACGAGGCGACAATCACCCCGGCCTCCCGGCACCCTCCCACGCCCTCACACCCCCCTCCCCCCGCCACGCCTGCCGGCCCGCGCCTTACGCCTGATCGGATCAGCCGAAGGCGAAGGGCAGCCGCCCGGCGAGCGCGCCCGGCTCCTCCTGCTCCGAGGGGGTCGGCGCCCGCCGGCCGGTACCGGTAAGGAGCGCGTCGAGCGGATCCTCGCCGTCGGGCGGCCGGTCGGCGACGTTCCGGTACGTCGCGGCGTCGGCGGTCGCCTCACCGGCGGCGGGGGTCACCAGGGTGATGAGCACGTCCTGCGCGTCGATGGCGAGATGGCACACCAGATCCCGGACGAGCCACCCCCGACACCCGGATTCCCGCCCGAAGTCCGCGTCCGCAACCGCGTCGACGGCCCCCGGCAAGGCCTCCCAAGAACACGAAAAGAGCTCCACCCGGCCACGCTGTTACGCCCCGCAGCCCAGGCTCCCGGCGGAGCGCTCAGCCCACGCGGCCGAAGAGCGGGGCCAGGGCCAGTTCCGCCGCCCCCTCGGCGACACCGTCCTCGGACGCGGCGACCGCCGGAACCGGGCCGCCCAGGGTGCGGGCCTCCAGGACGCGGCGGACGCCCGTCGTGAAGACCTCCGGTGCGGAGTCCACCACCCGTCCACCCAGCCACACCCGGTCCACGTCCAGGAGCGCGACCACGTTCGCGGCGCCCTCGCCCAGGATCCGCGCCGCCTCCGGGAGGTCCCCGCGGGCCACCGCGTCCAGGCACAGCACCTCCGCGCACCCGCGCCCTCCGCACCGGCAGGGCGGACCGTCCAGCACCAGGACCTGGTGCCCGAACTCCCCCGCCGCGGAACGTTCCCCGCGGAAGACCTCGCCGCGCAGCCGCAGCCCGGCCCCCAGGCCGGTGCCGAGGTGCAGGTAGAGGGAGGTTCCGACGGCCCGGCGACCGGGGACCGCGACTCCCGCGTTGGTGTCCTTGTCCAGCAGCACCGGCGGGGCATCGGGCCCGAGCCGGTCCGCCACCGCCTGCCGCAGCGGGAACCCCTCCCACTCGGGGTATCCCGTCACCCGGCCCAGCACGCCGGCCCGCCAGTCGAGCGGTCCCGGCACGGCGACACCCACACCCAGCAGGGACCCTGCGCCCGCTTTCCCGCAGAGCCGGTCGACGGCCCGTGCGACCTCGTCCGCGACGGCATCCGGTCCGGCCGCGAAGTCCAGGGGGCCGCGGAAGCGCTCGAGGACCGTGCCCAGCATGTCCACCCGTACCGCCCGCAGTTCGTCGCGGTCGGCGTGCACCCCGACGGCGTGCCGGGCGCCGGCGGCCAGCTGGAGCAGCGTCCGCGGCTTGCCCCCGGTGGACGGCCCGCGGCCGGCATCGGCGACGAGTCCCTCCGCACGCAGCCGCGCCGTGATCTTGCTGACGGCCTGCGGGGTGAGGCGCGTGAGGGCGGCGAGTTCGGTGCGGCCGAGACCCTCCAGACCCGCTTCGCGGAGCAGGGCGAGCACGAGCGCGTCGTTGTGGCCCCGCAGCGCCGGTAGGTTCGCGCCGCTTCCGTTGCTTCCATTGCTTCCGCTACGCCAGTCCACCTTCCCATTGTCCACCCTCCTTGCACTTAAGCAACAGTGTTGCCAAAGTGGATGCATGAACGCCTCCCCCTCCGCCGCCCCCACGCGGTCGAACCACGCCCTCCGCGTCGGCCTCATCGGATACGGACTCGCCGGTTCCGTCTTCCACGCGCCGCTCGTCTCGGCCACCGACGGGCTCGTCCTCGACACGATCGTCACCTCCGACCCCGGCCGCCAGGCCCAGGCGCGCGAGGCGTACCCGGACGTCCGGATCGTCGGCACGGCGCAGGAGCTCTGGGAGCTCACCCCGGCACCCGACCTGGTCGTCATCGCCTCCCCCAACAAGACCTACGTCCCGCTCGCGACCGCCGCGCTGCACGCCGGAATCCCGGTCGTCGTGGACAAGCCGCTCGCCGCCACCGCCGCCGAGGCCCGCGAACTCGCCGCGCTCGCCGACAAGACCGGCACCTTCCTGTCCGTGTTCCAGAACCGCCGCTGGGACAACGACTTCCTCACCCTGCGCCGCCTCATCGCCGACGGTGAGCTCGGCGAGATCCAGCGCTTCGAGTCCCGCTTCGAGCGCTGGCGCCCGCAGCTCAAGGGCGGCTGGCGCGAGTCCGGCGCCCCGGAGGAGATCGGCGGCCTGCTGTACGACCTCGGCAGTCATGTCGTCGACCAGGCGCTGGTGCTGTTCGGCCCGGCCGTACGCGTGTACGCGGAGACCGACGTACGCCGCCCGGGCGCCGAGGCGGACGACGACACCTTCATCGCCGTCACGCACGCGAACGGCGTCCGCTCCCACTTCTACGTCAGCGCGACCACCGCGCAGCTCGGTCCGCGCTTCCGCGTCCTGGGCTCGCGCGCCGGCTACGTGAAGTACGGGCTCGACCCGCAGGAGGCGGCCCTGCGCGAGGGGCAGCGGCCGGGCGTCGGCGACACCCCGTGGGGCGAGGAGCCCGAGCACCTGTGGGGCCGGGTGGGCTCCGGCGAGTCCCCGCTGACCGGCGGAGGAGCGCCGGTGGCGACCGTACCGGGGGACTACCCGGCGTACTACGCGGCGGTGCGGGCGGCGCTGCGCGAGGGCGGCCCGGCGCCGGTCACCGCGCACGAGGCGGCCCGGTGCCTTGAGGTGCTGGAGGCGGCGCGGATCTCTTCGCGGGACGGGGTGACCGTGGAACTGGGTACGGCCATGTCCTGAAAATGGACAGTTTGAGGTTCAGGGGCCATCTATCCTGCACAGGTTGTAGATCATCACATGTGTGAAGAACGGAATCTGTCTGTGAAGCTGCCCCGGATCGCATCGGCCGTCGCCACCGCCGCGATGGCCCCGGCCGTCCTGCTCGCATCTCCGGCCTTCGCCGCCGACACCTCGTCGCAGGCAGCCGCACCGGCCGCTCCGACCGTGCCGGACCGGGCCGCGGACGAGTCGGCGGGCAAGCTTGCGGACAAGCCGGAGGACAAGAAGGCAGAGGACAAGAAGGCGGAGGACGAGAAGCCGGCGAAGCCGGCCGAGGACCCCCGGGCCGCGAAGGACCGGGCCGCCGTCGAGGCGATCCTGGCGGATCCGGCGAGCGGGCCGGGCGTACGCGAGGCGGCCGAGAAGGCCCTCAAGGGATCGACCGCGGACCTGCGGAAGTTCCTCGATGAGGAATGGGCCCGGGAGCAGTTCACCGACGACCGGGTACGGGTCTCGCAGATCATCAGCGCCGGCGGCCGGGCCGTGCAGAAGGCCGGCAAGGCCGCCCTGAAGGCGGACACGCAGGCCGCGCTGACCGAGTTCCTCGAGCACGGGCAGCACACCGCCCGCTACGAGGACGACTTGGTCGAGGTGGCCCGGATGCTCGACGGCGCGGGCCGGGGCATCACCGAGGCGGTCAACCGGCTGCTGAACAGCGGGACGCCCGAGGAGGTCCGCGAGTTCGTGGCGAACGGGCAGCACAGGATCCGGGCGGTGGACGACCGGGTGGCGCTGTTCGCGATGCTCGACGGCGCCGGCCCGGGCCTGAAGGAGGGCATCATCAACCTCCTGAAGGGGAACCCGACCCCGGCAGAGCTGCGCACCTTCGTGACGACCACGCAGCACGAGCTGCGCGACGACGACAACATGGTCCTGATCTGGGCGATGCTGAACAAGGCCGGCCCGGAGCTGAAGAAGGCCGCGATCATCGCGATCAACGGCACGCCGGCGGACCGCGCCGAGTTCCTGAAGACCGGGCAGTTCACGGCCCGCGACAAGGACAAGGCCGCGGCCGACGCGCAGACGGGCAAGCCGGACGCGGGCAAGGACGGCTCCACCGGGACGGCCGGGCAGACCGGGACGGCCGGGACCGGGGCCGGCACCACCGCCACCACCGGCACCAAGGCGGCCGGCAACACCGGGGTGACCGCGGCGGGCGGTTCCGCCGGGGCCCTCGCGAGCACGGGCACCGAGACTGCTCTGATCGCGGGCGGCGGCGCCGCCGCGCTCGGTGCGGGCGCCGGTCTGGTCTTCGCCAACCGCCGCCGCCGGGCGTCCACGAAGGACTGACCCGCGGTCCGCGCGTCGCAGGCACACACGGGTGAGGGGCGGGACGGCTATCGGCCCTCCCGCCCCTCACCCGTGAGCGAAGGGCGCCTACGCGCCCTTGAACTCCTGGCGCTGGCGGCCGAGGCCCGCGATCTCCACCTCCACGACATCGCCGGCCCGCAGGTACGGCTTCGGCTCGGGCCGGCCCATGGCCACGCCCGCCGGGGTGCCGGTGACGATGACATCGCCCGGGTACAGCGTCATGAACCGGCTCAGGTACCGCACGACCTCGCCGACCGGGAAGATCTGGTCGGCGGTGTTGCCGTCCTGCTTGAGCTCGCCGTTGACCCAGAGCTTCACGTCCAGGTCCTGCGGGTCCGCCACCTCGTCGGCGGTGAGCAGCCAGGGGCCCAGCGGGGTGAACGTCTCGCAGTTCTTGCCCTTGTCCCAGGTTCCGCCGCGCTCGATCTGGAACTCGCGCTCCGACACGTCGTTGACCAGCGTGTATCCGCCCACGTGGGCCAGGCCCTCGGCGGCCGAGGACAGGTAGCGGGCGGTGCTGCCGATGACGACGCCGAGCTCGGCCTCCCAGTCGGTCTTCACACTGCCGCGCGGGATCAGCACGGTGTCGTCCGGGCCGACCACGGTGTCCGCGGCCTTGAGGAAGAGGATGGGCTCGGCCGGCGGCTCCGCGCCGATCTCGGCGGCGTGCCCGAAGTAGTTCAGCCCGATGCCCACGATCTTGCCGATCCGGCCGACCGGCGCGCCGATCCGCAGGCCCTCCGCGTCCAGGGCCGGAAGTTCGCCGGACTCCGCCGCGTCCCGTACCCGGGACAGCACGGAGTCGTCGGCGAGCAGGGCGCCGTCCACATCCGTGATCAGGCCGGACAGGTCGCGCAGGGTCCCGTCCTGGTCGAGCAGCGCGGGGCGCTCGGCCCCGACCGGTCCGACACGCAGCAGCTTCATGGGCATTCTCCCGTGGTCGTGGGTGGTCGGCCCATGGGCGAGCCCGGGCCTGCCGATGGGTTGCGGCCATCGGAGAATTGGTTGATCCTCCAAGATGGCCGCACAATCCGCAAGACCCTGTTCACAGACTGGAACGCTTGCGGTGCTGGAGCCAGGCCCGCTCGGCCACGGACCACGCGGTGGTCGTCACCAGGTACAGCCCGGCGGCCAGCGGCACCACGGCCGCCGTGATCAGCGTCCCGAACGACAGCAGCGGCAGCACGCCGCCCAGCTTGCGCAGCGCCTCCTGCTGCTCGGCGCTCACGTTGGCGGCGGGTACCGGCACGGGCGCCTCGGCGGCGGCGCGCCGCCCCCGTACGGCACTCCAGGCGGCGACCACCGCGATGGCCGCGAACAGCCCCAGGAACACCAGCCCCTGCGCGCCGAGGAAGCCGCCCGCACCGAGGGCATCGCTCCACCGGGCCCCGAGCGGCGCGGCGAGGAGCCGGTGGTCCAGCAGCTCGCCGGACGAGGAGAAGGCCCGGTACATGAGGAAGAACACCGGCAGCTGGAGCAGCACGGGCAGCAGACCGGCCACCGGGGTCGCACCGCGGAACGCGGCCCGGTTCAGCGGATGCAGGGCGAGCCGTACGAGCACGGTGAACAGCACGATCGCGGCAGCGGTCGCGGACTCGGCCAGAACGGGCTCGAGGAGCCTGCCCAGCTCTTCAACAAGGCGGGTGAAAACGGACACGCGGGCCCTCCGAGGGGTCTCGTCAACGTCGAAAGAAGTGCATTTCGGCGCGACGACCACGAGGGGCACGACGACGAACAGAAGGGATGAAGGGAAAGAAGTGCCCCTACGCGGCCGTCAGGACGGGACGACCGGGCGCCCTGGGCCGCGACCGGCCCGAGGCATCGGGATCACGCTGCGGCAGGAACGCCGTGCGCTGCTCGCGATCACGGATCGCGGTACGTATGCGGTGGGGCGGCACGGGCCGTACGAGCCGGGCGGCCAGGGCCGCGGCGCCCACGGCGACGGTGGCGGCGAGGGCGACCACGACGGCGCCCAGCCCGCCCTCCCCGGCGAACAGCCCGAGGAGCCCGACGACCCCGGCGAACAGGAGCAGGGACATCAGCAGCCGCCGACGATCGAGCCGTGTCATGCCGAGCCCCCTCCCAAGATCGGATCCATACCCACCACAACCAAGAACGCGATCTAGCTCCGCAAGGTTCCCCAGACCACGAGCCGATATTTGGAGGTGTACTCGGGCGTGCAGGTGGTGAGCGTGATGTACGCGCCGGGTCCGTCGTACCCGTACTCGGGGTGGACCGTACTGCGCGGCACGGGCGCGATCACCCCGGTGTCCCGCTCGCCGGTCTCCCCCAGGGTCTTGCCCACCACGTACGTGTACCGCTGCCCCCGGACGTCGACGATCAGCTCGTCCCCGGCCCGCAGCCGGTTGATGTACCGGAACGGCTCACCGTGGGTGTTGCGGTGCCCGGCGAGCGCGAAGTTCCCCTGCGCCCCGGGCTGCGCGGTCCCCGGGTAGTGCCCGGCGTACCCCTTGTCCTGCACGGCCCGCTTGTCGACGCCCTGCGCGATGGGTACGACGACCCCGAGCCGCGGAATCCGCAGCACGCCGTACGCGGACTCCCTCGCCGGCGCGGGCGCCGACATCCGCGCCGGCGCCCCGGGCGCGGAAGGGGAAGGCGACCCGGAAGCGGATGCGGATGCGGAGGAGGACGCGGAGGGCGCCGGAGCCGCGGAGGGACCGGAATCAGGAGGGGCAGGGAGGGAAGGGAGAGTCCACTGCTCCTCCAACTCCCGGACTTCCTCCCGGGCGGCGGCCAGGGCCTGCCGGTTGGTCCACCACACCTGGTGCACCACCAGCAACAACACCACCACACCCACGGTGACGGTCAGTTCGGCCGCCGCCCACAGCACCCTGGCGAGACCGGCGCGCCGCCCCCGCCGGCCACCCCCTTGCACCACCACACGCATGTGATCCCGCACGGGCCGCACCTTAAGACCTCCCCCGCCAACAGACCAGGGCAGTACGGTGTGAACCATGCGCCCTGACACGCCTGCCGAGCACATCGCCGAAGCCGAGCGCCTCATCCGCACGGCGACCCGTTACCCCGAGGACCAGGAGCCCCTGCTCCTCCAGGCCGCGGCCCACCTCGAACTGGGTGACGCCCGGGACCGCGCCAGCGCGCTGTACGACCAACTCCTCGCCTCCTCGCCCGCCGATCCGCACCTGATCAAGGCGCTCCAGGCGGCGAACCTGTGGGAGTACGGCCACGAGCCCGAAGCCCGCGCCCTCATCCAGGGCATCCGCTCGGCGGCGCCCGCGGATGCGGCCCCCTGGGAGGTCATCGCGGAAACCCTCGAAGCGCACGACGAGTTGACCGCGTCGGAGGAGTGCTTCACCGAGGCCGCCGGCCTCCTCATCACGGAGAACGCACCCCTCACCCAGGCCACCACGGCCCTCCTGACGGGCCGGCACCGGGTCCGCCGCCTCCTCGGCCTCCCGCACGACGACTGGGACATGGTCGCCGACACCCGCCACATCGGCCCGATCCCGCTGGACGAGCTCCACGACCCCAAGCGCATCTGGGCCCTCGGCTCCGACGACCCGGCCGAGCTGCGCGCCGAGATCGCCCGCCTCCGCGCCGAACTGGGCGACCGCCGCGCCGCCCTCTCCCGCCCGTTCCCGGTGGCGATCCTGCACTGGCCCGCCCGCGAACTGGCCGAGCTCATCACGTCGTACCCGACCCTGGCGGCGGAATACCCCTCGCACGAGGCACACCTGACGCACATCGAATCGTCCCTGCGCGCCCTGGCGGCCTCGGGCACGACGAACCTCGGCATCGTGACGGCGAGCGTCCCGTCCTACGAGGCCTTCGCGGCATCGGAGAAAACCTCCCCGGCCTCCCCCTCCCTCCTCCCGGAATACGCCACGACCCTGGCCGCCCGAGGCAAAGCCACCCCCTGGCCCCCCACCCCCAACACCCCCTGCTGGTGCACCTCGACGAAGCCCTACTCGGAGTGCCACGGCGATCTGTAGACGCGGAGCATCAGAGCTCAAGACGGCCGGGCCGTCCGGCACCGTCAGCCGGACGGCTCTCCCAGGTGACCGATCAGGGCATGAAGGTCTGCGGCGTCCATACCCCAGGGGGTCACGTCTTCCTCGGGGTCTGCCAGCTCTTGCACCAGCGGGTCATCCAGGATCTTGCCCATGAACTCCAGCTTGTGGCCAAGCCGGTCATGGACGATTCCGTCGATGGTGCCGCGTGCGAGGAGGACCGTGACACGCGTTTGCGTATCGGATGCCAGTCCCAGCCTGTGGATTCGGTCGAGGCTCTGCAAGAACCGGCCCGCGGCGAAGTCCCTGTCCACATAGACCGCGTCGTGACACACGTGGTGGAGGCTGATTCCTTCGCCCAGTGTCGCCGGGTTGGACAGCAGGACCATGCACTCGGGATCCTCTCGGAACCGTCGGATCTCCTCGTCCCGATCCGGCGTTCCGCCGTGCACCACAGCCGGTCTGTACCTGCCTAGTGCCCCCGCGAGCGTGGTCAGGTTCCTCACGAACGTGGACCATACGAGGGTCTTCCGTCCGGTGCGCGCATTGTCGGAGACCGTCTGCAGAACGGCCTCGTACTTGGGTGAGCTCTCATACCTGGGGAGGTCCCTCATGAGCGCCTTCAGAGGAAGGTCGTCCGAAGGGCGCAGGGGCGGCACGTAGAAGGGCAGGGGTTCATATCGGTCCGACCCTGCTTTCAGCAGCGCCGGGTTAGTGCTGGCCATCATCAGATACACGAGGACCTTGCCCAGCCTGGTGAACTCCTCCTGCTCTCTGGAAGCCAGCCCGGTCAGCTGATTGCGCAGCGCCGAGTACAGCTTGCGGTGCGCTTCCGGCAGGTCAACGTACTTGACGCGGACGTCGACCGGCGGCAGCCCCAACTCGTTCTTCGTCGTGCGTGTGAACAACGGCCGCAGGACCCTGCTCGCGTGCGCGAGGTCTCCGCCTGCCACCGCTCTGTCTACTGCGCTCCGTCCATGCCCCGGCCATACGAAGGACAGCAGGCTCTCCAGGTCCTTGGCACCATTCGGCGCGGGCGTACCGGTCAGGATCAGCCGGTGGCTGGCCAGCGGCCCCAGCGCCATGCAGGTGGCTCCGTACGTTCCCCTGACTCCGAGCTTCATCCGGTGGGCCTCGTCCAGCACCATCATGGCGTTGCCCATGCTGAGCCAGTCCGCGAGCTGCGTCTGGTAGCGGCTCAGGCGCTCGTAGTTGACGAGCAGTATCTCTGCGTCGTTGTCAGGCCAGCGCTTGAAGACACGCACCACTGGGGGTTCGGCAAAGCACAGGTCAGTCTCGTCATGCCATGCCTCGTATGCGGATTTAGGGCTGACGACGAGCATGCGCCGTACAGAGCCGGACTGACGCAGAGCTGCGTATACGGCCAGGGCCGTGCGGGTCTTGCCCGCGCCAGGCACGCTGAAGTTGGCTCCGTGCGTGAGGGACAGCAGCTTCGCGATGTCACGTGTCTGGAAGTCCGTGAGGGGCGCTATCCAGGAATCTCCCAGCATCCCGGGGACTGCGGACTCGGCCACCAGCCCTGCGGCATCCTGCCCCCGGCTGCCGGCCTTGAGGCGCTCTTCGACCGCCTGGGCATCACGTACGGACGCTGCGGCGAGGTCTTTGAGGTCCGGCGCGAAGGACACACCAGCCGGATCGTGCCAGTGACCGAGCAAGGTAAGACGGGACAGGAAGTCTTCAAGGTCTACCTCTGCAGCAAGATTTCCCCGCTGGCTGCCGCTGTCGAACCGCGCGATCAGCCTGACCAGATGGCTTTGCCCTCCAGGAAGAGCCCGGAGAACAACCTTCGTTCTGGTTTCGTCAAAGCTCAGCCGAAGCGACGGTTCCACCGTGTCGAGCACCGTCAGCCCTCGCTCGCCTTGATCAGCCAGCTGACACCGCTGCCGGGACTGGCCACACCGCGGCTGGCCTGGCGCGCCAGCTTCGTCATGCTCCCCTTCAGCCGCAGCAGCGCACTGTCGAAGCTCTCCTCATCGAGGCTGTCCTTCCCCAGGGCCTGCACCAAGTCCACGACGCTCTGCTCGATCGCAGCCCTGGCGTCATCCAGCCGCTCCGCGGTGGTCTGCCGTACCCGCTTGAGCCTGTCATCACGCTCCGCTTCGTCGAGCGCACGCCGCATTCCCCGGCGGGCCTCTGTCACTTCCCGCTGCGCGGCTTCCCGGATCTCGGGGGTGAGGTGACGTGCCGATTCCAAAGCCCTGGCCCGCAGTACCCGGTCAGTTGCCGCACGGGCCTGACGGACGGGGTCAGAAGCGGCGGGAACCGAGACGCCGAGCCCGGGGATCACAACCGCTGACGGCACTTCGTCAGCGTCGGCGCTCAGGAGGTCCGGCAGGTTGTCCTCCAGGTAGTCCGCCTGGAAGTCCGCACCGATGAGCCGGGTCTTCGTCTTTGCGAAGTCCAGGAGGATGGCAACGATCCTGTTTTCCTTGACCTGCTCGGCTCGCTCCTGGCTGGCAGCCGACACCTTCATGTAGGTGCGGTGCAGCTCCTTGAGGTTCTCCTGGTGCCCTTCGAAATCGGAAAGCGCCAGCTGGCCCCCCTCTGGGGTGCTGCTCCGGTCGATCATGTCCTTGATGACGCTCAGGATCCAGCGCTCCTGCCTGAACGTCTTGACCTGTACGTGGAAGGCGCGGGCGATGTCAGCTGCATCACGGCCCATCAGCTCCTGCTCTTCCATGGCGATCAGCCGATTGATGTACGAGTAATCGCGGCGCTCATCGGGCCGGAGCTGAAGGGCAAGCTCGACCGCGTTGATGTCTTCCCACGTGAAGGACGGAGGCAGCACACCGACCCGGATCGACGGGCGCTTCAGCTGCCGGAGTGCGGCTGCCCGGGTATTACCGTTGACCAGGATGCCTTCGTGCGTGATCAGCCCCGGCTCCAGCTGGTCTACGGACTTGAGGCTGGCTGCGAGGGTTTCGAAGTCGGGATCGACCTCGTCCGGGTTCGCCGGCTTTCCGACGAGAAGGCGGTGGAGGTACTCCTGGCTTTCCGGGCTCCAGGGATCTTCGTCAAGGCCGCGCGCGAACTTCGGGTCATGACCTCGCTGCGCCCTGATCCGGTGCGTCGCCGGGTTGTGGTAGAGGGAGCGGAGCGGCACGTCGATCACGTCGACGTGCAGCGGCCGGCCGTTCCAGTCAACGGTGACGGTCTCCCTGGCACCATCAGCCTCCGCAGACTCCTTGAGCCGACGTGCGACGAACTCCGCGTTCGCCGCGGCGTCCGGCGGAAGATTGAAGTTCAGCATCTCCACAGATCTCCTTGACTCGGGCGTCAGCCCGTCCTGCTGCCGGCCAACCCGCACACGGTCGTTACGGCCGCTCGAGCACCTGGCGAACCGTCCCGCGCGACTCCGCCGGCAGGCTCCGGTACTCACCCCACAGCCGCTCCAGCAGGCTGAAGTCCCTCCGGTCCACGGCCACCCACTGCGCGAAGTGCTCCCGCTCCACCTGGCTCATCTGATCCAGGCGATCGAGCACGCCGCTCAGGTCGGTCTGCCGGCCACGGCCTCCGATCCGGCACCGGCGACACTCGGTGACCAGCTCGACGCTCACGCCGCCGGGGCTAGCGACCTCCCGGCGCGCAAGGTCCAGCTGAGCGGATTCGATTCCGCCGTCATACGCCTCGCCGGCCGCGATCCCGCACACACGGCACAGGTGATCGTCACGGTCGAGGATCTCACGCCGCTGCGGAGCCGACACCACCGCAGCCGGCTTGACCCTCGACTGCCCGGGCTTCCAGACTTCCGCCCCCATCTCCACGAAACGGTGCTCGCTCGGAGTCAGCCTCACGTCCTCCCGGTTGGTGGAGATGCGCCAGCCGCGGTCCCGGAGATCACGCATGCGGCGGTCAATCTGTGAGGTCTCCGGGAATGCCTCCCGCAGCTGGGTCTTCGTGAAGACCTCTCCCACACCGACCTCGGTAACCAGCCACAGTGCGCAGCGGACCATCGTCGAGAGTTTTTCATCACGCCACGACGGAATGTCTGCAATGGTCACGATCTATCCCCTAAGTAGCGTTCACCGGCCGACCATTCCTGGACCGGCACTCAGCAACAGGGCCTCATTCTCGCGGGCAGACCACCATGCGGATCAAGCCCATTCGGATGTTTGCGCCGTAACGCAAACACCTTCCCCGCCGCGTCGCACGAAGCGCAAACACCGGCCCGCCGCCGACACATGGAGCGCAAACAGCTATTCCCGAAAATCGGGCTTTCCCGCTTGCGCGCTCCAGCCTTGATCAAGAAAGACTGATCCTCCATCAAACTGCGTAACCAGGAGGATCCATGGCCGTCGCGGGTCAGGTCGGCAGCGCCTATTGGCCTGGCTGCAGCCCGGCACGGGAGAAGTACGTGGCGAGCTTCCGCAGCCTCATATCCACCATGTCCATGAGAAAGCAAGGGGCGCGCGCCAAGCACCTCGGCATCCCGCTGAGTACCTTGTCCAACTACTGGACGGGCCGCCGCGTGCCTTCTGCCGTCAAGCTCGGGGCGATCTACGACGCCGTGCACCGCAGCGCCACAGCCGTTCCGGGCCGGTTGGAGCACCTCGAACGGCTGCGGAAGTCCGCGGCCCGGCGGAACGCGGGCCCCGTTTCGCCCAGGGAGAGCAGTGACCTGCGGGCGTCAGAGCTGATGTCTGCTGCGCGGTCTTGCACGGTTCCGGCACAGGGACCGGCGCACGACCGGCACAGCAGCGAGAACCGAAGGGCCGGGGAAACCGTCCGCGCCTTGTACGCGGCCCAGTCCGCCGGTGACCGCCGGGGGGTCATCGGCATCGCCTGGTCCGCGAGCAAGGCACTCACGCACGGGGAACTCAGCATCGCCGCCGCCGAGCTGTACGCCAGCGGGCACTCTTCGCTCGGGGAAGCGCTCCTGCTCGGCGGCCGCGAGCGCGGACACGAGGACACCATGCGGCTGGCGATCACCCTGATCCGCACCGGCCTCACCATCCAGGCCGAACTCGTTCTGCGGGCCGCCCTGCCCCGGGAAGGCCGCGGACAGCCGTAGCGAACAGGAACACGCCGCACGTCACCACCCCTGCCGGAATCCGCCACCGCGGAGCAAACATGACGCTGCTCCGCTTCTCCTCCCTGCCCGGGTACCGGACAGGGGTCCTGTACCCATGCTTCCCTTTCAATGGAGTTGACCGTTCCATGCTGACCATCTCGTTGTCCGTGCTATTCCTCACCATCGCCATCACCGTGGTGCTCGCTCTGCTCGTCGCTGGGGCTGCGGTCGCGGTCGCGCGGTGGGACAACCGGTCGGCAGCAGCGTCGATCATCATGGGGTCCGTCGCGTTCGCCGGAACCCTGACCCTGGCGTTCCTGTTGCTCAGCCTGGTGCTCGGAGCCGGCACCTGATACCCACGGACGGCAGCCCCCGCCCGGGCTGACCGCCGGTAAGCTCGTTGCCATCCTGCGGTCGGCTCTTCTGGGACCGCCTCGTTTCGCCAGACAGGTGGTCCGCTTGCTGTCTCCGGACATTTCCGCTGCCGTGGTCATCCAGAACCAGGTGCTACCCCAGGACGACCCCGAACTGGCCCTGGTCTACTCGCAGCTGCGCCAGCTCGACCCCGCCGGCCAGCGGTTCGCCACAGTTCTGAGAGACACGATCGATCAGCTGCTGCATGGCGAAGTGACGGGCCGGTACGACTGGAAGTCCTTGTTCAAAACGGAGAAAACCCACGCCGGGACAGTCGTCGAGATCAACCTCCAGCGCGAGTTCGCGTTCGAGGACGGCGTGGACATGGACTACCGGATCGGCGGCGTGGACGTCGACTGCAAGTACTCACAGAAGTTCGGCGGCTGGATGATTCCACCGGAAGCGGTGGGCCACCTGTGCCTGCTCGTCTGGGCTGACGACAAAGAAAGCCTCTGGAGTGCCGGCCTGCTCCGGATCGCTCCCGAGTTGCTGAACGGCGGAAGCAACCGGGACATGAAACTGACCGTGAAGGCGGAGCACCGCGCGAAGATCCTCTGGCTCTGGCGCGATGCCGCGCTCCCTGAGAACACCCTGCTCCACATGGATCCCGCTGACCGCGAGGCCGTATTCGCCCAGAAGTCCGGCCAGGCCAGGCTCAACGAGCTGTTCCGGCGTGCTCAGCGCCGCCGGATAGGGCGGAACGTCGTACGCACCGTCGCCCAGCAGAAGGACTACATGAAACGAGTCCGGGGAAACGGTGGGTCGAGGTCCTCGCTGCGCCGTGAGGGAATCATCATCATGGGCGACTACCGCGCACACCAGGAGATGGCGCGACAGCTTGGCCTTCCCGTGCCACAGGAGGGCGATTTCGTCAGCGCCCGTGTCGTCCGGAGTGTCCCGGAAGACAGCAAGCCATTCGCCGTCATCAACGGGGACGCCTGGTCGCTGGCCGAGAGCGGGGATCCTGTGACCCCGGCACCGCTCCTCCCCGCCCACACCGCATCCGCCGCGGCCGAGCTTTGAAGACATGAGCGAGCCGTGGACGCCTCCAGAAGGATCATGGGCGTCGTCAGCAGCGCGGCGCCGGAATATGCAGGCGATCCGGAGCCGTGACACCAAGCCGGAACGACTGATCCGCAGCATGCTGCACGCGCAAGGGCTGCGCTACCGCGTGGCAGCACGGCCCATTAAAGACCTTCGCCGGACCGCCGACATTGTCTTCGGGCCGGCGAAGGTGGCGGTGTTCATCGACGGCTGCTACTGGCACGGCTGCCCAGAGCACTACGTGTCTCCGAAGACCAACCCTGGCTACTGGTCAGCCAAGGTGGCCGGAAACATGGAACGCGACCGGGACACCAACCAGCGTCTCCGGGAAGCGGGCTGGACGGTGCTCCGGTTCTGGGAACATGAAGCCGCTGCCGACTGTGCCATCCGGATCGCGGCCGAGGTGGAAAAGCGCCGTGCCCGCAGGACCGGTGCGGGCACGACCTAACTACGCCTGCTTCTGATCCCGCTCGCGGGCCGCCTTGAGCAACTCAATGATCGACTTGCCCACTGCCGCGGCGACCGGCGGCGGGAAGGCGTTGCCCACCTGCCGGTACTGCGCGGTCTTACCGCCAGTGAACTGCCAGCCCCGGGGAAAGCCCTGAATGATCGCCGCTTGCTCGACCGTGAGCATCGGCCCGTCGGGCCCGAAGAGATCCCTGTCCTCGGATCCCTTCTTCTGGCAGGTGGCAATGTCATTGGCCACGCCGAGTCCGGACACACCGAGTTGCTTCCAGGACGCCTTGGCACGGCTTGGGCCGAGGTCGGCCCCACCGTGCTTCTTGGAACCGCCGACGAGCGTGGGCGCGATACCGCCTCCCTTGCTCTTCAGCTCGGCGTCACGGCCCCTGGCTGTCTCGAGCCAAGTGTCGTACTTCTTGCGAGCGAGCTCCGCCTGGGCGCCGTCGAAGTAGCGCCCGTACCGCTCAAGCATGGTCTCCTCAAGCGCAGCTGCCACGCTCACCCGGTCCTCGTGCGTGGGCGACGGCCACTCGTACTTCAGATCCTTGAGCACGTCATTGCGGATGGCGACCAGAATGGCGCGCGGACGCAGCTGCGGTACCCCGAAGTCGCTGGCCTCCAGCACGTCCCACTTGCACACCGTGTAACCGAGGCCCCTGGTATGGGCCTGCCGCCCGTCCTCTTCGCGGTAGTCGCCTCCCTGCAGCCGGGCCATGATCCAGTCGCGGTAGTCGGAGAACTTCGGGTCCATGATCCCGCGCACGTTCTCGATCATCACCGCACGCGGCTGGAGTTGCTCGACCAGTTCCAGCATCCGCGGGAAGAGATCACGGTCGTCGTCTTTGCCCAGCTGCTTGCCAGCATGCGAGAACGGCGGGCAGGGAACACCGCCAGCCAGAAGATCGAGGCCGCGCTGCAGCAGCTCGCCGCTCTTGGGCAGGTCTGTGTCCGGTTCGAAAAGCTTGACATCCGTCGGGGGAAGGAGATCGCAGTGCGCCTTCTCCCAGCTCCACTCCGGCTGCGCGTCGATGTTCGCCCGCAGTGTCCCGACTGCATGCGCGTCGATCTCCACGAGCGCCAGGTGCCTGAAACCGGCCTGATGCAGTCCGATGGCCTGCCCGCCGGCTCCAGCACAGATCTCAATCGAGGTGTAAACAGCCTCAGTGCTGGTCATGCACCCTCCTTCGAACACGTACCCCGCTGGTGCCCTGTGCCACCAGCTATCACAGAGGGTGACAGACCCCACTGACAACGACCTCATCTAGTGTGCGGCATCCCCTGGGCCACTCCGAACATTCCTTACCAAGGCATCAGCCGGTGCCCGCGAAGAGGGGCAGCTGTTGGTGGCCGCGGGCTTGGGCTGTGGGTGGGGTGGGGCGGGTGCGGGTGAGGGTCAGGAGGGTGCGGAGGGCCTGGATGACTTCCGCGGGGGTGTCTCGGATCATCGACGGGGTCGCGCTGACCACCAGGATGCCGTGGGACTCCAGGCGCAGGCGGCGGTGGAGCGTGGCGTGCCAGGCGTCGCGGGTGTAGTGGTACTCCGCCGAGTCGATCTCCAGGGCCACGCCCTCGTCCGGCCAGTACGCGTCGGGGCTGGCCAGGAAGGTGCCGTCCGGGGTGTACAGGCGGGCGTTCCACAGCGGGGTCGGGAGGTCCGTCGCCGTCAGGGCGTCCCGGGCCAGGGCCTCGGCGATCGAGCGGACCCCCGCGAGGAGTTCCGACGCGGCGGCGCGGATGGCCGGGCGGGTGAGGAGGCGGGCCGCGCGGAGCTCGGCGTGCAGGTCCTGCGGGTGGCACCAGCCGGCCTGGACGACGTGGGCCAGGGTCGAGCGAATGCGGTCGGGTTCCTCGGCGCGGGCGGCGAAGTCGCCCGCCGCGCGCACCGGGCGCGTGCTCGGGATGCCGGAGACCGCGATGGTGCGCGGCCAGCGGGCGGTGGCCAGCGGGCGGACCTCCGGGGTGCCGGTGAGCCGGCGCGGGGCGCGGATCAGGACGTCGGCCGGGGTGTGCGGGGCGTCGCGGATGCCGAGGAGGGCCAGGGCGGCGCCGCCGGTGAGGACGGCCGTGTCGCCGGAGAGCGGGTCGGCGGCGGGCTCGGCGGCGTACAGGACGGCGGCCAGGGCGCGTTGGCGGTGGTCCGGGGGGCCGGTCTGGAGGAGGTAGACCCGGGGGAGCAAGCGCTGCCAGGGCCCGCCCGGGCGGGTGCGGGAGGTGATGGTGCCCTCCGGGATCCCGGACGCGGCGAGCTGGTGGCGGGTGGCCAGGTTGAGTTGCCTGCGCAGCAGCGGCTTCGGTGTGATCATGCGGCGGGTATGCCCGGCGGGATCGGCCGGCACCCCGGCCCGCCCGCGCGTCACGCCGGAGCGTGATGCGGCGGGGACCCCTCGGCGCCCGGGTGGTCCGGGGAGAGGAAGACGATCACGCCCGTCTGCGTGCCCGGGCGGGCCGTGACCTCGTGCCAGCCCAGGCGGCGGTACGTGGCCACCGTGTCGGTGGCCAGGCGGGAGGTCAGCAGCCAGGCCCGGCGGTCCGGGGCATCGGCGGTGATCTCCGTGAGCAGGGTGCGGCCGGTGCCGTGGCCGCGCGCGTACGGGCGTACGGCGAGCTCGTCTATCTCCAGCGCGCCCGTCAGGAGTTCCCGCACCCGCGCCGGACCGAGCTGAGCGGCGACCTGGGCGTATCCGCGGTCCTTGGGGAAGGTCGCCGGCGTGAGCCAGCCGGTGGCGAAGCCGTCGATGCCGGTCGCGGACTGGGCGAAGGCCGTACGGAAACCGCGGCGCCGGCTGTCGCTCTGGAGCCGGACCGCGAATTGGCGAATGGTTTCTGCGTCCTCGTTCCAGGGCGGGGCGGAGAAGGTGTCGGCATAGGCGTCGACCAGTTCGTCCGCGAGGTCGAGAACGGCCTGTCCGTAGCAGATCACGATGTCCGAGCTCCTCTTTTTCCCGTTCGGGATGGGAGAGTCAATTTATGCCGGATCGGTTCCCTGGGGCATGTATCGCACGGATCCGGCGAGTGTGCGACAAATCCCCTCCCCGTCTTCCGTGTCGGGGACCGCGCGGGCGCGTTGAGCAGCCCGTGGACAGATTGATTCGGGCGGCCGGCCGGTGCGTGCTCGCCTTCCTCCTCGTCCTGGGCGTGGTGGCGCTGCTGCCGCGCGCCGTCAAGGACGCCGTACCGGACGGCGTGATCGGCGGAGCGGTGCTCGTCCTCGGGGCGCTGGCCGCCCGCCGGGTGGTCAGGCCCCCGCGTTAGCCTCGTAGCCTCGCGGTAATACAAGTGAGATCAGACGATTTGAGGAGTTGGGCATGGCGCGCGTACCGAGTTCCGCAGTGGCGGCCGCCGGACTGGTCGGCGGGTACGCCGTCGCCCGGTGGACCAAGAAGCGCCCGCTGGGCGGTGTCGTCCTCGGCGCCGCCGGGCTGGCCGCCGGACGGGAATGGCACCGCCGCGGCGGCACCCCCGCGGCGGCCGGGCTCGGCGCGCTGTACGTCGCCGGCTTCGCGGGCGCGCACCCGCTGGCCAAGAAGGTCGGGGCCTGGCCGGCCGTCCTCGGGGCCGCGGCCGTCGTGGCGACCGCCTCCTGGGTCGTCGCCGACCGCGGCTGAGCCGGAGCGGGGCCGAGCCGGGCCGCGGCTGAGCCCGAGCGGGGCCGAGCCGGGCCGCGGCTGAGCCCGAGCAGGGCTGAGCCGACCCCGGCTGTCCCGGGAGCGGGACCGACCCGGCACGCGGCCGACCCGGCGCGGGACCGCCCGGGTACGCGGCCGACCCCGCCCGCCCGCCGCCTACGCCCCCAGCGCCTGCGACACCGTGTAGATCAGCAGTCCGGCCAGGGCGCCGACCACCGTGCCGTTGATGCGGATGAACTGCAGGTCCCGGCCGATGTGGGCCTCGATCTTCCGCGACGTGTGCTCGGCGTCCCACCCGGCCACGGTGTCCGTGATCAGCGAGGTGATCTCGGTCCGGTACGTGGTCACCACGTACACCACCGCACCCTCGATCCAGCCTTCCACCTTGTCCTGGAGCCGGCCGTCCGTGGCCAGCCGCGCCCCCAGTGACAGCAGCGAGGACCGGACCCGCAGCCGCAGCTCGCTGTGCTCGTCCTCCGCCGCCGAGATGATCATCGCCCGGATCGCGGTCCAGGCGGAGGCGATCACGTCCTGCACCTCCCCGCGCTGGAGGATCTCGGACTTCAGGCGCTCCACGCGGGCCCGGGTGTCCGTGTCCGACTGGAGGTCGGCCGCGAAGTCCGTCAGGAACCGGTCCACCGCCCCTCGCGCCGGGTGCTCCGGCATGTCCCGCATCTCCGTCAGGAAGCGGAGCAGCTCCTTGTACACGCGCTCGCCGACCTTGCGGTCCACGAACCGCGGGGTCCAGCCGGGCGCCCCGCCCTGGACCGCGCCCATCACCGACTCCCCGTGCGTCACCAGCCAGTCGTGGGCCTTGACGCAGACGAGGTCGACGACGCGGCGGTGACCGCCGTCCGCGACGACCTTCTCCAGGGTCTTGCCGATCCCGGGCGCGATCTCGGCGGTCTCGGCCCGCCGCGTGATGGCCTCGCCCACCACCGCCTGCACATCGGAGTCGCGCAGTACGGTCAGGGCCCCGCGCAGGGCGGTGGCCAGCTCGGCCGTGACCCGGTCGGCGTGCGCGGGCTCGGCCAGCCAGGATCCGAGGCGGGCGCCGATGCCGAGGGCGTGCAGACGGGCGCGGACCACGTCCGGGGAGAGGAAGTTCTCGCCGACGAACTCCCCGAGGGAGACGCCGAGCTGATCCTTCTTGGTCGGGATGATCGCGGTGTGCGGGATCGGCAGGCCGAGCGGGCGCCGGAAGAGCGCGGTGACGGCGAACCAGTCCGCGAGCGCGCCGACCATGCCCGCTTCGGCGGCGGCCCGGACGTAGCCCGCCCAGGCGCCGGCGCCGGCGTGCTCCGCCCACGTGGTCAGTACGTAGACCAGTGCGACCAGGATCAGCAGGCCGGTCGCGGTGGTCTTCATGCGGCGGACGCCGCGGCGGCGCTCCTCGTCGGCCTCGTTGAACACGAACCCGCCGGTGCCGATGCCGGTGCCTGCGCCGCTGCCGGTGCTCGCGCCGGTGCCTGCGGCCTTGGTGCGGTGGTCCACGTGTTCCTCCCTTCCCCCGGGCGCCGGTTTTGTCTGCATAGCATCCGACTCCCGGGACCCCTCAGGAGTTCCCGGCACGCCGATCCGCCGCTCTCCCTACAGCTCCTTGCGGAGGTTCGGGCCCCCGTCGAGACGCTTCGGGCGCTTCGGGGACTTCGGGGACTTCGGGGACTTCGGCGGCTTGACCTTGACCTCCACGCCGCCCCAGAAGGCCAGCCCCGTCACGACCACCCGCGGGGCGCCCGGCTCGGTCACCCCCGGGGTGTCGCGCTGGTCGAAGGCGCCCATGAAGCCGAAGCCCCGTACGTCGACCTCCACGCCCGGCGGGACCGTGATCTGGATGCCGCCCATGATCGCGATGCAGTTGATCACCACCTCGCGCTCCGCGAAGTTCGCCTCGCGCAGGTCGAGGTCGCCGCTGCCCCAGAACGCCACCGCGTCCAGCCGGGGCGGCACCGTCCAGGCGCCCTTGCGCTGGAACGAGGACATCACCGCGACCGCCGCCGAGGCCGACACCGGTATGCCGCCGCCCCCGATCCGCGAGGCCGGCGAGCCGTCCGCCGCGGGAGCCGGGGCCGGCGCCGCGGCCGCGAGCGGCATCGGGTGCCCGCCCGGCGCCGGCAGATCGCTGGTGATCGGTTCCAGTTCCGCGTACGTCTTCGACTTGTACGCGGCCTCCAGCCGCTCCTCGAACTCCTCCATGTCGATCCGGCCCTCGGCGACGGCGTCCCGCAGACGCTCCACCACCCGCTCGCGGTCGGCGTCCGACGCCCTCAGCTCCGGCAACGGCTTCTCCGGCCGCTCGTCAGTCATGGGGAACAGCCTATGTAGTCATACGGAAGAGTTGTATGGCCCAACCCTGGTACCAGCCCCCGCACATCCCTGATTTAACCCTGGCCCCGCTCGTACATCCGCGCGATCACGTCCTCGATGTCCGGCTCCCGCACCGACAGGTCCAGCAGCGGATACCGCGCCGCCACCTCCGCCACCAGCGGCGCTGCCGAGGCCCCCGCCGGGAACGCCAGCCACTGCCGCGGCCCGTCCACCTTCACCACCCGCGCCCCCTCCACGCTGATCTCCGGAAGCTCCCGCTCCAGGTCCACCACCAGCGTGCGCTCGCCGCCGCCCTCCCCCATCGAGTGCAGGCCGGCCAGTGCCCCGTCGTACATCAGGCGCCCTTGGTCGATCACCATCACCCGCTCGCACAGCTGCTCGATGTCCTGGAGGTCGTGCGTCGTGAGCAGCACGGTCGTGCCGAGCTCCGCGTTGAGCTGCCGCAGGAAGGCCCGTACCTTCGCCTTGCTCACCACGTCGAGCCCGATCGTCGGCTCGTCCAGGTACAGCACGTCGGGGTCGTGCAGCAGCGCCGCCGCGATGTCCCCGCGCATCCGCTGCCCCAGCGACAGCTGCCGTACCGGTACGTCCAGCAGCTCGGCCAGGTCGAGCCGGTCCACGCACCGCTCCAGGTTCTCCTCGAACCGCGCCCGCGGGATCCGGTACATCCGCCGCATCAGCCCGTACGAGTCCTTCAGCGGCAGGTCCCACCACAGCGTGGTCCGCTGCCCGAACACCACCCCGATCCGGTGCGCCAGCCGCATCCGCTCCCGCGCCGGGTCGATGCCGGCGACCCGCAGCCGGCCGCCGCTCGGGGTGAGGATGCCGGTCAGCATCTTGATCGTCGTCGACTTCCCGGCGCCGTTGGGCCCGATGTAGCCGACCACCTCCCCCCGCGCCACCTCGAAGCTGATCCCGTCCACGGCCCTGACCTGCCGTTTCTCCCGGCGCATCAGACCCACCCGGCGCCGTACGTCGAAGACCTTCTCGACCCCGTCCAGCTCGATCAGCACATCCCCGCCCACGCCCTCCACGCCTTCCACGCCTTCCACGCCGCTCACCCTCAGCTCCCCGTACTCCGGTACGAACGAAGTCCCGCGCGCCAAGCCAGCGACGCGGGTACGAACACCACCACCGCCACCAGCGGGCTCACGAACGCCACCCACCCCGGCAGCCCCAGCGGATACGGCCGCCCCAGCACGTACAGCGCCGGCAGCCAGTTCACGAAGGCCAGCGGCACGATGAACGTGACCCCGCGCAGCAGGTCCTTCGCGAACACCGTCGGCGGGTACTGGAGCATCGTGTTCCCCCCGTACGTGAAGGAGTTCTGCACCTCCGCCGCGTCCCCGGCGACGAACTGGAACGCCGCCCCGGCCACCATCACCGCCCCGAAGATCGCCGCCCCGGCCAGCACCATGACGGGCACCAGCAGCACCTTCCCGGCCGTCCACTCCACGTCCAGCTCCGAGACCGCCCAGACCAGCACCGCCAGCCCCTGCCCGATCCGCCCCACCCGGCGCAGCGCGAAGCGGTCGGCCGCGACCTGCGCGAGCACCGGGACCGGGCGCACCAGCATGGTGTCGAGCGAACCGTCGCGGATCCGGACGCCGATCCGGTCCGTATTGCCGAGGAGGAGGTCCGCCAGCCCCAGGGAGGCCGAGGAGGACCCGTACAGGAGGGCGATCTCGGGCAGCGTGAAGCCGCCCAGCACGTCCACGTGCGAGAACATGATCCAGATCGCGACGAAGTCGAGCAGCGTGATCGCCGCGTTCCCGAAGGTGGAGAGGAAGAACGACGTCCGGTACGCCATCGTCGACCGGACCCACATCGCCACGATCAGCCCGTAGCCGCGCAGCCCCTCGACGGCCCGGATCCGCACCGGCAGCAGGGGCAGTACGAGTACGCCCTTCGGTTGCCCGGACCGCGCCGGTGCCACCGCACTCTCGACCGCTTCCGCCTCAGCCACCCTGGACGACCACCTTCCGTGTCGCGGCCGACTGCAACAGCCGCCCCGCGCCCAGCAGTACGAGCGCCCACACCGACTGGAAGGCCAGCGCCCGCACCGCGCCCCCGGCGCCGGCGTGCACGCCCATCAGCACGTCCAGCGGCACCTGGATGATCGCCGCCCACGGCAGGACGCGGACGAACTCCCCGAAGCCGCCCGGGAACACCGTCAGCGGCAGCAGCATCCCGGAGAAGAAGACCGTGGCGACGACGGCCACCAGATTGATCCCCGCCCCGTCCATCAGCCAGAACGCGGCCAGCCCCAGCAGGTACCGCACCCCGAAGCTGACGAGCAGCGCGAGAACGACGGACACCAGGAACAGCAGCCAGCGCAGCGGGTCGGCGGGCAGGGCCAGTTGGAAGGCCAGCGCCCCCGCGAGCAGCGGCACCACCCCGCGCCCGAGCAACTGGAAGCCGGCCCTCCCCAGATCGGCGGCGAGCCACCACATCTGGAGATCGGCCGGCCGGTACAGGTCGACGGCGATGTCACCCGTACGGATGCGCTCCTGCATCTCCTCCTGGAAGCCGCCGCCGATGAGCGCGCCCGCGGCGAGCAGCGCCTGGCTCACCCAGACGAACGTCAGCGCCTGCGCCTGGTCGTAGCCGCCCAGCCCGGGCCGCTCGTCCCACAACGCGACGTACGTGTACGCGAGGACGAAGCCGAAGACGGTGTTGGTGAACACCCCGGCCGCCGTCGCCGTCCCGTAGGTGGCGTAGCGCCTGAACCCGCCGGCCGCGACGGCCGGATAGAGCCGCGCTCCGCGCGCGGCTGCGCGCGCGGTCCCGCGAACCGTTCCGCGAGGCGTTCCGTGCGGTATCCCGCGAGCCGTTCCCTGGCGCACCGTATCCCTCCGATTTCCCGGTCGTTCCTACGTCGGCCAAAGCGCGCGAGCTTAGTGCGGAGGGGCGATCCACGCGACCGATTTACGCCCGTCCGACGCGGAATGAGCGGCCATCGGGTAGACAGCATGAGGTACAGATGTGGATATTTCGTACGGCGTCGAGGAGTCCTGGCGATGAGCGACCAGTCACCACCACCGGGCTGGACCCCTCGTGACCCGGACATCCCCGCAGGGCAACAGCGGCCGGGGCGGCAGCCGGCGGGGCGGCAGCCGGCAGGCCAGCAGCCGCCATCACAGAACGCGCAGAAGCCGGCGGGCGACCGGCAGGCCCGCCGAGCCGCCAAGAAGGCCGAGCGCAACCGGAAGCGGACCGGCTGGCGCCGCCTCGTCCCCACCTGGCGCATGGTCCTCGCCACCGTCGTGCTGCTCGGCTTGCTGATCGTCGGCGCGTTCGTCGCCGGCTACCTGCTGGTCCACATCCCGCCCGCCAACGCCGCCGCGACCGCCCAGTCCAATCTCTACCTGTACGCCGACGGCTCCCAGCTCGCCCGCGACGGCGAGGTCAACCGCGTCAACGTCCCGCTCTCGCAGATCCCCCGCACGGTCCAGGAGGCCGTACTGGCCGCGGAGGACCGGGACTTCCACTCCGAGCGGGCCGTCGACCCCAAGGCCATGGTCCGCGCCGCCTGGAACACGGCGACCGGCAAGGGCACCCAGTCCGGCTCCACCATCACCCAGCAGTACGTCAAGAACTACTACCTGGGCCAGGAACAGACCATCAAGCGCAAGGTCAAGGAGTTCTTCATCGCGATCAAGCTCGGTCGCGAGAAGTCGAAGGACTACATCCTGGAGGGGTACCTCAACACCAGCTACTTCGGCCGCAACGCGTACGGCATCCAGGCCGCCGCCCAGGCCTACTACGGCAAGGACGTCGACAAACTCACCACCGCCGAGGGCGCGTACCTCGCCACCCTCCTCAACTCTCCCAGCGCCTTCGACGTCGTCGCCCACCCCCAGAGCCGCGAGCGCGCGCTCGCCCGCTGGAACTACGTCCTCGACGGCATGGTCAAGAAGCAGTGGCTGCCCGCGGCCGAGCGGGCCGCCATCCGCTTCCCCGAGCCCGGCAAGGTCCGCCCGGCCGCCGGGCTCTCGGGCCAGCGCGGCTATCTCGTCGAGGCCGTGAAGGACTACATCGTCGATCACAAGATCCTCGACGAGAAGACCCTCGCCGAGGGCGGCTACCGCATCACCACGACCATCGACAAGCGCCGGCAGAACGCCTTCGTCGAGGCCGTCGACGAGACGATGGTCAGCAAGCTCGACCCGGAGAAGAACAAGGCCGACCGGGTCGTACGGGCCGGCGGGGTCTCCATCGACCCGGCCACCGGCAAGGTCGTCGCCATGTACGGGGGCATCGACTACACCAAGCAGTACGTCAACAACGCGACCCGGCACGACTACCAGGTGGCCTCCACCTTCAAGCCGTTCGTGTTCGCGTCCGCCGTCGAGAACGACTCCCGCACCCAGGACGGCCGCCTGATCACCCCCAACACCCTCTACAACGGCGACAACAAGCGCCGCGTGGTCGGCACCAGGACCCCGTACGCCCCCGAGAACGAGGGGCAGATCTCGTACGGGAACATCACCGTCAACACCGCCACCGACCTCTCCGTCAACGCCGTCTTCGCGCAGATGGTCGTCGACGTCGGCACCGCCAAGGTCAAGCGGACCGCGATCGGCCTCGGCATCCCCGAGGACACCCCGAACTTCGACGCCGGTCCGGCCATGGCGCTGGGCACCATGCAGGCCAGCGTCCTGGACATGACCCAGGCCTACGCGACCCTCGCCGACCACGGCCGCCACACCCCCTACACCCTCGTCGAGAAGATCGAGAAGGGCGACGACGACGTCCACCTGCCCGACCGCACCCCGAAGCAGGCCATCAGCCGCGAAGCCGCCGACACCACCACGTCCATGCTGGTCAGCGTCGTCGACAACGGCACCGGTACGGCGGCCCTCGCCGCCGGGCACCCGGCCGCCGGCAAGACGGGCACCGGCGAACTGGACCGCTCCGCCTGGTTCGCCGCCTACACCCCGGACCTGGTCACGGTCGTCTCGATGATGGGCCAGGACCCCGATACGGGCGCCCTGGAATCCCTGTACGGGGCACTCGGCGAGGCCCGGATCGGGGGCGGCGGGTACCCGGCGCGGATCTGGGCGCAGTACACGAAGGCGGCCCTGGAGAACAGCGACCCCCTGGACTTCGACCTCGATCTCCAGCCGGGCGCGGCCCCGTCCCCGCCGCCGTTCGTCCCGAGCAGCCCGGAGCCGTCGGAGGACGAGAGCACCCCGCAATCCCCGGCCCCGCCGAGCAGGCCGAACCGCCCGGGCCGGCCGACGCCGCCCACCGGCGGCCAGGGCCAGGGCGGCCGCAGCCAGGGGCAGAGCCAGGGCCAGAACCAGGGGCAGACCACCGGGGGCCAGACCCCGGAGGACGACACCACAGGGGGCCAGAGCGACGCGGGCACCTCCGCCGGAACGAGTACGGGGACGACCGGGGGCGCCACGACGGGCTCGACGGCAGGCACCCCGGGCGGCGCGACGGGCGGCCTGCGCAGCCGCCCGTCGTCGGAGTACCTGGAGTAGCCGCCCCGGAAGGGGGCGGGGATCAGTGACCGGAGGTCGCCTTCAGCCCCACCACGGCGACCAGCAGCAGGCAGATGAAGAAGATGCGGGCGGCGGTGACGGGCTCACCCAGCACCGCCATCCCGAGCACCGCGGCGCCGGCCGCGCCGATGCCCACCCATACGCCGTACGCGGTACCGATGGGCAGGGTCTTGGCGGCGTACGAGAGCAGCACCATGCTGGCGACGATCCCGGCACCGGTGAACACGCTGGGCCACAGCCGCGTGAAGCCCTCCGTGAACTTCATACCGATCGACCAGCCGACTTCGAGCAGACCGGCGACGAGAAGCAGAACCCAGGCCATGACGGGCACCTCCGGAAACGAGAGCGAACGGGGTGCGTCGTCTTGTCGTCCAGCAACAGCTACCCGGTACGGCGCGTCTCGTCGGGGGTTCCCCACCACCGTAGCAAAGCCCGTGCGAAAGGGCCGGTGACACCGGTCACCGGCCCTTCGACGCCTGCTCGCAGATCGCCCGCTCGAAGATCGCTCGCCTACAGACCGCTCGCCTACAGGTAGAGCCCGGTGGAGTCCTTGGACCCCTCCAACCGCTCCGCGGCCACGGCGTGCAGGTCCCGCTCGCGCATCAGCACGTACGTGGCACCCCGCACCTCGACCTCGGCCCGGTCCTCCGGGTCGTACAGCACCCGGTCGCCCGGCTCCACACTGCGTACGTTCTGCCCGACCGCGACCACCTCGGCCCAGGCCAGCCGCTTGCCCACGGCAGCGGTCGCCGGGATCAGGATGCCGCCGCCCGAGCGCCGCTCACCCTCCGGCGAGTCGGACTTCACGAGCACACGGTCGTGCAGCATGCGGATGGGCAGCTTGTCGTGGGTGGTGGTCTTGGTGTCGTCGCTCACGTCACGAACCTACCCGCCCGCGCCCGGCCCGTGCGCCGCAGGGTCATCAGCGCTTGCGCCGCGCCGACACCACGAGCAGGCCGATCACACCGGCCGCGAGCAGTGCGACGGGCGCGATCCGCTCGTAGCGCGGGGCGCCGTCCTCGTGGCGCAGGCCGTCCCGTACGTCCGTCAGGAGACGGTTCACGGCGACGACGGCCCGCCCGGCGGTGTGGTCCACGGTCGAGACGACCCTGGCCTTCGCGTCCCCGATGATCGTCGTCGGGTGCAGGCGCACGCCGATCTCGTCGAGCGTCTCGGCGAGCTCCTCGCGGCGGCGGACGATGTCCGCCTCGATCTGTGCGGGGGTCCTGGCTTCGGGCACCGCGCTGCCTCCGTCGTCGTCGGGTCGGATAGGGGGCGTAGCCCACCATGAACAGTCTGTCAGCTTAGTCTCGGACCGTACCGATCCCCTCCCGAGGAGACTGTTGACATGAGCGAGCGACTCCAGCCGGGCGACACCGCCCCCGCCTTCACCCTGCCCGACGCGGACGGCAACGAGGTCTCGCTCGCCGACCACAAGGGCCGCAAGGTGATCGTGTACTTCTACCCGGCGGCGCTGACGCCGGGTTGCACGAAGCAGGCCTGCGATTTCACGGACAACCTGTCGGTGCTGGCCGAGGCCGGCTACGACGTGATCGGCGTGTCCCCGGACAAGCCGGAGAAGCTGGCGAAGTTCCGCGAGAAGGAGCACCTGAAGGTCACCCTGGTCGGCGACCCGGACAAGCAGGTCCTGGAGGCCTACGGCGCGTACGGCGAGAAGAAGCTGTACGGCAAGACGGTGACGGGCGTCATCCGCTCCACGGTGATCGTGGACGAGGAGGGCAAGGTCGAACGAGCCCTCTACAACGTCAAGGCCACGGGCCACGTAGCCAAGATCATCAAGGACCTGGCCATCTGACGGACCCCCGGCTCCCCGACAGCGGCCCGCACCCTCCCGGTGCGGGCCGCTCCGCTTATCGGACGAGACGGCCCGTAACCGACCGTCCATCGCCCCGTTGCTCCGTACGAGAGCCGCACACGCGGCCGGACAGGGAGGGGGCGGGATGCCGATCAGCCCGTACACGAAGGAACGCCTCGCGGAGGCGGCGAGCACGTCGCGGACGCTGAGCGAAGCGGTGGAGAAGCTGGGGGCGGACCCGCGGGGCGGATCCCGTGACCACGTGCGCATCCGCATGCGGAAGCTGGGGATCGACACCTCGCACTTCGAGCGGGAGGGGGTGAAATGGACCAGGGAGGTGCTCGAGGAAGCCGTGGCCGCTTCCAGCAACATGTACGCGGTGCTCCGCCGACTGGGCTTGGAACCAGTGGGTGGTCACCACGCTCACATCAGCCGCAAGGTGAAGGCATTCGCGATCGACACCTCGCACTTCACCGGTCCGACACGGACAGAGCGAATGCGGGACAACGGGCGCCGCCGCACGGCCGAGGAGATCCTGCACGAGGACTCCTCGCCACAAGCCACGAGGACACCCAATTCCCGCCTGCGGCGCGCCCTTCTGGAGACGGGGGCCGACGAGTGCTGCGCCTCCTGCGGCATCAAGGCGGCCTGGCTGGGCGAGCCGCTTCCCTTGGAGGTCGACCACATCGACGGCAACTGGCGGAACAACCGGCGGGAGAACCTGCGGTTCCTCTGCCCCAACTGCCACTCCACCACGAGCACATACCGCGGCCGGGGCAAGGTGCGCCGATGACCACGACCAACCGCTACACGAGGGACATCCTGGCCGAGGCGGCCCGGCTCTGTTCGAACATCGAGGAGGTCATCGCCCATCTGGGCACGCGATCCTACCCGCGGCTCTCGTCCTATCTTCTGAAGCGGTTCGCCGACCACGGCATCGACGTCTCCCACTTCCCTGCCATTGGCCGCCCGCCCCGGCCGGCCACGGCGGAACTCCGGCGCGTGGTGGACGCCTCGCGCTCACTCGCCGAGACCCTTCGCCACCTCGGCCGGCCGGACAACCACCATCAGCGCACGCGCCTGCGTACATGGATCGCTGACGAGGGCATCGGCACCACTCACTTCCTGGGGCAGGCCCACCAGCGCGGCAAGCCATCACCCACCGCCAAGACACCGGACGAAATACTCGTCCGGCATGACAGGCAGCGGAGAACCGGTACCAAGACGCTGCGCCGCGCGCTGCACGAGATCGGCGTGCCGGACTGCGACCGGTGCGGAACCCCTCCCGAGTGGCAAGGGCGCCCCATGACCTTGGAGATCGACCACATCAACGGCGACTGGAGCGACGACCGCCGGGAGAACCTCAGGCTGCTGTGCCCCAACTGCCACGCGATCACCAGCACATGGTGCCGAGGAGGCAACCGCCGGTCGAGTTCCTGATCTTGCGCATTTCCGTACAGCCGCCTGCCGCTATCATGACAGGCGGCTAGCGGCGGTGGCGCAACGGCGACGCAGCAGACTTAGGATCTGTGGCCCGTGAAACGGCTTGAGGGTTCGAATCCCTTCCGCCGCACAACAACGGCCTGTGAATCGCAAGATCGATTCACAGGCCGTTCTCGTACGCTCCCTCAGCCGACCAGGGCGCGGATGAAGGGGAGCAGGGCGCGGAAGGCCTGGCCGCGGTGGGAGATGGCGTTCTTTTCCGCCGGGGTGAGTTCCGCGCAGGTGCGGGTGTCGCCCTCGACCTGGAGGATCGGGTCGTAGCCGAAGCCGCCCGTGCCCGCCGGGGTGTGGCGGAGGGTGCCCAGGAGGCGGCCTTCGACCACGCGTTCGGTGCCGTCCGGGAGGGCGAGGGCCGCCGCGCACGCGAAGTGGGCTCCGCGGTGCTCGTCGGCGATGTCCCCGAGCTGGGCCAGCAGCAGGTCCAGGTTCGCCCGGTCGTCGCCGTGCTTGCCCGCCCACCGCGCCGAGAAGATGCCGGGGGCGCCGTTCAGGACGTCCACGCAGAGGCCGGAGTCGTCGGCGATCGCCGGCAGGCCGGTGGCCCGGGCCAGGGCGTGCGCCTTGAGGAGGGCGTTCTCGGCGAAGGAGACGCCGGTCTCCTTGACGTCCGGGATCTGCGGGTACGCGTCCGCGCCGACCAGCTCGTGCGGCAGGCCGGCGTCGGACAGGATGGCGTGGAGCTCGGCGATTTTGCCCGCGTTGCGGGTGGCGAGGATCAGGCGGCTGGTCATGCCGCCATTATCCCGTGCCCGCCGATCCCCGGTTCCGACCGCCCGTCAGCCCGTCAGCCCGTCAGCCCGGGGTGCAGACCTTCGAGAGTTCCTTCGCCGCGTCGGCGACCGGCTGGATGTCCGGGTTGGCGTTGCCGTTCTCGATGGCCGTGCGGACGTTCTTCACCGCCGTGGTCATGGAGGAGACGGCCTTGCTCAGGTCGGCGTTGTCCGTCTGGTCGCCGACCTTCTTGAGGTTCGCCTCGATCTGGTTCAGCGCGTTCTGGGCGTCCTGCGGGCTGTTGCCGGCCTGCGAGACCGCCTGCTGGAGGTCGTTGGCCCCGTCCGTGATGGCCACGGCCGTGTTCGCGCAGTCCATCGCCGTCGAGATCGCGTCACAGGACGTCAGCGCCGGTACGGCGAGAGCCGCTGCGAGCACGACCGCCGCTATGCGGTGCTTCGGGTTCATGTTCGGGTCTCCCAGGAATCGACACGGATGCGAGGACGGGCGCACGGCTTTGACACCGTGCGCCCGTGTCCAGGGGGACGCACCGGCGGCCCCCGCGGTTCTCTCTGTTGCCCGGAGGCTGCCCGCAGGCGTGCCTACAGCTGGAGCGCGCCCAGCTGGATGGCCTCCAGGTCGGCGCAGCCGCCGGCGGCCAGGTCCAGGAGGGCGTTGAGCTCCTTGCGGTCGAACGGCTCGCCCTCGGCGGTGCCCTGGACCTCGACGAAGCGGCCGTCGCCGGTGCAGACCACGTTCATGTCGGTCTCGGCGCGCACGTCCTCCTCGTAGCAGAGGTCGAGCAGCGGGACGCCGTCCACGATGCCGACGCTGACGGCGGCGACGGTGCCGGTGAGCGGCTTGCGGCCGGCCTTGATCAGCTTCTTCTGCTGGCCCCACGCGACGGCGTCGGCCAGGGCGACGTAGGCGCCGGTGATGGCGGCGGTACGGGTGCCGCCGTCGGCCTGGAGGACGTCGCAGTCCAGGACGATGGTGTTCTCGCCCAGCGCCTTGTAGTCGATGACGGCGCGCAGGGAGCGGCCGATGAGGCGGGAGATCTCGTGGGTGCGGCCGCCGATCTTGCCGCGTACGGATTCGCGGTCGCCGCGGGTGTTGGTGGAGCGGGGCAGCATCGAGTACTCGGAGGTGACCCAGCCTTCGCCGCTGCCCTTGCGCCAGCGCGGGACGCCTTCGGTGAAGGAGGCGGTGCAGAAGACCTTGGTGTCACCGAAGGAGATGAGGACGGAGCCCTCGGCGTGCTTGCTCCATCCGCGTTCGATGGTGACCGGGCGGAGCTGTTCGGGCGTACGGCCGTCGATGCGAGACATGCGTCCGAGCCTAGTCGGTGGCCGGGTGGGCGAGAGACGGTACGCGAAGACCCCGTCCGGGTGGGTCCGGTACGGGGTCTGGCGGAGGTTCGAGCGGGAGCTCAGCTCACATCATGTCTTCGATGTCGGCGGCGATCGGGTCGGCGTCGGTGCCGATGACGACCTGGATCGCGGTGCCCATCTTGACGACGCCGTGGGCGCCGGCGGCCTTCAGTGCGGCCTCGTCGACCAGGCCGGGGTCCTTGACCTCGGTGCGCAGGCGGGTGATGCAGCCCTCGACCTCTTCGATGTTGTCGATGCCGCCGAGCCCGGCGACGATCTTCTCAGCCTTGGTGGCCATGTTTTCTCCCTGAGTTCTACGAAGAACGACCTGCGCAATCCGCTTTGTCACGGTAACGCACGGTTGGCCCATCTATGCGAGCGCATGACCGGGGTCTGCCGAATCATGACGATCAGCAGCAGCCTGCCCCGTAACTGGTCTACACCAGTGTGCCGCACGTGCTGCCCCTGCCAAAACGGGCCGTTCAGGGAGGACGCCGATGAGCGCGAGCAGCGCCGCAGCAGCACCGCAGCGGAAGTGGTGGAGCGGCTTGTACCCGGGGCTGCAGAAGATGGGGCGGAGCCTGCAGCTGCCGATCGCGGTGCTGCCCGCGGCCGGGCTCCTCAACGGGCTCGGACAGCCCGGCGTCTTCGGCGAGGACGGCCTGAACTGGACCATCGTGTCCAAGGTGATGGTGGCCGCGGGCGGCGCCCTGCTGAACGCGGACCTCGGCCTCCCGCTGCTCTTCTGCATCGGTGTCGCGATCGGCATGGCCAAGAAGGCCGACGGTTCGACGGCCCTCGCGGCGGTGGCGGGCTTCCTCGTCTACCGGGGCGTGCTGCACGCCTTCCCCAACACCTGCCCGTTCGGCACCAAGAACATCGGCGGCGGCTGCCTGGACCCGAACAACACCTTCGTGGAGTTCACGTACCAGAACCCCGGAGTGTTCGGCGGCATCATCATGGGCCTGCTCGCCGCCTGGTTCTGGCAGCGCTTCCACCGGGTCAAGCTGGTCGACTGGCTGGGCTTCTTCAACGGCCGCCGCCTGGTCCCGATCATCATGGCGTTCGTGGCGATCGGGTTCGCGGCGCTCTGCCTGTGGGTCTGGCCGCCGGTCGGCAGCGCGCTGGAGAGCTTCTCCGACTGGCTGGTGGGGCTGGGCTCCTGGGGTGCCGGAATCTTCGGCGTCGCCAACCGCGCACTGCTGGTGATCGGCCTGCACCAGTTCCTGAACGTTCCGGTGTGGTTCCAGTTCGGCAGCTACACCAAGCCGGACGGGCAGACGGTGCACGGCGACATCAACATGTTCCTGGCGGGCGACCCGAACGCGGGGCAGTTCCTGAGCGGCTTCTTCCCGATCATGATGTTCGCGCTTCCGGCGGCGGCGCTGGCGATCACGCACTGCGCGAAGCCGGCCCGGCGCAAGGAGGTCGGCGGCCTGATGCTGTCGGTGGCCCTGACGTCCTTCGTCACCGGCATCACCGAGCCGCTGGAGTACTCGTTCCTCTTCGTGGCGCCGGTGCTGTACGCGATCCACGCGGTGCTGACGGGCGTGTCGATGGCGGTGACGTGGGCACTGGGCGTCCACGACGGCTTCAGCTTCTCGGCGGGTCTGATCGACTACGTCATCAACTTCGGCCTGGCGACGAAGCCGCTGTTGATCATTCCGATCGGCCTGTGCTTCGCGGCGGTGTACTACGCCGTCTTCCGCTTCGCGATCACCAAGTTCGACATCCCGACCCCGGGCCGGGAGTCGGACGAGGAGATCGCGGCGATGCAGGCGGAGAACACGAAGGCGTAACGGACCCCGTACCGCGCGAGGCCCCCGGATCCACGGATCCGGGGGCCTTCCGCATGTGTGGCGTAGACCACAGGAAATCGAAGGTTCCTTATCTATCCCCGACCATGCTACAACTGGTCTACACCACCTATTGGTGTAGACCGCGCAAGCCCGGTCCGGAGCTCGCGTACCCCCATTTTGAGACGCCGCCATCCCCCGTTGCACTCGCTGGGCGGCGCCTTGCCTTCTGGAGGAACCTCATGTCCACAGCCACCGCTGCGGAAAAGAAGAAGGGCGCGGGCGTGATGGCCGTCATGCAGCGCATCGGCCGGAGCCTCATGCTCCCCGTTGCGGTGCTCCCGGCCGCCGCGCTGCTCGTCCGCCTCGGCGACAAGGACATGCTCGGCGACCCCTCGCTGCCGACGTTCCTGACCAAGATAGCCGGATACATGTCCGCCGGCGGCGGCGCGATCCTCGACAACATGGCGCTGCTGTTCGCCGTGGGCATCGCGATCGGCTTCGCCAAGAAGTCCGACGGTTCGACCGCGCTCGCCGCGGTGACCGGCTACCTGGTCTTCAAGAACGTGCTCGCCACGTTCACCGACTCGAACCTGCCGAAGGTGGCCAAGGCGGTCGACGGCAAGGTCGTCATGATCGACGCCCCGGTCGACGCCAAGGTGCTCGGCGGTGTCGTCATGGGCATCGTGGTCGCCCTGATCTACCAGAAGTTCTACCGGACCAGGCTGCCCGAGTGGGCGGGCTTCTTCGGTGGCCGCCGTCTGGTCCCGATCCTCTCGGCCTTCGCCGGTCTCGTCATCGGCATCGTCTTCGGCCTGATCTGGCCGGTCCTCGGCACGGGTCTGCACAGCTTCGGTGAGTGGCTCGTCGGCTCCGGCGCCGTCGGCGCGGGCATCTTCGGTGTCGCCAACCGTGCGCTGATCCCGGTCGGCATGCACCACCTGCTGAACTCCTTCCCGTGGTTCCAGGCCGGCGAGTTCCAGGGCAAGAGCGGCGACATCTCCCGCTTCCTGGCCGGTGACCCGAGCGCCGGACAGTTCATGACCGGCTTCTTCCCGATCATGATGTTCGCCCTCCCGGCCGCCTGCCTCGCGATCGTGCACTGCGCCCGCCCCGAGCGCCGCAAGGTCGTCGGCGGCATGATGTTCTCCCTTGCGCTGACCTCCTTCGTCACCGGTGTCACCGAGCCGATCGAGTTCACGTTCATGTTCATCGCCCCGGTGCTGTACGCGATCCACGCGGTGCTGACCGGTGTCTCCATGGCCCTGACGTGGGGTCTCGGCATGAAGGACGGCTTCGGCTTCTCCGCCGGCGCCATCGACTACCTGCTGAACGTGGGCAAGGCCACCAACCCGCTGGGCCTGGCGGTCGTGGGCCTGTGCTTCGCGGCGGTCTACTACGTGGTCTTCCGCTTCGCGATCACGAAGTTCAACCTCCCGACGCCGGGCCGCGAGTCCGACGAGGAGCTCGCCGAGCTGCTCAAGGCCGAGGCCAAGTAAGCACACCCGCGTACGGCGAAGCCCCCGCTCTCCCTTCCGGGAGGGCAGGGGCTTCCCCGTACGCGGAGCCGGAGGGCCGGCCTCGCTCAGATCTCGTAGACGGCGCCCGCGTACGCCAGGTCCACCGGGCCCTCGTAGACGGCGCGGGCGTCGGCCAGGTTCTGGCGGGCGTCGGTCCACGGCGGGATGTGCGTGAGGACCAGCCGGCCGACCTGGCCGCCGCGCGCGAACTCCCCGGCCTCGCGGCCGTTGAGGTGGAGGCCCGGGACGTCCTCCTTGCCGTGCGTGAAGGAGGCCTCGCACAGGAAGAGGTCCGTGCCCTCGGCCAGCATCCCCAGCTCGGGGCAGACCCCCGTGTCGCCGGAGTACGTCAGGGAGCGGCCGCCGTGCTCGACGCGGATGCCGTAGGCCTCGACGGGGTGACTGACCCGTTCGGTGCGGACCGTGAACGGGCCGATCGCGAAGCTGCCGGACTTCAGGTTCCGGAAGTCGAAGACCTCGCTCATGGAGCGCTCGTCGGGGACGTCGTCGTACGCGGTCGTCAGGCGCTTCTCGGTGCCCTCGGGGCCGTAGACGGGGATCGCGGCGCACCGCCCGCCCTCGTGCCGGTAGAAACGGGCGACGAAGTACGCGCACATGTCGATGCAGTGGTCGGCGTGCAGATGGCTCAGGAAGATCGCGTCGAGGTCGTAGAGACCCACGTGGCGCTGCAGCTCGCCCAGGGCGCCGTTGCCCATGTCGAGGAGCAGCCGGAAGCCGTCGGCCTCGACGAGGTAGCTCGAGCAGGCCGATTCCGCGGACGGGAACGACCCCGAGCAGCCGACGACGGTGAGCTTCATGGAGCGAGAACCTCCGGGGACGGTCCGTGGACGGAATGCGGGCCGTGCGTGGGTCGAGCGTAAGGCGCGAAACGTCAGGTCGCTCCTCCGCGGCAGGCCGTTGTGGGGGGAATCACCTGTGCTGTCACCCGGGGGAGCGACGGTGGGCACGGGCGTGCCGGTGCGGTGCCGTGCCGGGGTGCGCGGGCGCGGCTACCTTCGGAATATGGACACGTCCTGGTGGCCCGCGGCGGCCGCGGTGGTGGCCGTGGTGCTGGTGGTGCTGGTGGCGGGGCGGCGGCCGGGGCTCGCCCGGCGGGCCCCGCCGCCGCACGGGCCGGGCGCGGCCCCGCAGCCGCACGCCGGTGAGCTGTGGTCCCTCAAGGACGGGCGGCTGTGCCTGGTGCTGGCGGTGGCGTCCGTACGGGCCCACCGGGTGCGGGTCGCGTGGATCACCGGGAAGTACGACGACCGGCGGGCCGGGGTGATCCCGCTGCCGCCGGGGACGGTCGGGGCGCAGGGCCGGGCGGGCTTCCTGGAGGCGGACCGGCCGGCGGAGGTGTGGGTGTGGGAGTTGGCCGGGCGGCTCGGAGTCCTGGATCCTGCGGTGTGGGACGAGGTCAAGGGACTCGGAGGTGGCGCGTGATCCGGTTGCGGCGTGTGTACGACCCCCCGGAGCCGGGGGCCGACGGCGTACGGGTGCTCGTGGACCGGCTCTGGCCGCGGGGCCTGGCGAAGGCGGTGGCCGGGGTGGACGAGTGGCCGAAGGCGGTGACCCCGTCCGGGGAGCTGCGGAAGTGGTTCCACGGGGGCGGGGGCTCGGCGGAGGAGTTCCGGGCCCGCTACGAGGCGGAGCTGGCGGGGCCGGAGGCGGTGGCGGAGCTTCGGCGGCTGCGGGCCCTGGCCGAGGCGGGGCCGGTCACCCTCCTGACGGCGGTCAAGGACCCCGCGTCGAGCCACGCCGCCGTCCTGGCGGAGCTGCTGTCCGGCTGACGCCCCGGCCGGTGGAGCGGGCCGGGCGGCCGGACCGCTGCCCGGCGCCTTCCTCCGCCCCGCCCTTCGCCCTCCCCCCTAGCTAGGGGTTTCGTCAAAGTCCCGCCTGGTCGGCGGGGCCTGGCACGCACGCTCGCCGCGTTGTCGGGCGGCCGACGCCACTTTGACGACACTCCCTAGGCCCAGAGCTGGCCCTGGAGGGTTTCGATCGCCTCTTCCGTCGTCTTCGCCGTGTAGACGCCCGTCGAGAGGTACTTCCAGCCGCCGTCGGCCACGACGAAGACGATGTCCGCCGTCTCCCCGGCCGCGACCGCCTTGCGGCCCACGCCGATCGCCGCGTGCAGGGCGGCGCCGGTGGAGACGCCCGCGAAGATGCCCTCCTGCTGGAGGAGTTCACGGGTGCGCGTCACCGCGTCCGCCGAGCCCACCGAGAAGCGGGTGGTCAGGACCGAGGCGTCGTACAGCTCCGGGACGAAGCCCTCGTCGAGGTTGCGCAGGCCGTAGACCAGGTCGTCGTACCGCGGCTCCGCCGCGACGATCCGTACGCCCGGCACGTGCTCGCGCAGGTAGCGGCCCACGCCCATCAGGGTGCCCGTCGTGCCCAGGCCCGCCACGAAGTGGGTGATCGAGGGGAGGTCCCGCAAGATCTCGGGGCCGGTCGTCGCGTAGTGGGCGCCCGCGTTGTCCGGGTTCCCGTACTGGTAGAGCATCACCCAGTCGGGGTGCTCCGCCGCGAGCTCCTTGGCCACCCGGACCGCGGTGTTCGACCCGCCCGCCGCCGGCGAAGAGATGATCTCGGCTCCCCACATGGCCAGCAGGTCGCGCCGCTCCTGAGAGGTGTTCTCCGGCATGACGCACACGATCCGGTAGCCCTTGAGCTTGGCCGCCATCGCCAGCGAGATGCCGGTGTTGCCCGACGTCGGTTCCAGGATCGTGCAGCCGGGGGTCAGCCGGCCGTCCTTCTCGGCCTGTTCGACCATGTGGAGCGCGGGGCGGTCCTTGATCGAGCCGGTCGGGTTCCGGTCCTCCAGCTTGGCCCAGATGCGGACGTCGTCCGAGGGCGACAGCCGGGGCAGCCGGACGAGCGGCGTGTTGCCGACCGCGGCCAGCGGGGAGTCGTAGCGCATCAGACGGAGCCGCCGGCGACCGCCGGGAGGATGGTGACGCTGTCGCCGTCCTTGAGGGCGGTGGAGATGCCGTCCAGGAAGCGGACGTCCTCGTCGTTGAGGTAGACGTTCACGAAGCGGCGCAGCTTGCCGCCGTCGACGATGCGCTCCTCAATGCCCTTGTGGCGCGTCTCCAGGTCCGCGAAGAGCTCGGACAGGGTGGTGCCCTCACCGCTGACGGCCTTCTCGCCGTCGGTGTAGGTGCGGAGGATGGTGGGGATGCGGACCTCGATGGCCATGGCAGGCTCCAGTGGTGAAGTAAGCGGGAGGGGCGGAAACGGCGCGCGGCGCAAGGGCCCCCGCGCGAGGGGCTGTGGTGCTCAGGCGGCAGGACAGATGCTGCTGGCGAGACGGCACAGATCGACGTGCAGCCGCGCCACGAGCAGCAGCCTGCCGGGCGTCTCGATGCTCACGTCGTGGGGAACCATGCGGTCATGTTAACGATTCCCGGTCCCCCGTTTGGAGTGTGATCCCGCATCGTGGACGCAAACCGCTCACATCGTGGTCAGTAGCCCTCTACGACCTGCACTTCTTCCTCCGTGATCACGCCTTCGACGATCCGGTACGAGCGGAACTGGAACTCGCCGAGGCCGTCGGTGTCCGCCGTGGAGACCAGCACGTAGTGGGCGCCGGGCTCGTTCGCGTACGTGACGTCCGTACGGGAGGGGTAGGCCTCGGTCGCGGTGTGCGAGTGGTAGACGATCACGGGCTCCTCGTCCCGGTCGTCGAGCTCGCGGTAGAGCCGCAGCAGATCCTTCGAGTCGAACTCGTAGAACGTGGGCGAGCGGGCCGCGTTGAGCATGGGGACGAACCGCTCGGGGCGGTCGGTGCCGGCCGGTCCGGCCACGACGCCGCAGGCCTCGTCGGGGTGGTCCTTGCGGGCGTGCTCGACGATCCGGTCGTACAGCGCCTGGGTGAGGGTCAGCATGGTCGACAGGATAAGCAGACGGGCCCTCCCGTACCGAGGCGTGGTACGGGAGGGCCCGGATGCTGGACAGGATCGGTCAGGCGACCGGCTCCGAAGTCCGGTCGGCCTTGTTGAACGCGGCCCCGGCCGGGTTGCGCTTCTTGAGCACCAGGTACGAGACGCCCAGGATCAGGCCCCACAGCGGCGCGCAGTACAGCGAGACGCGGGAGTCCTTGTCGATGCCCATCATCACGATGACCATGCCGATGAACAGCAGGGCGAACCAGCTGGTCCACGGGGCGCCGGGGGCGCGGAACGGGGACTGCGGCAGCTCGCCGCGGTCGGCCTTGGCGCGGTAGCGGATCTGGCAGACCAGGATCATGATCCAGGCCCACATGCCGGAGATGGTGGCGAAGGAGACGACGTAGTCGAAGGCCTTGCCCGGGGCGACGTAGTTGATCCAGACGCCCACCAGCATCAGCGCGGCGGAGAAGGTGGTGCCCACGAGCGGGGTGCCGCTCCTGGTGAGCTTGGTGAAGAACTTCGGGCCCTGGCCGTTGAGCGCGAGGTCGCGCAGCATGCGGCCGGTGGAGTACATGCCCGAGTTGCAGGAGGAGAGCGCGGCGGTCAGCACGACGAAGTTGACGATCGCGGCGCCGACGCCGAGGCCCATCTTCTCGAAGGCCAGCACGAACGGGCTCTCGCCCGCCTTGAAGTTGGACCACGGGATGACCGACATGATCATGATGAGCGCGCCGACGTAGAAGACGGCGATGCGCCACGGCACGGTGTTGATGGCCTTGGGCAGGGTCTTCTCGGGGTCCTTGGACTCGCCGGCGGTGACGCCGACCAGCTCGACCGCCAGGAAGGCGAACATGACGATCTGGAGCGTCATCAGCGTCTCGCCGATGCCGTTCGGGAAGAAGCCGCGGTCGCTCCAGAGGTTGGAGACGGAGGCGGTTGCGGCGGCGTCGGAGAAGCCGACGGTGAGGATGCCGGCGCAGATCAGGATCATGCCGACGATGGCGGTGACCTTGACCATGGAGAACCAGAACTCGAGCTCGCCGAAGAGCTTCACCGAGATCAGGTTGGCGGTGTAGAGGATGACCGTGAAGATCAGCGCGTAGGCCCACTGCGGGAAGCTGTCATGGGTCCAGTACGACATGTACTTGGCCGCCGCGGTCACCTCGGTGATGCCGGTGACCACCCAGAAGAGCCAGTACGTCCAGCCGGTCGCGTACCCCCAGAAGGGGCCGAGGAACTCCCGGGCGTAGTCCGAGAAGGAGCCCGAGACCGGGCGGTACATCAGCAGCTCGCCGAGGGCGCGCATGATGAAGAAGATGACCAGGCCCGCGATGGCGTAGGCCAGGATCAGGCTGGGGCCCGCCTTCGAGATCGCCTTGCCGGCGCCCAGGAAGAGGCCGGTGCCGATGGCTCCGCCGATCGCGATCATCTGGATCTGGCGGGCTCCGAGTGCGCGGTGGTATCCCTCGCCACCCTCGGCCGCGGCGCCCTCGCCGGGCGTCTTGTCGTGCTGCTCGACCTGCACAGAGGTCATGTTTTGGTGCGCCTTTCTCCACGCCGACCCGCGCCTTCGAAGGCAGCGGATCGGGTCCTCGATCCCCCCGGATACGGATGGAGTTGCACCCGGCGGTCAGCCGGTTCAAGCGGGCCGGGGACATGGGTGGCGCCCCGCGGCGGTCGTGAAGATTTATCACGGGCTTATGGGTGGCCGGGGCGCGGAGAAGTGATCTGGAGCACAAAAAATTCGGGACATCAGTCCTGAAACGCATCAGATCACCGCATCGCGGTGATCTGATCGTTATCCGGATTTGAGCGTCCGCTGAGCGAACAGCGTTCGCACCGGCGGAAGTCTCAGAGTGTTTCGATGAGCGTCTCCTGAAGGCCGCCGAGCCACAGGTAGGCCATCACCATCGGCTTGCGCGGATCGTCGTCCGGCAGCCGGAAGAGCACCGCGCTCTCGTCGTCCTCGGTGATGTCCAGACGTGCGGCGATCGTCAGGCGCAGGTCGTTGAGCGTGCCCAGCCAGCGCAGCGGGAGTTCCCCGGTGAGCTCCAGCACGGCGGCCTCGTCGTCGCCTTCGGCAGCGATCCCGTCCAGGCTCCGTACGACGGCCAGCACATCCTCCCGCTTGCGGGTGCGCAGGTCGTTCTCGGTGAAGCGGCGGAACTCCGCCGACCGCGCGGCCAGCTCGGCCGGGTCCACCTTCCGGTCCTCGGGGCCGGGGCCGCCGTAGGCGTCGGGGAAGAGCCGGATCAGCGCGGGGTCGGAGGGCCGCTCGGTGGGCCCCTGGTTACCCTCGGCGAACAGCACGGCCAGCGGGTCGGCGTCCTCGTCGGGCTCGGGCGCGCCCGGTCCGATGAGCTCCAGCAGCTGGACGGCCAGCGAGCGCAGGATGGAGATCTCGATCCCGTCCAGCGTGATGGCGGCGCCGCCGCCCCCCAGGGCTTCGAACATCCCGGCGGAGCGCGCCATCAGATGCGGTCCTGGGAGAGGGTCGCCCACAGGCCGTAGCCGTGCATGGCCTGCACGTCGCGCTCCATTTCCTCACGGGTGCCGCTGGACACGATCGCCCGCCCCTTGTGGTGGACGTCGAGCATCAGCTTGTGCGCCTTGTCCTTCGAATAGCCGAAGTACGCCTGGAACACGTACGTCACGTAGCTCATGAGGTTGACCGGGTCGTTGTGCACCAGGGTCACCCAGGGGACGTCGGGTTCGGGGACCGCGAAGGTCTCTTCGGCCGACTCGGTGCGTTCGATCTCAATGGGAGCAACACTCACTTGACCCATGCTGCCACTGCGACCGGCCGGTCGCACAAACGGGTCCCGAGATCTCGTCACTCTGACGAAATGTGCGCTAGCATCCGTGACATGAACCCTGCGGACCTGGGCCTGCCGGTGGACGTGCCGTCGACAGCGCTCTTCACGGATCATTACGAGCTCACGATGCTGCAGGCCGCCCTGGCGAACGGCACCGCCGACCGCCGGTCGGTCTTCGAGGTATTCACCCGGCGGCTGCCCGAGGGGCGCCGCTACGGGGTGGTGGCGGGCACCGGCCGCGTCCTGGACGCGGTGGAGAACTTCCGCTTCGACACGGCCGTCCTGGAGTTCCTGCGCGAGCGGGCCGTCGTCGACATGCGGACGCTGGACTGGCTGGCCTCGTACCGCTTCTCGGGCGACATCTGGGGCTACCCGGAGGGCGAGGTCTACTTCCCCGGCTCGCCGCTCCTGCGCGTCGAGGGCAGTTTCGCCGAGTGCGTGCTGCTGGAGACCGTGATCCTGTCGATCCTGAACCACGACTCGGCGATCGCGGCCGCGGCCTCCCGGATGGCCTCGGCGGCCGGCGGGCGGCCCCTGATCGAGATGGGCGCGCGGCGCACGCACGAGCTGGCCGCGGTGGCCGCCTCGCGGGCCGCGTACGTCGGCGGCTTCACCTCCACCTCGGACCTGGCGGCCGGGTTCCGGTACGGGATCCCGACGGTCGGGACCTCGGCGCACGCCTTCACGCTGGTGCACGACACCGAGCGGGACGCCTTCCAGGCCCAGGTGGCCTCGCTGGGCAGCGGGACCACGCTCCTGGTGGACACGTACGACGTGGCCGAGGCCGTACGGACGGCCGTCGAGGTCGCCGGCACGGGCCTGGGCGCGGTCCGGATCGACTCCGGCGACCTGCTGCTGGTCGCCCACCGGGTGCGCCAGCAGCTCGACGAGCTGGGGGCGACGGGGACGAGGATCGTCGTGACCTCGGACCTGGACGAGTACGCGATCGCCTCGCTGGCGGCGGCTCCGGTGGACGCCTACGGGGTCGGCACGCAGCTCGTGACGGGCAGCGGGCACCCGACGTGCTCGATGGTCTACAAGCTGGTGGCCCGGGCCGCGTCGGCGGACCCGAAGGCGCCGCTGGTGCCGGTGGCGAAGAAGTCCTCGGGCGGGAAGACCTCGATCGGCGGCCGCAAGTGGGCGGCGCGGCGGACCGACGCGGAGGGCGTGGCGGAGGCGGAGGTCGTCGGGACCGGCGCGGTCCCGGCGCCGCTCGCGGACACCCAGCTCCTGATCCAGCTGGTGAAGGCGGGCGAGGTGGTGGCCCGGGAGTCCCTGGAGGCCGCGCGCGACCGGCACCGCGAGGCCCTGGCGAGCCTCCCGCTCTCCGCGACGCAGCTGTCGCGGGGCGAGGCCGTCATCCCGACGGAGTACGCGTAGCCCTGGGCGGGGCCCCGGACAGCCCTGGGAGCGCCCCCGGGGCCGGGGGCGCCGCCCCCGGTTTCGGGGAGGGGCGGGGCGGGGGAAGAGCCCGCGCAGCGGCACACACGACAACCGAAGGACACGCGACATGCACCGCGCACTGATCGTCGTCGACGTACAGAACGACTTCTGCGAAGGCGGCAGCCTCGCGGTCACCGGCGGGGCCGACGTCGCCGCCGCGATCACCGAGCTGATCGGCCAGGCCACGGCCGGCTACCGGCACGTGGTCGCGACCCGCGACCACCACGTCGACCCCGGGTCGCACTTCGCGCACCCCCCGGCCGAGCCGGACTACGAGAACTCCTGGCCGGTCCACTGCGTCGCGGGCACCGAGGGCGTCGGGTTCCACCCGAACTTCGCCCCCGCCGTCGCCTCCGGCGCCGTCGCCGCCGTCTTCGACAAGGGCGCGTACGAGGCCGCGTACAGCGGCTTCGAGGGCGCCGACGAGAACGGCATCCGGCTCGCGCAGTGGCTGCGCGAGCGGGAGGTCACCGAGGTCGACGTCGTCGGGATCGCCACCGACCACTGCGTGCGGGCCACGGCCCTCGACGCCGCCCGCGAGGGCTTCGCCACCCGCGTGCTGCTGGACCTGACGGCCGCCGTGGCCCCTCACACGACCTCCCGGGCGGTGGAGGAGCTCCGCTCGGCCGGCGTCAAGCTGATCGGCGAGAGCCCCCGCCAGGCCCCGTAGGGGGGCCGTCGGGGGCCACGGCGCCTGGCGGGGCCGTGGCCCCTAGTGCCCCAGCAGGGCCCGGATCGGGTGCCAGAGCTCCTGGGCCCGGTCCGGGGCGCCGCGCCACAGCAGGCCGTCCGGGTGGTGCAGGACGGCCGTGACCTCGTCCGGGGTCGGCGGCTGTGCGTTGCCGCGCAGGTACACCGCCCGCATCCCGAGGTTCCGCAGCCTGGTCAGGGCGCGGGCCCGGTTCGCGGCGTGGACCAGCACGCGGACGTTTCCGCCCTCGCCGCAGGGCCTCGGCAGCGTGAGCGCGACCACCACGCTGCCGCCTGGCAATCTGACGAAACCTCCACCGGGCATGATCTTCAGCTCCCCCGTCAATAAGAAAAACTCGCACCCGCATCTAAACGCGATCGGCCGCCGCCCGCTAGGGGGCGACGGCCGATCATGTTTTGACCTGCAGGTTTACCGAATTACTTGGCGGCGGGGCCGACCTCGACCGTCATCTGGAGACCGTCGTACGGCTCCTTCACGATCTTGATCTTGGTGTTGGTGTCAGCGACCTTCACCGAACCGGTCGGGTTCTCGTCGTAGTAGTACTTGCCCTTGTGGTCGTCGAAGACGAGGTTCGCGGGCTTCGGCTTCAGGAACAGCGACTCACCGTTCTTGTGCAGGGTGAACGCGTCCGTCGAGTACGCGCTGAACGTCGCGTCGTACGGCTGGATCTTGTTGCGCAGCAGGGTGCCGTCCGCCCACTTCATCGGCTTGGCGTTGGCGTCGATCGGGAGGATCAGACCCGAGCCCGGGTGCTGGCTGGTGTTGTTGTCCTTCTGGGACTTGTCCCACAGCCAGATCAGCAGGCCGTCCTGGTACGGGTAGTGCTCGACCCAGCCCGGCTTGGAGTTGGCCCAGCCGAAGTTGTACGGGCCCACCTTGAGGGTGGAGTCGTACGAGACGTAGCGGCGGTTCTCCGCGATGTAGTACTGCGGGTACTCCTTGGTGAACCCGGAGCCCTGGCGGGAGAAGCCCTTGGCGGTCCAGCCGTTGTCGCCGTTCTCGGCGCCGTCGGTGAACAGGGTCTGGCCGTCCGCGGTGATCGCGAGGGCGTCGGCGGTGAAGCCCTTGCCGCCCGCGCCACCGTCCGTCTGGTAGCGGAAGCGGAGGTCGATCTTCTTGCCGGCGTAGGCGTCGAGCGGGAACTTCAGGTCCTGCCAGCCGCCCGAGACGTCGGTCAGGCCGGCGTTGCCCGCGGCGTCGGCCGGGATGGCCTTGCCGCCCGCGGTGCCGTTCAGGACGGCCCAGGTGGCGCCGCCGTCGGTGGACACCTCGGTGTAGAGGTAGTCGTAGTCCTTCTCGATGTCCCACCAGCCCTTGAGGGACAGTGCGGCGGAGGACTTGCCGGTCAGGTCGACCGAGCGGGTGAGGGTGTTCTTGAGGTCGTCACCCATGTTGCTCCACCACTGCGAGGAGCCCTCGGCGGGAGCGACGATGTCGGTCTTGACCTGCTTCTTCGGCAGCTCGACGACCAGCGCCTGCTTGTCCTTGGTGTTGTACTCCGACACACCCAGCTTGTGGGTGGACTTCGTCGCGGCCTTGGCCGTGTCGTAGTTCAGCCAGCCCAGCTGGAGCTTGTCCCAGGCGGTCATGTCGCCCGGCATGTCGCCTATGGAGTCCTTGCCCTCGCCGAGCCAGGAGCCGGCGGACATCAGGGACCAGAAACCGACCGAGTTCTCGCCGCCACCGGAGGTGTCGTAGAGGTCCGGCAGACCGAGGTCGTGGCCGTACTCGTGCGCGAAGACGCCGAGGCCGCCGTTCTCCGGCTGCATCGTGTAGTCGCCGACCCAGATGCCGGTGCTGCCGATCTGGGTGCCGCCGGCCTTGTTGTTCGCCGGGCCGGTCTTGCCCGCGTCGGTGCCGTAGGCGTACCAGCGGTGCGCCCACAGGGCGTTGGTGCCCTGCACGCCGCCGCCGGCCGACTCGTCCTCGCCCGCGTGGACGATCTGGAAGTGGTCGATGTAGCCGTCGGGCTCGTTGAAGTTGCCGTCGCCGTCGAAGTCGTTGCGGTCCCACTGGTCGTACTGCGCCAGCGTGGCCTTGATCTCGGCGTCGGTCTTGCCGGCCTTCTTCTGGCCGTCGACCCACGCGTTGACACCGTCGCGGACGGTGTCCCACACGTTGGCGCAGTTGGTCTGGCCGCAGTAGTTCGAGCCGTAACGGGCCTCGTTGTTCGGGATCTTGACCCAGTCGGCGACCTGGCCGTCGACCGAGTAGCGACCCGAGGAGGTCTTCTCGTAGTAGGTCTTGAGCGAGTCCTTGCCCTTACCGGTACCGAAGTACAGGTCCTGGAAGTAGTCGCGGCTGAAGTCCTTGCGCCAGGCGGTGCTGTTGTTGTCCTTGCGGTCCGGCTGCGCGATGGTGTTGCGCAGCGGACCGGGGGTGCCGCCGTACTTCGGGACCGCCGGCTTGGGGCCGTCGGGACCGTCCGGGTCGAACATGGTCGTGTTGTCGACCTGGTCGCCGAACTCGACGAGGATCGTGAAGATCTTGTCGGTCTTCTCGCGGCCGAGCTCGACGTACTTCTTGTCGTCGAGCTTGACGACCTTGGAAGCGCCCCGCTGCTCCACGGTCTTCTTGCCGGACAGGACCTGGTCCAGGGCGGCTTCGCGGGCCTGCGCCTGCTGGTCGCTGAACGGGCCCTTCAGGTTGTGCTGGACCGCCTCCTTCGAGGCGGCGGTCGGGTCCTGCCGGTTCGAGGCGGGCGCGGTCGACGGCGCCTCGGAAGCCTGGGCAGTGACGAGGAAGGCGCCGGAAGCCGCGGTGGCGGCCAGGGTCACACCGACGGCTGCGGCGCGCAGCGCTCGTCTGCGAGCGGAATTGCTGGTCACTTGATGTCGTTCCCCTCCCGCGGCCGCGACACAGGTCGGAACATCTCCGTTGGAGTGGGGGGTTCCGCGCGGCGCGCGTCTCAAGTGACGACATTTGACCGGAGAGTCTCAGGAAAAGACAGACCTTGACTTGTTCCTTACAACTGCACTATGCGGTCAGCCAGTTCCGGTATACGGACGTTCCTCTGCCAGACGGGACGAAGGCCGCGTCCCGACCCCCGCCGTGTGACGCCGAATGATCCCGTACGCCCCCCGTGCGCCGGGCACCGTGGGTTAGGTCACGCTTACTGGCGGTTCCGCTCGGGAATCCACCGACGTAGAGTCCCTTGACGCGCGACCTAGTTGAGCAGACTCCCCCTCCCCGCCTTGAGGACGGATACCGCCATGCCGCGTCCGACTGCCGCCCAGTTGTTCTACGGGTCCGCCACCGTCGTCGTGTCCACCATCGCCATGCTGCTGCTCTCGCAGACGAGCACGGGACGCGGGATCGCCGTCATCGCCACCGCCGCCCTGGCCCTCGGACTGCTCGTCGCGCTCACCGCGGCCAGCCCCCGCCGGCGCGGCCGGCACGCGGCTCCGGCCGGCACGGCCCGGGCCACCGCCCGTACCCCCCTGGTTTCCCCCGGTGTTACCGAAATCACGCCCGCGAACCCGCCCCGGAGCGCGCCCGAGCCCGTCCCCGCGGACGCGGCGGCGGCCGCCCGGGTGCCTGAGCCCCGGACGGCCGCCGTCGAACAGCCGGTGCACCACTGAGCCGTACGCGGGCCTGCCGCACGGGGCCCCGGCCCCTTCGTACGCCGGTGCGTCGCCTCGCTATGCGGTGACCACCACCGTCTTGCCCACCTTGTCGTGGAGACCCTGCTTGTACGGCTTGTCCACGAGGATCGACACGATCAGCACGATCTGCCACAGGCACGGGCAGCAGATGAGCGCCGGCAGCCAGAGCATCGCGGCGCGGCCCAGCGCCGCGCCCGACTGCGGGACGCTGCCGTCGTTGAGCATCGCGACGCGCAGCCCGAGCGCCCTCTTGCCGAGGGTCCTGCCGTCCTTCTTGGCGAACCACCAGTCGTACCCGACGAAGAACACGATCGAGATCAGCGTCATCGCCAGGCCGCTGCCGCTGTACGACTTGGTGAAGACCTCGCTGACGTCCTCACCCTTGTTCGTCTCGACCCTGTACCGGTTCGTGCCGAAGGCCAGCTGGATGAGGAACAGCGGGATGAGCACGATGACCACGTCGATGATGCGGGCGCCGAGCCGCTTGCCGAAGTCGGCCAGCGGGGGCATCCCGGCGAGCGGGTCGGGCATGCCGTAGCCGCCGCTGCCGCCGTACGGGCCTCCGGGCGGCGGGGGCGGCGGCGGGGGCGGGTATCCGCCGCCGCCCCCCGCACCGCCGTACGGGCCGCCCGGCGGCGGGGGCGGCGGCGGGCCGCCCGGGGGCCGGTCGTACGGCGAACCGCCCGACGGAGGCGTCGGTTCCTGGGGCTTCTTGAGGAACGGGTCGTCCTCGGGCGGCTGGCCCGGCGGCGGCTGATCGGTACTCATGGCCCGAGTCGAACCCGGCTCCGCGAACCCCGCAACGGGACGGCGTCCGTTCGGGGGAAGGGCTCCCCCGGCGGGCTGCGGGCCGGGCGTCAGCGGGCCACGTACGTCCTGGCCGCCCGGTCGTGCCAGCCCCGGCGGCGGGGCCGGTCCCCGAGGCACCAGAGGCTGCCGGGAAGTCCGAGGAACGCGTACACCAGCCAGCGGCGCAGGGCCGCGCCGAACGTGGGCGGGCGCAGGGTGGCGGCGGCCAGCACCCGGATCCCGAGGAGCTTCTTGCCGGGGGTGCGGCCCCAGCGGGCGGTGGGGAGCGCCTCGTAGAACACCCCGAAGAGCAGTACGGCGCCGAGGACGAGGCCGGCGTATCCGGCGATGGTCGCGTCGAACAGCCACACCGTGGTGGTACGTCCGCTGCCCTTGGCGGCGTCGACCTTGGCCTCCAGGTGGGCGGTGGCCGCGGGGGCGAGGGGCCAGGCGGTTCCCGCCGCGACCGCGCCGTATACGAGGGTGTCCAGCGCGCGGGCCACGAGCCGGCGCACGAGCCCGGCGGGCCGGATGGCCCGCTCCGCCATCCGCTCGAACACGGCCCGCTCGGTCACCCTGGGCGCCGTACGGCCGGCCACCGGACCGGATGCCGCGCCGGATGCCGGGCCGGATCCTGAGCGGCCCGCCGCCGGGGCGGGTGCGGCCGACCGGGGACCGGGCGCGGAGCCGCGCGCCGCCGGGGCCTGCGCGGGCGACGCATCCGGCGCGAACCGGTCCTCCGGAGCCACGGGCCCGCGCCGGAGCGGGGTCTCGGCCCGCGAAGCCCGCTCCGCCGGCCCCTCGGGCCGGGACCGCGCCGACCGGCCGCGCCACATCGGCGTCTCGGTCTCGGGGCCAGCCGAGGGCTCCCAGCCGGCCGGGATCTCCGGCCCGGGGCGGGCCCCGGCGTCGCGGCGCGGCGGAGCCTGCGGCCGGTCGGCACGGTCGGCCGGGTCCCATGCCGACGGGGTCGCCGGTTCGCGGTGGAGGGGGGTTTCCGGCCAGGACGAGGTGAGGCCGGACGGAGCGGCGCTGTCGCCGGCGGAGGGCCACGCGGGCTCGGCGGGAGCCGCGGCCGGGGAGCGGGCCGACAGGATGCCCACGCTCTCGGCGGGGCCCCGTACGGCGGCCTGCGCGGGGAACCGCTCCGCGGTCGCGGAGGGCGTACGGGCGAAGGACACCCCCGGCCCGCGCTCCGCGCGTTCGGCCGCCTCCAGCGGCTCCGGGCGCGGCCCGCGGCCCTGCGATTCCCCGGCCGGCGCCGAACCGGCGGGCCCGTGGCCCCCGTCGGGCTCCGGCTGCGCGGGGCTGCCCCAGGACACCCGGTCGTCGCGGGGCCCGCCGAAGCCGGACTGGTGCAGGGGATCGGCCTGCCACGAGGCGGCGGGGGCCGCGGGGGCTGCGGGGGCCGCGGGAGCGACCGGCTCCGGCTCCCGCAGCGCCTCCGTCACGCCGGTCTCGTCCAGGAACACCGGCCCCGTCTCGTCGGACCGGGCGGGGGCAGCGGCGGCGGCAGGGGCGGCGGCGGCAGGGCGGCTCGTACCCGGAACCCAGTTCAGGCCGTTCCAGTACCGGACGAACCCGGGGATGGACGGATCGGGGTAGTAGCCCTCGCGGGCCGCGTGCTCGCCGTCACCAGGGGAGGCCGTCAATGTCCCCAACTCCGATCGTGGCTTGAGGCTTGTGCAGGGGAGGACCATAGCCAAGAACCGTGCCCCGAGAGGTCCGGTAACGGGAGAATCCAAGCCTTTGAGCGAACGTCGCACGTCACGGCTGTTTTCGGTCACCCGACAGGATCCGGCCAATCCACGATCCGGTGCACGAAGTCGCGTCATACCCGGGCACATCGGTGCTCTCCCCGGGTGTGGGGCGCGAACCCGGCCCCACGACACCACCGAAGAACCGAAGCGAGGCCGCCATGCACCACCCCGTCGTCGAACGCGAGCTGGAACTCAAGCTGGTCCTGTCCCCCGAGCGCAGCGTCGCCGTCCCGGCCCGGCTGGTCTACCTGACGGACGACCCGTACGCCGTGCACATCACCTTCCACACCGGCTCCAGCACCCCGGTCAACTGGACCTTCGCCCGCGAGCTGCTGGTCGAGGGGGTGTTCCGCCCGAGCGGCCACGGAGACGTCCGGATCTGGCCCACCAAGGTCGACAACAGGGCCGTCCTCTGCATGGCGCTCACCTCCCCCGACGGCGACGCCCTGCTGGAGGTCCCGGCCGCCGCCGTGTCGGCGTGGCTGGAGCGCACGCTGCGCGTGGTCCCGCCCGGCACCGAGGCCGACCGGCTGGGCCTGGACGCCGCGCTGGCGGAGCTGCTCACGCCCACTCCGGCCGACGACCTGTGGATGCGGGACCCCTGGCCGTCGGACGAGTCGGCGGACGGGGACCTGTGATCATGCGGATCCGTCACCTCCGCCTCGTCCACTGCGCACGGCAGCGGTCCATACCCGGCGTACGGTCAGAAGAGCTTCCCGGGGTTGAGCAGCCCGAGCGGGTCGAAGGCCTGCTTGACCGCGCGCTGCATCTCCATCCCGACCGGCCCCAGTTCGCGCGCGAGCCACTCCTTCTTGAGGACCCCGACCCCGTGCTCGCCGGTGATGGTCCCGCCGAGGGCCAGTCCGAGCGCCATGATCTCGTCGAAGGACTCGCGGGCCCGCCGCGTCTCGTCCGCGTCGGCCGGGTCGAAGCAGACCACCGGGTGCGTGTTGCCGTCGCCGGCGTGCGCGCAGACCCCGATGAGCAGGTCGTACGCGCGGGCGATGGCGGCCGTCCCGTCCAGCATCTCGGCGAGCCGCGAGCGCGGTACGCAGACGTCGTCGATCATCGTGGCCGGGCGCAGGGCGTCCAGGGCGGTCAGCGACATCCGGCGGGCCTGGAGGAGCAGTTCGGACTCCGCCTCGTCCTCGGCGGGGACGACGGCACCGGCTCCTGCGGCCCGGCACAGCTCCCCCACGGCGGCGAGGTCCTCGGGTGCGTGCGGGGTGTCGAAGGCGGCCAGCAGCAGGGCCTCGGTGGTCTCGGGCAGACCCATCTTGCCGAGGGCGTTGACGGCGCGGACGGTCGTACGGTCCATCAGCTCCAGCAGCGAGGGCGTGAGGCCGGCCTCCATGACGGCGCAGACGGCCGCGCAGGCGGCCGCGGCCGAGGGGAACTCGGCGGCGAGCGCGAGCTGGCGGGGCGGCGCGGGGCGCAGGGCGAGCACGGCCTGGACGACGACGCCGAGGCTGCCCTCGGAGCCGACGAAGAGCCGGGTGAGGTCGTAGCCGGCGACGCCCTTGGCGGTACGCCGGCCCGTGCGCAGCAGCCGTCCGTCGGCGAGGACCACGTCGAGGCCGAGCACGTACTCGGCGGTGACCCCGTACTTGACGCAGCACAGGCCGCCGGACGCGGTGCCGATGTTGCCGCCGATCGTGCACTGCTCCCAGCTGGAGGGGTCGGGCGGGTAGAACAGGCCCCGTTCGGCGACGGCCCGTGAGAGCACCGCGTTCACGACGCCGGGTTCGACGACGGCGACGCGGTCGACGGTGCTGATCTCCAGGATCCGGTCCATCTTGACGAGGGAGAGCAGGATGCAGCCGTCGGAGGCGTTGGCCGCGCCCGACAGGCCGGTGCGGGCGCCTTGCGGGACGACGGGGACCCGCAGGGCGGTGGCGGTGCGCAGCACGTGCTGCACCTGTTCGACGGTGCGGGGCAGGACCACGGCCGCGGGGGTGCCGGCGGCGCAGAACGTGGCCATGTCGGTGGCGTAGGAGGCGGTCACCTCGGGGTCGGTGAGGAGAGCCTCGGGCGGGAGCCCTTCCAGGAGGCTCGCGTGCAGCCGGAGGGAGAGATCGTCTTCCCCGGCATCGGCCATGACATCCGTGACATCCATGAGCCCAGCGTGGCACCGGGGGCCATCGGTGTGAACACGGCCGCGACGGGCTTCGGACACCTCGGCGAACTCTTCATATTGACGCACAGTGACCCCATGGACCGTGCCACCCGTACCGCCCGTACCGCCCGTATCGCCCGTATCGCCCGTACTGCTCGTGCTGCTCGCGCCGCCCGCGTCGCCCGCGTCGACGAGGAAGCGCAGCAGCCCGCGCCACCCGTGACCTTCACCGGCCGCAAGACGCTCGTGGCGGCCGGGGTCGCGGTGGTCCTGATCGCCGGGGCCCTGCTGATCCGGCCGGCCCGCCAGGGCGACGACGCCCGCCCGCCGGGGCCCACCGAGCGGGCCGCGTCGGCGGTCGGCATGGGTGCGCCGGCGGCGGCGGTGGACCTGACGGCCCTGGTCGCGGACCGGGAGAAGTGGGTCGCGGGGCACGAGAAGGACGACGCGTCCTGGGCGGTGCTCGGGGCGGCGTACCTGGAGCAGGCGCGCCGGACGACGGAGCCCGCCTGGTACCCGAAGGCCGAGAAGGCCTTGAAGCGGTCGCTGGAGATCCGCCCGGCCGAGAAGGGCAACTTCGACGCGATGACGGGCATGGGCACGCTGGCCAATGCCCGCGGCGACTTCGGGACGGGCAAGAAGTGGGGCGAGCTCGTACGGGCGCAGGCGCCGAAGCGGTGGACGGCGTACCCGGTGCTGGTGGACGCGTACACGGGCCTGGGCGACTACAAGGCCGCCGAGCGGTCGATGGAACGGCTGCTGGACCTGCGGCCGGGGCTGGCCGCGTTCATCCGGGCCTCGCAGGTCTACCGGGACCGCGGCTGGCGCGAGGACGCGACGATGGCGATGGAGCACGCGGGGGGCGCCGCGAAGGCGCCGGCGGAGAAGGCGTACGTCCTGTTCCGGCTCGGGGAGCTGTCCTGGGAGCGGGGCGACGCGGCGGAGGCGCTGCGCCAGTACGAGGGCGCGCTGCGCGCCGATCCGGCGCAGGCGCAGGCGCTGGGCGGCCGGGCCAGGGCGCTGGCCGGGCTGGGCCGGGGCGGGGAGGCCGTCCGGGACTACCGGATGGCGCTGGGCCGGTCGCAGGTGCCGGGGCTGGCACTGGAGCTGGGCGAGCTGCTGGACGCGCTGGGGCGCGCGGACGAGGCGAAGGTCCCGTACGACATGCTGCGTACGGCCGCTGCGCGGGGCGCGGCGGAGGGGGTGAACGAGGCGGTGGTCCTGGGCCTGTTCGAGGCGGACCACGGGGATCCGGCGGCGGCCGTGCGGCGGCTGACGCAGGAGTGGTCGCGGCACAAGAGCATGGAGGTGGCGGACGCGCTGGCGTGGGCGCTGCACAAGACGGGCGACGACACGGCGGCGCTGGAGTACGCGAAGAAGTCCACGGACCGGGGGATGCGCAGTGCGGACTTCGCGTTCCACCGGGCGATGATCGAGCGGGGCCTGGGCGATGACGCCGGGGCCCGGCGGTATCTGCAGGAGGCGCTGCGGACGAACCCGCGCTTCTCGCCGGCCCGCGTTCCGCAGGCGAAGGCGGCCCTGGCCTCGATCGGCCAGCCGCCGGCGGGCGGCCCGGAGAACATGCAGCCGGCCAAACCGTGGGTGGCCCCGGACCTCCCGAAGGCGGCGAAGCCGAAGCCGGCGTCAAAGCCGGAGAAGGCCGAAAAGGGCGAAAAGGCTGAGAAGGCTGAGAAGGCCGAGAAAACGGAGAAGTCCCGTTCCGCCGGCGCTTGAGGGGCCGGGGCCGGGCGCGGCGGGGTGGCCGGGGGCGGGCCCCCCCGCCCCCCCCCCCCCGCCCCAAGGGGTGGCCCCCCGGCCCGGGCCCC